>NZ_JBIRQM010000008.1:429305-453269 GCF_044333225.1 Streptomyces sp. NPDC021080 | reverse complement strand
TCGGCCACGGCGGCTCCTGCGGTCGGAATGGACGTCACCGCACATCCAACCGTCACGACCACCAACCCGGCGAACCTTCGCGGTCAGAGCACTAGGGATCAACCGAGACGGAGATATGGGAAGGGGCCGACTCATTGAGTCGGCCCCTTCCCATATCGGCGGCAGCGGAGGGATTCGAGCACCCGGTGACTTGCGCCACCCTCGCTTTCGAGGTCTGTTCGTGCTGGTCAGAGCGTGATCCATGGTCGTTCAGCCTCGTTCATTCCCGTACTCGCGCTCGTTTCGTGAACCACCGTGGACGGCTCCGGACGGGGGTGAATGAGACGGAAACTGAGACGGAGGAACGATCGTGGTAGCGCAGAGCGCCTGCACGTCAGAGCCGGTGTAGCGGAACTCTCGGCACTGTCGTTGCGCGAAGCTACCCTCGCACCATGCCCGAGTACGAGGACAACCCGGCCGGCCGCTTGCGGACCCTGCTCATCGAGTTGCATCGAACGCCCCCGAACACGGTGGCGTGGGACGCAATGGTCAGGCTCCTCGTTCCGGAAGCGTCAGTGTCTTCGCCGGAAGCGCACATGGCCATGGCGCGGCTGATGGAGCTTCCGGCGAGTATTCGAACTGCCGTGGATGCGCTGGATGAGGACGAAGAGGAGAAGGAACACCTTCTTGAGCACCTGGACAAGGTTGAGACGTTCCTGTCCCACGTCGCCAGCCGAAGCTTCATTCTTCAGCAGGCTTTCCAAGTCTTGGCTGCAGGGGGAGACGTGCCCAACAGCGCGGCCGTGCAGTCTCTTGGGACCTGCTCTCGTCACCTCCACCGCTACAACCCTGAACCTGTCATTCCCCGCGAGGAGGTCGACGCACTGATCCAGTCCGTGACCTCGCTCATGGACGACATCCGTGCATCCAGCATTGAGAATGCGGCCAAGCTTCTCCTGCTGCACCATCTCCATCGCCTGCTTCAAACCCTTGACCTCATCCGCATCACTGGTGCTGCTCCCGTTGAGGAGAGCCTGGATGCGTTTCTGGGGGCTCTCGCACGCAACCCCGAGGCTAGGCAGGAAGCCGGGCGGCATGGCTTCGGAGAGCGACTAGCAGCTATCGCCAATGCGATCGGAAGAGTGTTCGATCTCGCCCGAGGTGTTCGGCAGCTTGGGACCGAGACGCATGCCGTGATCGAACAAGGGGCTCACGCGATCGAACAGGCTCGCCGCCTTCTGTCGTAGACACCTGTTCCGGCTGACATCACCAGCGGTCGGCTTGGGCTCACATGCTTGGCTTCCGCGATGGGCCCGTCTCCGGGCCCGTTGCTGTACCTAGCTGCCGTGCGTCTGCGAAACGCACGAGGCCCCGGATCGCTCCGGGGCCTCTCACCTGTGTGCACTCTGCAGGATTCCAACCTGCAACCTTCTGATCCGTAGGCGCGTGCTGACGCCCGTACGCCATCTTGGTCAGGCGCGGCGAGGCCTGTGCCAGACATCGATGTTCCGTAGCTGTCGCTCGGCGTCTGTACACGTTGATGCCAACTGCCCGCCAGATCCCATATGCAAGGCGCCGCGCGGCCCAAGGAAGCTCGGCGCTTCTGAGTTCAACGACCCGATCGATCAACACGCTCATACAGTGACGCACTTCTGAAGAACCTGCACCGCCCCACTCACTCACTCACTCGACCCGACATATACAATCCATGATCGATCAAGCAGCAAGGGAGAGCAGTAAATGGCGATAGAAATGATACACATGAAAATGAACGAAGAATACGCCTCGGCGATGGTAACCGTAATCCCCGTTGTCCTACTAGTGGCATCCGTTGAATTCAGTCAAATTTTCACCAGGCTCTCCGCCGAGTGGAGGCGGCCGATTCAGGAAGCATTGGAAGCGGCTCGGGAAGGGAGAAGCCAGAGACTGCATCACAATAAATCCAGAAGTCGAGCACTTTACTTCTTGTACTTCTTCTGGATCCTGGTTGCCCTCAGTCACATCTTGGCGGAGATGTCGTTGATCAACTGGCTGGCTTCCTCGGAGCGGAAGCCGTACACCGGCCTGGCTGAATTCGTTTCGCTGACCGCAAACATCGGATTCTTCTCGATCCTCATAGGTGCATTCGTCGAGAGGGTCATGGCATTCGGCGACGAAAAGAGGCGTCGTCAGGAAATGCTAGATGAAATACAGCAACTGCGAAGCTCGCGGATGCAGCAAGATCGCACCCCGGAGGAGCTGTCATCGTCGGCGAGTTAGACCGCGCCTTGCCTCACTGTCGCACGGTCCCGGCTCTACGGAGCCGGGACTCTTTTATTGCACATAGGTAGTCGGTGACTCTATGGACGCCATGATCCAGTTCAGCCTTCTTCGCATTCAGACGGTCGCCTATCGAAATGCACTCTTGGCACTCATCAAAGGCCAGGTGCTTCCAGTGCGGCAATCACGGCTGCCGGATCGCCGTCGAACACCAGATGAGGTTCGTCTGCTGCGGGAGGGAAGAACCGGCGGCGGTACCGCTGTAGGTCGCTCTCGGAGAAGTAGATGGCGTTGGGATCGTCCGCGTGAAACTCGTTGCGCTTGCTGATCCTCGCCCACAGTTCGTCGTGACTGGCGGCGAGGTAGACGACAACGGGGGTGGCGCCAGCGTCGGTGGCGACAGCTCGCCACTTGGCTCGGTCCTCCGGGGTCCAGAAGCCGTGATCAACGACTACGTCATGCCCTGCCTTGAGATGTTCCCGGAGTTCGACCGCCACGTCTTCGAGAACTGGCCGTTCCAGGGTGGGGAACGTCCCCCGGGGGAAATCGACTCCGTACACGCCGTGGCGGCGGTACATCTCTTCGTCTGGGCACAACCGTACGAATCCGCGATCGGTGAGAGCGCGAGAAAGTGTGGTCTTGCCGGAGCCGGGGAGTCCGGCCATGAGGACGCAGAACGGAGAGTGCGGGGACATCGGTCTCGTCATCGCTCGGGAGATGGCGGCCACCTCTGCTTCGGCTTCGTGCGTGATTGTGCCAGCACGGTGGGCCGTAAGCAGGGCTCCCGGTCGGTCTTCGAGCGCGCTCGCGAGCGTGCCTTCCGCGACCGTCACGGGGTGACCTCCGATTCCGTGCGCCATGTTCGCCCGGGTCCCCCGAGGTCCACGCCGTACTCCACGATGTTGCCCTCGCTGTCGACGAATTTTGCCGTCATGACGACGACCGGTTCGGTTGACGAACTGTTGTCGGGGAGTTCCAGAAGTCGCGCGTATTCGGGCGTCAGGAGACGGGCTGAGGCCGTGTCGATGCGGTGGCTGATCGGGTGACCGGTCAGCTGGGCGATGAGCTGGAGTGAGGTTCCCCCGGTCAGACGCTCGCTTGACGCCAGTTGAGGGATCAGCTTCCCGTACCGAGCGGGAATCCATGACGTGCTGTGAGCCACGATGCCGTGGCGGTCCCGGTACACGCGGCTGCGGCGTACGACATCCGACCCCGGCTCGATGTCCAGGGCTTGCGCTACCTCGGCCGGCGCGGGCACCACGGCCGCCGCGTGCGAGTCGGATCGCTCGCCTGCCCCCCAGCTAGACCCGGTGCGACGTCCCCGGTCCTGTCGCTGGGACCCCGAAGACATCGGGGCCGGCCTGTCCAGGACTTCAGTGCCGATTCCGTGGATGCCTCGGACAAGCCCCTCGTTTCGCAGCTTACGCAGGGCCTTCTCGGCTGTAGCGGTGCTGACCTTCCACTCTTCCGCGAGGTTCTTGATGCTCGGCAAGAGGGTTCCTGGCTCTAGCTGGCCAGACGTAATCAGCTCGGTGTAGTGGGCGGCAATCCTCGCGTACGGCGCCCGGTTGTCGGCCTGGCCTGCCATGTCGCTTGCTCCTTGTCGTCACTTCCCTGAGGTTCCCTACCCTACCGCTTGACACCGCAGGGAACCCTAGGGAACCTTAGGGATGTGCCCGCCGGTTGATTCGGCCGAACAACGGGTGCTGGACCGCGGTGCGCCCCTCTTCGGGGCGATTCGAGGTCAAGGGGCCCGGGATAGAGCGGGCCGAGGGCGGACCCGACCCTTGTCACTCGGGACGGCTTGAGACCGAAAGGTCACGTCTCCATATGCCTGAAACGGGAGCTCGTGTTCCCGGAGGAGACACACCGCACGACTACTGCTTACCGCGGCATTTCGTGCTGCGGCCGGTTGCCTCCGCTGCTCGTCTCGTACGAGCAGCGTCGAGGGGAGCCGGATCTCCCGACTTCAACGGCGCGCGGCCCCGGTGCTCGAACACCGGGGCCGCTGTTCGGGCCGTTCCTGCGTGAGAGGAACACGACCCAATGAACCCCATCGTCACTGTTCAGGAAGCTGTTACCGCGTTCGCCGACTTCATGGAGCCGACGGATGCGGAGCTGGACGCGATCGAGGTGGAGATGCCCGCGATCCTCGCGGACGTCGACCTGATTGACGCGCAGATCATCGCCATGGACCACGCCCCGAACGAGGTCGACACCCGCCGGGTGCGCCGGGCACTGGCCCGGGTCCTCGCGGAGCGGGCCAAGCTGACCAACCGCACCGCTGGCACGATCCCGGCGGAGGTGGCGTGATGGCCCGCCCGACCGCTCTGCCCGCCGTCGCCGTGACGGCGGTGTCTCTGGTCCTCACCTTGGCCGTGGTCGTGATGTGGCTGGGCACGGCGATGCCGTGGCCGGTCGCGCTCGTCGTCGGTCTGGGCATCGACGGGGGATGGCTCGCCACCCTCGCCTACGAACGACGCCTCGCCGCGCAGGGCGACCATTCGAACGCGGTGACCGCGGTCGGCTGGTCGTTCGGGCTGCTGGCCACCGGAGTCCTGATCGCCCACGCCCTCACCGCGGAAGCCAACACCGGTGCCTGGCTTGCAGTGGCGTGGCTGCCGCTCGCGGCGAAGGCCCTGTGGTTGGTCCACGGATTGTGGGAGCGGACCGCGCTCACCCCGGCCGCACTGACCGCCATCACCGGTATCCAGCAGGAAGCCCGCGACGAAGCAGCCGTCGCCCGTGCTCGACTGCGGGCGGAGGCCAGCACGGAGGAGACCCGGTTGACGGCCGTGACGCAGGCCGGGGCGCGCGTCGCTCGGGTCCAGGCCGACACCGCCAAACGGCTCTCCGACGCGTGGTCGACGCTGGAAGCGGCCCGGACGGGAGAGGACACCGGAAGGGCGTTGACCAGCGTGACGCACCGCGTCACGCCCGACGTCACACCCCGCTGGGAGCTCCTCATCTGGGGACCGACCGAGCCCCTGACTGCCCTGGAATCGGGCCCGGCGCTCACCGATGCCGAACTGGACGCGGTCGTGGACGAGATCCGCACCAGCCGCGTTCCTGCCCTGTCCTACCGGGAAATGGCCACCCGATTCCGCACCGCCGGCCACTCCGCATCTGAAGTCCGGCTGCGGGCGGCGTGGAAGCGCGTGGCGTGATGGCCGCGCTGCCGGTGTTCCGGTGGCGCCTGGCCCCGGACGGCTACGCCACCCGCCGCCAACTCCGGGCCCGCGGCCTGCGGCCCGGCGGACAGTCGGTGGCCGCGACGCTCGAACGGCCGCGCCGCCGCCGCGGGCCGCTGGTCGCCTACCTCTACCGCATCGACTGCGCCAAGTCCGTCCGCCCGATGACGGCGGCGAAGTGGGCGGCGCTGGCCCAGGCCAACGCCGCGCGCCGCACCTGCCCGTCCTGCCGGCGCGATGCGGGATACGTCATCCCGTCCTCGCTCGGGGCCTGCGTGCCTTGCGCCTGCCCCGATGGGCAGCGCGCCGCCTGAACCTCCCTCCACTCCCTTGGAGTTCTGCTGTGACCAGCGCCAACGCTGCTCCGGGCAGCATCGAATACACGTGGCACGTGTATGTGAGCGTGCCGGGCGAGGGCCGCGCGTTCGCTCACGGAACCGTCACCGTCCCCGTCTCCTTCTGCTGGGACCGGGTCACCCGCGAGGTCGCCGCATGGTTGCGCTCGCAGGGCTCGACCGTCCAGCTCGCCGACATCCACCTGATCCTCGCCCCCAACGCTGGAAAGGCGGTCTGACCATGGGCAAGCCCGACACCCGCCGCCTTGACCGTGCGATCCGGGAGACGAACCGGAAGCTCGAAGCCGTCCGCCGCGGTGAACTGTGGCCGCTCACCGGTTCGGAGCGGCGCCAGATGCTTGCCGCTCTCGCCGGCGGCTCGTACCGGGTGATGCGAGGCAAGAGCACCGGCCGCGCGGACAACCGGATCGAGTCGGTCTCGACGTCGGCGGAGACGCGGTTGATCGCGGAGATGACGGCGTTGCAGATCGAGCGTCAGCGCGTCGTCACCGAGGCCGCCCGCGCCAAGGCCGCGAAGAAGTCGTCCGGCTGGTGGTGACCCGCACCGCGCCACCGGCCCGCAGGGCATTCCTCCCCTTCACTTTCACCCCGTTCTGGGGTGGTCAGGAGTCCGTTTCACCATGAGTGAGAACGTCGTTCACCTGCACAAAGACACCAACCCGGCGCCCGTGACCACGTTGACCGTGGTCCCCGACCCGGCACCCGCCGCACCTGTCCCGCTGTGGATCCGCTCCGGCCGCGCCATCCGCACCACCATCACGCACGAGACCACCAAGACGACCGCTCGTGCCGTCGCCCGGCACACCCTCTACGTGGCCGGTGGGGCGAGGATCGCGGCGAAGCGGACGTGGGACGGGCGGACCGCATCCCGCTACGAGCGGATGTTCCGCGCCGCCGAAGCCGCCGGAAACCACGAGGTGGCCGCGGAGTGGGAGGAGCGCGGGCAACACTTCCGCGAGGCCCGCCACCGCCGCCGCATGGACCTCCTCCACTCCCCGCTCGATGCAGCCAAGGGCGTCGCTGTCAGTGCCGGTATGGGTGTCGGTTCGCTGGTCGCGCTCGGGGTCGTGATGGCGATCGCGACGAAGGACGTCACGCAGGTCGTCACCCCGTTGATGGCCACGATCGAGTTCATCAACCTGCTCATCACCATTGTTCAGGTGGTGTGGGGCCCCGCCCTCGCCATCGGCCCGTTCCTGGCTCTGCTCGCCTTATGGGCCGTGGGCAGCAAGCAGCAGGCCGCACCCGCCTGGGCCCTGCCCGACAACGTCCGATCGGGCGAGGGTGAGCCGATCACCCCGTCGATCGTGGTCAAGGCCCTGCGTGACCTCGGCGTCCCCGCGCTCCGTAACGCGATCAAGGAGATGGGGGATGCCGGCGCGTCGATGCTCGGGCCGATCCGGATCGCCGGATGCGGCGTCGAGGTCGACGTCACCCTGCCGTCCGGGGTGTCGACGAACGAGGTGCAGAACCGTCGGCGCAAGCTCGCGGAGAACCTGACCCGGCACGAGCACGAGGTGTTCATCACCATCCCGCAGGCCGCCCGCACGGTCCGGCTGTGGGTGGCCGACTCGGGTGCGCTGGATGAGCCGATCGGGCCGTCTCCGCTGGTCACCGACGAGACGATGACCGCCGACTACGCCAAGGGCCGCGCCCCATGGGGGCAGGACCTGCGCGGCGACGCAGCAGCCCTCTCCCTGTATCAGCGGCACCTTCTGATCACGGGCCTGTCGAACCAGGGCAAGACCGTCGCCCTGCGCTCCCTCGCACTGTGGCTCGCACTCGACAAGTCGGTCCAGTTCCTCCTGGGGGACCTCAAGGGACTCGGTGACTGGGCCATGTTCGACGGGCTCGCCACCACGCTGATCCAGGGTCCGACGGATGAGCACGTGATCCAGGTGACCGAGATGGTCGAAGGCGCCGTGGGCGAGATGAACCGCCGCATGATGGCCCCGCCCGGAACGCAGTTCCCGGCGCTGATCGTGCTGGTCGATGAGGCGCAGGTCGCGTTCATGTGCCCGGTCAAGGACGAGGAAGGCCGCCCCTACGGCGGTTCCAAGGCCACGTCCCGGTACTTCATGGCCGTCCGCAAGATCCACAACCAGGGCCGTGCCGTGAACGTGCTGATGTGGCAGGGCACCCAGGACCCGACCGATCAGAACCTGCCCAAGCTGGTCCGCGAGGGCGCCCACACCCGCGCCTCCCTCGCGCTGGGAACCGAGTCGCAGGCCCGGATGGCGCTGGGGGACAAGGCGGTTGACGGCGGCGCGGCGCCGAACCTGCTGCGCCCCGGGCTGGATCAGGGAACGCTCGTGGTCGCGTCGTCCGGCATCGACATCCCCAAGGGCCAGTCGTCCATCACCGTGCGCACGCACTACGTGGACGACGACGCGGCCGAAGCCATCATCGACCGCGCCAAGGCCCTGCGCGACGGAGTCACCACCCTCACCGTCATCGACCGCGGCGAGGACCGTGACCCGCTCGCCGACATCGCCAACGCGGTCGGGGACGCTCCGCGCGTCCGGACGAAGGACGTGCTCACGCGGCTCGCGACGCTGAACGCGGACGCCTACGGCGGCTGGTCGTTCCTGGACCTCAAGCGCGTGTTGGACGACGCCGGCGCGGAGCCCTACAAGTCCGACGGCGTCATGGTCGTCAGCCGCGACCGCCTCACCCGCGCCCTCGCCAACCGCGACGCGGACGGTTCCGCTTCCGTCGACGGATGACAGGGAGCCGACCCTGCCCGGGTCAGGGAGGCAGGGAGAACTCCCTGACCGCCTCCCTGACCTGCCTCCCTGGCCCTGACCTGTGTGAATGATCGTGCAGGAAGTCAGGGAGGCAGTCCAGGTCAGACCCCGAAAACCCCCTCTACAGCCACCCCGCAAGGGGGTGGCTCCGCCTCCCTGACCGAGCATCGGAAGGGATTCCGCATGTACCCCGAGCACCCCACCAACAGCCAGCCCGTGACTGCCGTGGAAGTCCACCAACCCGTTCCACTCGCCCCGGCCGTCGCGACGCCGGCACCCCTCATACCGGTGCAGCCGGGCAGCGTCCCGACGGTGGCGAGCATCGTCCTGCCCGACGGGCGGGTCGTTACCGGATACGCCATCAACCCCGCCCAGCCGGAACCACTCGCGGCCAAGCCCGCCGTATCCCGCACGGCCGTGAACATCGCCCTCGGCGGCATCGGATTCGCCGCGGTATGCGGTGGCCTGTTGGTCCTGACGACGTTCATCGCGGCACTGACCGCGCTCATCACCCAACTGATCACCCTGGCCGCCGTCATCTTCGGCGGATGGATCGCCGTACAGATTTTCAGCGCGTCCGGCCCCAAGGGCGGGACGACGGTCAACATCCGCAAGGCCGTGATCAAACGCAACCGCTTCTACAGCTAGCCATGGGGCGTAGAGCGTCCCGGCTCAAGTCCTGTACCACCGCTGCGCCGAGAGGACGGTCGCAGATCATCCCGCATCAGCCGCTGGAGAGCCTCCATCTGCTGAAAGAACGGGATCGTGACCTGTCTGTATTCGGGTGTCTCGATGCTCATCACTTCCGAAGCGAGTGTGTCGCGGACCCTGCGTAGTTGCTCGTAGAGCGGCAGGGCAACGCGATAGACATGATCCGGCGCAACCAAACCCAACTCCCTGAGCACGGATTTCGCGTCGGAGTGCTGCGGATCCAGATGAAACGCATCGTGGACCGCCTGTCGACGTACGCCGTCGGCTTCCCCCCGCGCGACGACGATGACCATGCGGCTGTGCGCTTGGGCCAGCGCGGTCAGAAAGCGCGCATAGACGAGCCGCTTGGTGTCGGCCCATCGTTGATCCTTCTCCCGCCGCGAGCGAAGGGCGTCGGTGATGACCGTCGCCCCGATTCCAAAGAACGCACCCACTGCCGCAACGCCGAGAGTCCCCCACTCCATGTGCGCAGAGTACGAGGTCCGCCGCACCGCATCTAGACGGCCTTGAGGTCGCGGTAGGGCACATCACGCCGCTTGAAAAGCCAAGTTGAGTGCTCGCTAAGCAGGTCGAAGCCTTCATCTACTGAGGGCGGCCCCCGTCTCGCCAAAGTCCGGGGCCGCCCTTGCACACCAGCAACCCACCTAAGGAACTGGAGACATCCAGCATGACGCAACCCACCCGCATCCGGCGAGTGCGCGGCCGACGGCCCCGCTTACTGGATCTGTTCTGCTGCCAGGGCGGCGCCGGCAAGGGCTACGCCGACGCCGGGTTCGACGTGACCGGAGTCGACATCGCCCCGCAGCCGCGCTACCCGTACCCGTTCGTCCAGGCCGACGCCATCGCCTACGTCCTTGCCCACGGCGCGGAGTTCGATTTCATCCACGCCTCGCCGCCGTGCCAGTTCGACAGCGACTGCCAGCGGATCCAGGGCAACGCCCACCCTGACCTGATCAGCCCGACCCGGGCCGCTCTCGAATCGACGGGGCGGCCGTGGGTGATCGAGAACGTGGGCGGGGCGGTACCCAAGCTGCGTGACCCGGTGATGCTGTGCGGGCCGATGTTCCACCTGGCCACCTACCGACACCGGTTCTTCGAGACTGGCGGCGGCTTCACCCTCCCGCAGCCCCACCACCCCGCACACACCGTTCCGCAGGCGAAGATGGGCCGCCCGATCCCGCCCGGCCACTACGGGCAGTTCGTCGGCAACTTCTCCGGCGTCGACCACGCTCGCCACGTCATGAGCGTCCCGTGGATGAACCGCGACGGCATCCGCGAGTGCATCCCGCCCGCCTACGCCCGCTGGACTGGCACCCACGCCCGCTACAGCCTGCGCGCCAAGGCGGTGGCCGCGTGAGCGAGCACGTGGACGCCGCTCTCAGCCTCGCGGCGCAGGGCGTACCCGCCCTGCCGCTGCGCCGGGGGAAGCTGCCGTTCGGGAACTGCCCGGTCTGCGCGCGGAACGCGTGTGGCGGCCGGCCGAACATGCGGACCCCCGGACCGTGCCTCTGCCCGTACCCGTGCCACGGCTGGGCTGCCGCCACCACGGACCCCGGCGTCATCGGCTCCCCGGCGTGGGCGCCGGCGTGGCGCAGCGCTGCGACGCTCGCCTACCACCCCGGCGGCGCCGGGGTGACCGTGGTCGACCTCGACAACACGGACGCCATCGCGTGGGCCCGCGAGACCCTTCCCGCCACCCGGACCGTGCCGACGACCCGGGGCGAGCACTGGATCTACCGAGGCACCATGCCGTCCGCCAACGCGGTCCGGCCCGGCGTCGACATCAAGTCCCTTATGGCGTACGCCCGTTGGCTCGGACCCGGCGAGGGCGCCGCAGCCGCTCTCCCGGACGTTGTAAGGGCGCTGGCAGCAAAGGAGCCGCCTGCGGCCCGCAGGGCGCCACAGGCGCTCTCAGTGCCCTTGAGCGGCCAGCGGGGCCGGTGCCCGCACCGCACACCGGCCTATCTGGACCGGGGCATCGCCATGGCAGAGCAGCGCATCACGGGGGCCCGGCAGGCGGTGCACGCGACCGTCTACCGGACGTTCCTCGCCGTGCTGTCCACGCACGGCCGGTGCGGCTGCCTCACCGACGCGCACACCGCTCGGCTGTTCAACGCCGCTCAGGCCAAGGGTGAGACCGCCCGGCACTGCGCGGACGCGTGGACCAACGCCCTGACCAGGTTGGGACTTAGCCATGTCTGAGGACGACAAGACTCCCGCCCGCGAGATCATCACCGACTACGCCCAAGCCCACTTCCGGTACTTCCGCACTGCCGACGGGACCGTGTACGCGCAGCGCAACGGGCACCCCGTGGCCCGCCCGATCCGCTCGCAGGGCACCACGGGCAGCCACCGGCAGGAACTCATGGTCGGCCTGTTCAAGGACGGGATCGGCGTGTTCAACGGGACCGCGCTCAAGGAAGCACTGGATTTGATCGAAGCACTCGCACTGACCGAGGACGTCCAGGCCGTGCACATCCGCGTAGCCCCCGGGATCGACGGGGCGACGTGGCTGGACCTGGGGCGTGACGACGGGCAGTCCGTCCGCATCCACCCCACCGGCTGGGACGTGCTCACCCCGGACCCGCGCGAGGTGTGCTGGCGCCGGACGCAGCTCACCGGCGAACTCCCCGTGCCGACAAAGGACACCGACGGCAAGGGCATCGACCTGCTCATGCGGCTGTGCAACTTCGCCACCGCGGAGACCGAATGCCTGGCCATCGCCTGGCTCCTCGGCTGCCTGGAACCGTCCGTACCCGTGCCCGCGCCGTTCCTCACCGGGCCGCAGGGCGCGGGCAAGTCCACGGGCGGGCGGATGCTCGTCCGGATCGTTGAGGGCATGAGCGGTGACCTGCGCCGGGCGCCTAAGGACGAGGAGAACCTGATCGCGGCCGTGGCCGCCGGATGGATCACCGCCCTGGACAACCTCTCCCACCTGACCCCGGAACTGTCCGACGCCATGTGCTGCATCGTCACCGGGATCGAGAACGTCAAGCGGGCCCTGTTCACCGACGGCGACGTCTTCCGCGTCGGCTACCGCCGGCCCCTGCTCCTGACCGGCATCGACGTCGGCGTCATCCGCCCCGACCTCGCCGAACGGCTCCTGCCCCTGCGCCTGGAGCGGCCCCGGGTACGGCGCACCGAGGCGGAACTGTGGGCGGAGTACGAACAGGCCTTGCCCGTCGTCCTCGGCTCGCTCCTGGACCTCACCGTCAAGGTCCGCGCCGTTGCGGCGGAGACGCCCACGGATCTGCGCATGGCGGACTTCGCCCGCCTGTGCGCGCAGCTCGACGCCGCGACCGGCCTCGGAGCGCTTCCCGCGTACCGGGCCAGTCTGGACGACCTGAACGACGACGTGATCGAGGGCGACCTCCTCGCCCAGACCGTCCTGCGGCACGCCGAGACCATCGAGCCGGGCAGCGCGCAGCGGATGACCTCCACCGAGTGGCTGCACTGCCTCGGCCTCCTCTACAGCGGCGAGGAACTGCGCGCCCTACCCAAGGGGTGGCCGACCACCGGCAAAGTCCTCTCCGACCGGCTCAAGCGCCTCCAACCCACCCTGGCCGCACGCGGTGTCCTCATCGACACCGGCCGCACCAGCGAGGGCCGCTACCTGGAAATGACCCACACGGTCACCTCATCCCCGCACGAGCAAGCGCGGGTGTTCTGACCAGCGATCCGCACTCTCGCCCGGACAAGCAAGAAGAGCACCGGCCCCGGCGGATGGCGTGCTCTTCTTGCTGTTCGGCGAACGCCGCCCGACGGTCGCGCCGCGCAGCGGCTCCTTCTTCGCGCTTGAAGCGGCACCGCACCGCAACAGACACCACCCCCTCTTTTGTCCTAAGAGGGAAAACGCTGCGTCATCTGCGTCATGCGAGCCAGAAAACGGCACCTGACCTGCGACTACGGCCATGACGCAGACGGCGGACTCTGCGTCATCCTGCGTCATCTGCGTCACCCGATGACGCAGCCCATGACGCTGCGATGACGCACGCCCTAGCCACTGCGTCACGCAAAGACTCAGGTCAGAAGCCTGAATGACGCTGATGACGCAATGACGCAGAAATCCGAACCTCGGACACACGCAGGCTCCCGACACATCCCGAAGCCAACAGAACCGTGACTCGACTGTCGAGGACTCCATGAGCCGAACCCGTTCCGCTCAACCCGACCCCCGCGCCACTCTCCGTGGCGGCTTACCCGATCGGTACCTCACCCCCGAGGACATCGCCGAGATCTTCGAAGTGCCCAAAGAGACCGTCTACCAGTGGCGTAAGAAGCGCGTCGGCCCGCCCGGATTCCGCATCGGCAAGCACATCCGTTACGACCCCGCCGACGTGCTCGCCCATGTGGCCGAACGCAAGAGCACCGACCAAGACGCCGCCTAGCCCAACAGCCACCATAGACAGCAGGGAGAGCCGCTAACCAGCGGCTCTCCCTGCTGCGTGTTGAGAGGATGACCGCCACATGGCCGGCCACATCCAAGACCGCTGGTTCAAGACCGAGACCAACTCCGACGGCAAGACCATCCGCGCCAAGACCGACCGCCACGGCACCGGCTTGCGCTACCGGGCCCGGTACGTCGGACCGGACGGAACCGAGAAGAGCAAGTCGTTCCGCGACAAGGAGTTGAGGCTGGCAAAGCAGTGGCTCGTGCAGATCGAGGCGGACATGTCGCGCGGGCAGTACATCGACCCGCGCACCGCACGTACGACGTTCCGGCAGTACGCGGAACGCTGGGTGAAGGCACACACCGGCGAGATCAACAGTCGTGAGGCTGCGGAACGTCGGCTCCGCCTGCACGCATACCCCCACATCGGTTCCCGCCCGCTCGGCTCGTTCAAGCCCGAGCACATCCGGGCCTGGATCGCCGATCTGGAGGACACCGTGCCGGCGGAGTCGCACCGCCGCATCATCGTCGGCACCGTATCCGCAGCTCTGAGCGCGGCGGTCGAGGACGGGCTACTGAGCAAGAACCCCTGCCGCGCCCGCTCGGTCACACTCCCCAAGCCGGGTAAACCGCGCGTCGACCCGTGGACGCCGGTACAGGTCTTCGCAGTGCGCTCCGGTCTCCCCCACCGCTTCCAGGCTGCCGTGGACGTCGGGGCGGGTTGCGGACTCCGGCAAGGTGAGATCTTCGGCCTCGCAGTCGATGAACTCGACTACGAGGGCGGCTGGCTGACCGTGGGCCATCAACTCAAGCGCATTCGGGGAAAGTACGTGTTCGCGCTGCCGAAGGGTGGCAAGACTCGCGACGTGCCGCTGCCCAAGTCCGTTGCTAGCGTGCTGCGGGGTCATCTGAAGGAGTTCGAACCGATCGACGTGACGCTTCCGTGGCGCACACCTGACGGCCCCTTCGTGACCAAGCGGCTCATCTTCAGCGGAGTCGAGGGAGGACACGTCCGGGTGAGTCACTTCAACGATCACCGCTGGAAGCCCGCTCTAGCCGCCGCAGGCGTCATCCCGGCGCGAAAAGCGGGTGAACGGTACGCGTCAGCACCTGAGGACGGTATGCACGCTCTCAGGCACTTCTACGCGTCTGTCCTACTGGACGCGGGTGAGAACATCCGGGCCCTGAGCTCATATCTCGGTCACAGCGATCCAGGGTTCACGCTTCGGACCTATACGCATCTCATGCCGAGCAGTGAAGGACGCACCCGTAAGGCCGTCGACAACATCTACTACCTCAAGACATGACGGCCTCAAGCAAGCAGCGACCTATCCGGAGTGATCCATTCTCCTTCAAGAAAGACCACCGTACGGCGCCCCCCTCCACCTGAATACGCCAGTCGGTGCCGGACTCAAATTAGGATTCGAAACAGGAGCGATACGCTCCTCGGTATGCCATATGGCCAATATGGAACACCAGTTCGTCTCAAGGGTGCCTGTTAGTGGCACTCAGGCCGTGATGTGATCATCACCATGAAGAAGATCACGGCGTTAGCGGCCATTGCCCTGACCACCGCGACTCTACTGTCCGGCGCGGCGCCGTCCGCGCAGGCCCGACCGGGCCCGGTCGTACCGCACCCGTGGGACAGCCGGGTGCACTGCAACACGACCGATCCCGACGGCCGTCACATCGTCACCCGATTCGGCAATTCCAGCTTCGGCTGGAACCACTTCACCCACCGTCACAACATCAAAAAGTGCTCTACGCTGGCCGCAGCCCTTCACGGCAATGTCGACCGGGACAACCATCACGGCCGCCTGGAGTACGACGGGGTTGCCTTGGAAACTGGTGCTCCTGGGCGGCAGAGGCAGGTCAAGTTCACCGTCATCGTTCAGTACACGAGAAAGACGACGGACGGGTTGTACGACGCCGGCAGGGGACAGAAGATCGGCGTCATCAATGCTTTCTGCCGTAATCAGCCGAACAACAAGTGCCCCGCTTGGATGCATCCGTGACCGATCCTGAAGACCGGGAACAGCAGGCGGATATCACCCGCCGCCTGCTGTACTTCCTGAACGCTCCGCTCGTCGAGTACTGCCGCCTGCGTGGCGTCCTGCCCGCCCCCGGCGCTGTACGTATCGCCGTCCGCGCCGGGAAGGACGAGAGCGGCCGGGACTTCCTCTACGAGGTCCCCAACGACACGGTGACTCCGTACGACATCCCCGGCCTGCTGCGTGCCGTCCTCACCGGGCCCCAGCTCTACAGCAACGACGACGTCGGCGAAGCCATGGGGATGACCCTCATCCGCCTTCGGCCGGAGGAGATCACTCCGGACCCAGAGCCCGAACAGGGCAGGGCGCTCACCGTCGTGCACGCCCTCTCGAATCCCGGTGAGGACGAGAACCCCTTCCTGATCGGGTTCCTGATGCACGGCGACGGGTTGTTGCGTCTGTACGTGCAGCGCACCGACCAGCCCGGCATCATCGGCGCCGACATCCGGCTGGCCGAGACGCCGGCCACAGCGCTCATCGCTTCACTGCCGTCCCTCGTCGAGGAGGAGCAGCACCGGCGGCCGGCGCTGGACGACCCACACTGCGATCTCCTCGTCGACCTGACCGGCTGGTAGAACCGCCACGCGGCCTACACTCCGATGCCGGCGCAGAATGCCGCACCTGGCCAACACAACCAGCGTCTGGTTCTCACGATCACGGCCCAGGGGCGGCCCAGATGGCTTGCGGCACTACGGGCGGAGCCAAAACGCCCTGCTCAGGGCTCCATAACGCTCCATCGCGCCAACTTCATCTATTTCTGGCCCTTGTACACGGGCACGGCGATCCCGATCGAACAGTGGCGGTCACGTATGTGGCTGGATACCTGGGTCTAGACCGACCCCACTGGCCGAAAAGAAGCGTCGGGGCGTATCCGTGAACCTTGTTCACGGATACGCCCCGATGCTTTGGGCAACAATTCGGCGAAGGTCCGCACCACGAGTCCCGTCCACCCCTACAGTGCGGAGTGGACCGGCTTTTCTGAACGCGTTCAGAAGTTCGGAGGAGGGTTCGCGGGGAGGGATTCGCGCGATGCGCAAGGGGGCCAGGGCTGCCGTCATAGGCAGTGTGTTCGCGGTGATGGTGGGCGGCGCCGGGTACGGCGCCTACAACGTGGTGACGGCGATCAGCGGGGACGGCGGCACGGGAGCCGACGGGCCCGCCCCGGTGAGGACCGGGCCGCCGAGCGGCGCCGAGGTCAAGGAGGCCAGCCGCGCGTTCTTCGCGGCCTGGGAGAAGGGCGACGCGGCGAAGGCGGCCGGGTACACGAACTACGCGTCGGCCGCCGAGGGGCTGCTCGCCGGCTACCACGACGACGCGCACCTGACCGACGTGAAGATCACTCCGGGCACCGCGTCCGGGGCGAAGGTGCCGTTCTCCGTCAAGGCCACGGTGTCGTACGACGGGAAGAGCAAGCCGCTCGCGTACGACTCCGAACTGACCGTCGTCCGCGGCGAGACCACCGGCAAGGCACTGGTCGACTGGAAGCCCTCCGTCGTCCACCCGGAACTGAAGGACGGGGACACGCTGGTCACGGGCGAGTCGGCGAGCCCGGCGATCGAGGCCGTCGACCGGAACAACGTTGTCCTGACGAAGGAGAAGTACCCGTCCCTGGGACCGATCCTGGACGCGCTCCGGGAGAAGTACGGCGACACGGCGGGCGGCACGCCCGGCATCGAGCTGTCGATCCGGCACGGCGCCGAGGGCACCGGTGGCGACACGACCCTGGTCACCCTCGCCAAGGGACGGGCGGGCAAGGTCCGTACGACCCTCAGCGCGAACGCGCAGGCCGCCGCCGAGAAGGCGGTCACCCAGTACGCCGAGTCCTCCGTGGTGGCGGTGAAGCCCAGCACCGGAGAGGTGCTCGCCGTCGCCAACCACCGCGCGGACGGCTTCAACGCGGCCTTCCTCGGCAAACTCGCGCCCGGCTCCACGATGAAGATCATCAGTGCGGCGACCCTCATCGACAACGGCATCACGACGGCCAACGGGCCCGCGCCCTGCACGGCCACCGGCGTCTGGCAGAGCCAGACCTTCCACAACCTCGCGGGCATGCAGCCGCAGGAGAACGCCACGCTCTCCGACAGCTTCGCGCGCTCGTGCAACACCGCGTTCGTGAACTACGCGGACTCGGTGAAGGTCGACTCCCTGACCAACGAGGCCCAGCAGCGCTTCGGACTCGGGCAGAACAACTGGAAGACCGGCATCGAGTCCTTCGACGGCTCGGTGCCCGCCTCCGGCGGCCCGGACACGGCGGCCAACATGATCGGTCAGGGCCAGGTCCAGATGAACCCGCTGAACATGGCGTCGGTGACGGCCACCGCGATGACGGGCGTCTTCCGGCAGCCGGTCATCGTGCCGCGCACCCTCGACAACCGCGAACTGGCCACCGCGAAGGGACTGTCCGCCGGTACGGTCGCCCAACTGCGCGCGATGATGAACCGCACGGCCGTCAGCGGCACCGCGGCCCAGGTGATGGCGGGGCTCGGTGGCAGCATCGGGGCCAAGACCGGCTCCGCCGAGGTCGACGGCCAGGCCAAGTCCAACAGCTGGTTCACCGGATACCGCAACGACATGGCGGCCGCCGCCATGACCCAGGAGGGCGGTCACGGAGGGCAGGCGGCGGGCCCGATCGTCGCAGCTGTGCTACGAACAGGCGGCTGACGTCGCTCCGCACAGGACGGGACCCTAGGGTGGTGTCTCTCGTTGAGGAGCGAGGGACACGGGGGCATCACAGGTCACCACGGGGCACCAGGGGACGGCGGAGGACTCAAGGCTGTGGGCAAGAGAAGGCGCGTCGCCGAGCGACGGAAGACGAAGCAGCCCGCCGTACTCGGCGGGGTGATCGCCGTGGCCGTCGTCGGCGGGGCGCTGGGCGCCTACAGCCTCTACGGCAGCGGGGCGGCCGCCGACGACGGGATCACCGCCACCACCCGCAAGGCCGTCAAGAAGGGCCCGGTGACGGCGGCCGAGATCAGAATGGCGTCCACCGCCTTCCTGACCGCCTGGCAGAGCGGCAATGTCACCCGGGCGGCCGCGTCGACCGACGCCCCGTCCGCCGCCACGACCGTGCTGACCGGCTTCACCAAGGACGCCCACATCAGCGGCCTGACCCTGACCCCGGGCACGTGGTCGGGCGCCGACGTCCCCTTCACCGTCAAGGCCACCGTCACCTACAAGGGCCTCACCAAGCCGCTGACGTACACCTCGAAGCTGAAAGTCGTCCGCCGGGCCAAGGACGGCGTGGCGCTCGTCGGCTGGAAGCCCTCCGTCGTCCAACCCGACCTCCAGGACGGCGACCGGCTGGTGACCGGCGCGTCCGGGACACCGCCGATCACCGCCCTCGACCGCCACGGCGGAGAGCTGACCGCCGCCAAGTACCCCTCCCTCGGCACCGTCCTCGACGGGCTGCGCGAGAAGTTCGGCAGGACGGCCGGGGGCAAGGCGGGCATCGAACTGCGCGTGGTCCGCAAGGCCGCCGCCAAGGGCGCCCAGAAGACCCCCGACAAGACCCTGCTGACGCTCAGCGCGGGCACGCCGGGCAAGGTGCAGACGACCCTCAGCCCGACCCTCCAGGCGAAGGCCGAAAGCCTGGTGGCCGCCAAGCCCAAGGCGTCGGTGGTCCTGATGCGCCCCTCCACCGGCGAGATCCTCGCCGTCGCGAACACCAACCACGGCTTCAACACCGCCTTCCAGGGCTCGCTCGCGCCCGGTTCCACGATGAAGGTCATCACGGCGTCGATGCTCTTCGAGAAGGGGCTCGCCTCCCCCGACAAGAAGCACCCCTGCCCGAAGACGGCGACGTACGGCGGGTGGAAGTTCCACAACGACGACGACTTCGAGATCAAGAACGGCACGTTCAAGGCGAGCTTCGCGCGGTCCTGCAACACGGCCTTCATCACCCAGGCCAAGAAGCTGAAGGACGACGACCTGACCAAGCAGGCCCAGCAGGTCTTCGGCCTGAGCATGAACAACTGGGCCATCGGCGTGCCCTCGGTGGACGGCTCGGTGCCGGTGCAGAGCGCCGCGCAGATGGCCGCCTCCCTGATGGGCCAGGGCGGGGTCCGCATGAACCCGCTGAACATGGCGTCCGTCGCCTCCACGGTCAAGTCCGGCACCTTCCACCAGCCCTACCTGGTCTCCCCGTCGGTCGACCACCGCACGCTCGCCACCGCGTCGCGCACCATGTCCGCGGCCACGCTCGCCGAACTGCGCGAGGTCATGCAGTACACGGCCACCGCCGGCACCGCCGCCGAGGCCATGGCCGGACTCGGCCCCGACTTCGGCGCCAAGACCGGCTCCGCCGAGGTCGACAACCAGAAGCAGCCCAACGGCTGGTTCACGGCCTGGAAGGGCGACCTGGCGGGAGCCGGCGTCGTCCAGCAGGGCGGCCACGGCGGCAGCACGGCGGGCCCGATCGTGGCGGCCCTCCTGAAGGCCGGCTCGGCCGGCTGACGCCCGCGCACCCCACCCACCGGTGGGGGCAACTCCCCCTGAACAAAGGGGAAGCAGGGAAGCGCGGGCGATGTCAGTGGGGCCTTCTAGGCTCCGCGCATGACGTTCCCGCTTCCCGAAGGCCTGCCGTCCGGGCGCGGCGTGCCCGCCGGCTCACCGGTCATGTGGTGCTCCGACCGGCTCCCGCACGACCCGCTGGACGCGTGGACCCGCGCCCAGCGACAGCAGGACACGACCGGCCTCAGGCCGATCCTCTGCTACGGGGATGACGACCACCCCCACTCGCTCGACCTCGCCGACATAGCCGCCGTCGACCTCGAAGCCGAACTGGAAGAGGGGTGGCGCGAGTACCGTCGCCGCCGGCTCGCCTGGCTCGCGGCGCCGCCCGAGCCGATGGACTGCCCCGAGGACATCGAGCCCTGGGAGGACGACCCCGGCGCTCCGTACGACCGCTGGCCCGGACTGGCCCCCGCCACCTTCCCCGGCTCGGGCGCCGACCCGGACGAGGCCGCGCGGGCTGCCGTCGCCCGCCTCCTCCGCGAGGGTGAGGCAGGAACCTCGCTCGGCCTCGTGAAGGCCGGGCGGAGTGCCGACGTCCCCGCCGTCATCGGCTGGCGCGCCGAGGCCCCCCTCCCCCTGTTCTGCGCGCTGCTGCGCAGCTGGGAGGACCGGTTCGGGGCGCGCGTCGTCGCCGCGATCGGAGCCACGCTGTACGTCTCCGTCGCGAGCCCGCCGCGCGACGAGCGGCAGGCGACGCATGTCGCCCTCGAACACCTTCTGACCACGGCCGACAACATCGTCAACGACCCTCCGACGCCGTTCCCGCGCTATGCGGCGTCCCTCGTCGACGCCCCGCTCTGGCGTTTCTGGTGGGACTGAGCCGAGAGCCGCGACGGCCTGCCGGGGCCCGGTCGCGTGGACCGTACACGGACCGCTAGCGTGCCCTGCATGAACGCCACCGATGAGAACGCCGCCGAGGGCCCTCCCCCCGTCGTGAACGACAACGACACCGACCCCCGGTTCGCCGAGGCCCTGCGGGAGCTGGGTCTCGACGAGGTGATCGGCCGGGTCCGGCGCTTTCCCGACACGGCCCGCACCACCGCCGAGGCCGCCGCGGCGATCGGCTGCGAGCCGAGCCAGATCTGCAAGTCGCTGTTCTTCGCGGCGGACGGGGTCCCGGTGCTGGTGCTGCTGGACGGCTCGGCGCACGTCGGCATGGAACTCGTGCGGCGGGAGCTGGGCGCCGCGAAGCTGACCCGGGCCGGGGCCCAGCTCGTACGGGAGTCGACCGGATACGGACCCGGCGCCGTACCGCCCTTCGGACACCGGACGAAGACCCGTGTCCTGGTGGACCGTTCGCTGCTCGGCCACGACACGGTGTGGGCCTCGGCGGGCACCCCGTTCAGCGTCTTCCCGATGGACCCGAAGAGCCTGATCGCGCACGCGGACGGCACGCTGGTGGATGTGCGCGAGCCGATGGCGTGACGCCGCTCGTCACCGCGGCCGTGCCGCTCGCCGCGGTCACCCGGGCCGGCTCTCGCGGCCCGTCGGCAACCCCAACCGTCCCCCGCCGCACCGCTCGTTCGGCAGTCCCCGCCCCGGCATCACCCCGACACCAAAAAATCAGAACAACGAGTCAACAGTCTGTAGGCCCTAACTCTCTCTCCAGGTAATCGGGTTGACGCGACGGTGTGTGTTCCGGGGCCTCGTCCGCGGTGCACCCCTATCGCATACCGAACAGCAACGCGCCTTTCTGCAGCGCCAGTTGGCGTCCACGCCCGTCCGGCTCCCCCGCAGAGCACCTACGGCTCCGTGCGCCGACCACTCTTGGCTACTGCTAGTGTTCGTCGCGTCACGCTAGGCAACTAGCTATCACGTGTAAGCAATGGAGAACCGAGGGTTCCATGCGTAAGTTTCAGCAGGTCGTGATCGCAGCAGCAGTGGCGGCCGGTGGCCTGTCCGCCATCGGTGCCGGAACGGCTGTCGCCGACACCCATGACAACGGACCGCGGGCGCTGGACGTCTACCGCCCCTACCAGGAGTGCAGCCCGCAGACGGTGCTGGAGAACGACATCCCGATCGGAGTGCTCGGTCTCGGTCAGACCCTGGACACCACCTGCGGCCAGCACAACCGCGCCTTCACCGGCTGAGGTCAGCGACGTCATCATCGCGACAGTCGGTACGGGATCCCTTCGGGTCAACCCGAAGGGATCGAATGCCGGCAGCCGGCCGCCTCGACCTCAGCGCGAGCCGGCCGGACGGAGAGCGAGGACCGCTCGGACGAGGCCGGTGGCCCCGGTCGTCGAGCAGCGGAGCTCACGAAGAGGCAAGCCGGGACCCGAGGGTGGCGACGGCCCGTTCGACCAGCGCCCGGGCCTCGCACGGGACCGGTTGACGGCCCGTCGGCCGGCCGAGAGGGCGCCCCGTCGACCGCGGCAAGGGGAGACGGACCGAGCCGCCCGCACCACGGCGGCCCGCGTCCGACCGGTCAGGTGACGCCGGCCTCGGCGAGGGCGTCGACGACGCGGTGCTCACGCGCCACCCCAGCACCGTGACGGCGCCGGCCAGGGCCGGTGAAGCCCGGAGACGGCCTTTCGGGTCGGCCACGCCCTGGACGTTCACCACCATCAGCAGCTTCATCCGCCTGTCAGGCCAACTGTCCGGCCGGCGCGGAAAGTTGGAAAAGGCTCAGTGTCGCAGACCACGCCCGTGGCGCGACCGATCGTGAGGGAGCGGCGCCCGGGGCGCCCGTACTAAGGACACGCATCCTATGTTCAGCAGGAAAAAGATCGCGGCCCTCTCGGGGCTCATCGGCGGGCTCGCCGTGGCGTCCACGGGCATCACGCACGCATACGCCGCGGGAGACCCGGCATCTTGCACTCGGACCCCCCAGGGGGACGTCATCTGCGTGCAGCACATCGAAGGCGAGAGCTCCGGGCGCGGCACCATTCCGCACCAGGAGACCTGCATGCCGGTGCAGGCCGTGACGCTGCCCGCACCTACGGGCAACGGCGCGACACAGATCGGCCCCAAGGTGACCTGTTCGCCTGCCACGTCCGGAGCACCTCGGTCGAATGACGAGAAGCGGGAACTGCCCGGCCTCCTCCCCTGAGGAGCACGACGGCCGAACCCCGCCATACGGCCCCATCTGCGCTTTACCTCATACGGGGCTCCGGCGCGACATGGGGTTCAAATGCCCGATTGATCACATCCAGCGTGCTTACGTTTACGACAAGTGGTCATTCCGGGCGGTATGCCCGGATCAGGGAAAGGGTCATCAATGTTCAAGCTTCAGCGCGCCATGGTCGTAGCGGCGGCCATCGCGGGGTTGTCCGCCCTCGGCGCCGGCATCAGCTTCGCCGACGGTACCGACGGCGCATCCGTACCGGTCTCCGCCGTCGCCAACTCGTCCGTCAGCGCCACGGCCTTCGGGGGCGGTTACTACCCCCAGCCGCAGGAGCAGGGCCAGGCACTGGAGCAGAAGCAGCCGCAGGTGCAGGCTCAGCCGCAGGTGCAGGACCAGCCCCAGGTACAGGCTCAGCCCCAGGTACAGGCTCAGCCGCAGACGCAGGACCAGCCCCAGGTACAGGCTCAGCCGCAGGTGCAGGACCAGCCGCAGACGCAGGCTCAGCCGCAAGAGCAGGGCCAGCCCCAGGTGCAGGACCAGGCACAGGCTCAGCCGCAGGAGCAGGCTCAGCCCCAGACGCAGGACCAGCCCCAGGTACAGGCTCAGCCGCAAGAGCAGGGCCAGCCCCAGGCGCAGGACCAGGCACAGGCTCAGCCGCAGGAGCAGGCTCAGCCCCAGACGCAGGACCAGCCCCAGGTACA
>NZ_JBIRQM010000008.1:0-429208 GCF_044333225.1 Streptomyces sp. NPDC021080 | reverse complement strand
CAGGACCAGGCACAGGCTCAGCCGCAGGAGCAGGCTCAGCCCCAGACGCAGGACCAGCCCCAGGTACAGGCTCAGCCGCAAGAGCAGGGCCAGCCGCAGACGCAGGACCAGCCGCAAGAGCAGGGTCAGCCGCAGGAGCAGGCTCAGCCGCAGACGCAGGACCAGGGTGACAACGACTAAGAGCCAGAGCTCCGGGTCAAGGCCCGCCGCGGCCTCACTCGGCGTCGGGGATACGGACCGAGCGGTGCGCTGAGTGACATCCCGTGGTGCATGTAGCCCGGACGCCGAATTCGCGTCCGGGCTGCAACCATCCTGCCGGCGGAAAAACATTTAATTGCTCGAATTTCTCGGCGCGGGCAATGTCGGCCAATAAAAGACTGTCCGATTCTTCACCACAAAGGAATACAACACATGCTCTTTTCGCAGAAGACTGCGGCCGTCGCAGCATTCGCCGGAAGCCTCGCCGCCATCTGTCTCGGCGCCACACATGCACTCGCCGAGGGAAATCTGGGCGCCTGCCCCACCGCCGCGCAAAAAGACGTCGTGTGCGTTCAGAAAAATGAGACGTACACCGACAAGGACGGCACGCACGTCATCAAGCAGGACCAGCAGTGCTCGTCGACGGACCGGCCGAACGTGCTCACGCAGCAGGACCAACTCGCGGGGAACGAAGCCGCCAAAGTGGGGCCGGTCGTGGAGTGCTCCAACACGGCCAAGCTGCCCGATGGGTTCAAGAAGCCGCACATCGGCGTCTGAGCGCCCACAAAAATGCTGGTCCGGGGAAGGGTTCCCGGACCAGCATTTCGTTTTCCAAGAGGCAGGTCTCCTGGCGGCGCGATGCCGTCACCGCCGGCCGGGCCCCGGAGGCGCTCCGGCGGCTGCACGGGCAGGCCGGTGGCACATCGGCGATCGCATCCCTCGGGACGCCGTGGCGCAACAGCCGCACGGCTACGGCCTTCGCGTTGATCCCGTGCTTCCGTGACGGAGCACAGGATCAGGCGAAGGCCGTAGCCGTGTTCGGAACTTCTGCGAGCTCTTATCGGCCGAACGCGCTGTTGCTGCAGCCCATGCTCGAGCCCAGCGACGTCTTCTGGGCCCCCGGGCTGCCCTCGCCGCCCAGCAGGTTGCCGCCCAGCCCGTTGCCGATGCCGACCTGACCGAGGACATCGAGGTTCAGGTCGTGCGACTGACAGGCGCTGTGCTGCGAGACGCTGAAGTTGTCGCCCCCGCCCCAGCCCTGATCCGCGTGGGCGACGCTGGCGCCCAGAAGTCCGACGTTTCCGAGGACGGCCATCAGGACAGCGGCCGTACGGAGCTTGCGCATGCCATCTCCAGAGGAAGTGAGGTGAATGCGATCCGCGAGAGATCGCCTCTATGTGACGCGAAGGGTTCAACGACGCCAGAACGGAGTGTCCGGAAGGGTCCAGCGCTGCGCTGTGCCGCCTCGGAAGTGGTCCGGCGCACGTGAACGGTCCCGGCACTTTGCCTGAGGCCCAGTGCCGGGACCGTTCATGGTCGGGCGTGTTTACACCTGAGGGGACTTCAGAAGGCGCTGTTGTTACAGCCCATGGTGGAGCCGAGGGAGGTGGACTGGGCGCCAGGGTTGCCTTCGCCGTTGAGGGCGTTGCCCAGCAGGCCGTTCAGCACGCCGACCTGGCCGAGGACGTCGAGGTTCAGGTCGTGCGACTTGCAGTTGGAGCTCTGCGAGATGCTGAACTGGTCGCCGCCGCCCTCGCCGTGGCCACCGGCGTAGGCCGTACCGCCAACGAGCCCGATGCTGCCGATGGCAGCGACCAGGACCGCAACGTTGCGAAGCTTGCGCATTTCATCTCCGTGGGGTGAGTTTTTGCGATCTGTGGGTAGATCGCGGCTACAGGAAGAACAATAGCGACAAATGCCTTGAAAAGGACAACAACACGCTGGCTTCATGTCGCCGAGGAAGTGCCGAAAGGCATATCGCGGGGCGAGCCGATTCCGGTCCGTCCGCCGCCCGTGCCCGGCATCGACGTGATTGTCCGTCAGTGTTGCTGCGCGTTGGCGAAAGAATTCGTCTGGCTGTTGGCCTGGGTGCACTCGACGCCCCGGGTCTGGGCCGCGGCGAGCAGGGCGACCGGGACGTTCGCATCGAGCAGGGTCTGCGGGCTGCACTCCTGGTACGGACGGAACAGGTTGGCCTGTCCCGCCGAAAGGCCCTGCTGCCTCTGCGGCGCCTCAGGCGAGAGCCGCGGGCTGACCTGCGGATTCAGCTGCGGGCTGACCTGCGGGGAGACCTGAGCGCCACGCGCCGGTGCCAGCTGCTGCGGAGCCGGCGAGCCATAGGTCTGCGTGGTCGCCCGAGCGGAGGACGCCGAGGCCGCCTGGGCGTCGGGCTGCGAAACCGGGTGCGGTGCAACGCCGTTGGGGGCGGACGGGGTGACGGCGAAGCTTGCGCCGGCACCGACACCGGACAGGCCGCCGGCTGTTGCGGCGACGAGCGCGATCTTGTGAAGCATACGCATGAGGTTCCTCGGCTCTTCGATTGACCTGTGCACGGAAGC
Organism: Streptomyces sp. NPDC021080; assembly: GCF_044333225.1. Taxonomy (NCBI): domain Bacteria; kingdom Bacillati; phylum Actinomycetota; class Actinomycetes; order Kitasatosporales; family Streptomycetaceae; genus Streptomyces; species Streptomyces sp. NPDC021080. Next base: position 426,671 of record NZ_JBIRQM010000008.1, on the reverse strand, counting down.
TGATGTGCCGATGGGGCAGCGCAGTCTTCGCTGTCCTTGCTGCTCCATTCGAGCGCGATGGGTCATCCCTATCGCCCCGTGGGGAACGAAAAGAGCACGGCCTCGAAACGGGTGCGGGGGTGTGGTCACCCGTTTGATGCGGCGTGCGAGCCGTGACGCCCGGGTCGGTGGACGGCAAACGGGTGACGGCCCGTCGGGTGCCGTGACCACGGCGCCGAAACCTCGTTCCCCGGAGGGTGGGGGCAGCGGCCGCAGACCGATGACAGGTAGAGGATCCGCTGCCAGCTCCGATACGAAGTCCGCGTGCTCCTCGAGACAACCGTAGCCTCCGGCACGATGCGAGTGACGCACCAACCGCACGCGTGACCGCGTTGAAAGCAATGGACTCACATCTCAGGCAACGAAGGGCCGAGGGTTTCATGCGGAAGCTTCACAAGGCCGCGCTCGTCGTCGCGGCGGCCAGCGGTTTGGCCGGCATCGGCGCCAGCGGCAGCTATGCCAACTCACCGGAGGGGCGCCCCAGTACCACCCCGGCATCGGTTCCGGATCAGTCGACCGCTCCGGCCGCGGCTCCCCGATCGGCCCCACAGGCCGCTCCGTCAGGGCCACAGCAGACCGGATACGCCTCGGCCTCGGCCTCGTCACAGGGAACGGCCCAAGCCTCCAGCTCGTCGAACCAACAACAGTCCGCACCCGCGCAGTTCGCGCAGGCCGCACCCGCACAGCCGGCGCAGGCCGCCCCGACACAGGTCGTGCCGCAGGTCATGCCGCAGGTGATGCCACAGGTGGCCCCACAGGTAGCGGTGCCCCAGGTACTCGACTCACAGCCCCCGACGGTTGTCGCCCCCCAGGTGAACCCGCAGCTCAACCCTCAGGTGAACCCGCTCGTCAACCCGACGGTCACGCCCGCGAGCGCACCGGAACTGGCTCCGGTCGCCCTCGGGCAGATCGCGGCTCCTCCCGTCGGACAACTGGGACTTCCCCAACTCGGCTGACGGTCCGCCCCTGAACATCCGCAGTCCCGACTCGACCTGACTCGACAGGTCGGATCCCCGTGCTTCCTCCAAGGAGCTTCACATGCGCAAGTTGCACAAGGTCATTCTTCTGAGCGCCCTCATCGGCAGTGTCGGCTCCTTGGGTGCCAACACCGCTTTCGCGTACGGCGACCGGGGCCACGACAGCGACAGCATCGACATCACCCAGGGCGTCGAGTGCCGCTCGCACGACATGAACATCGAGGTGCTCGGCAACGTCGGCGCCCTCACCGGCGTCGCCGGCAACCTGCTGAACGGGGAAGGGGCCGCGGGCGCGCAGAAGAGCCACCTCGGTTCCGACATGGGCTGCAACAGCCGGGCGCTCTGACCGACCTCCCACTCGCGCCCTCCGTCCCGGCGACGCAGGGCCACTGCTCCTACGTGTGGCGCAAGGTCTTCCACCTGCTGCCTGCACAGCCGGTACCACCTCTGCATCGGGTCGAACGGAGGCGGCGTGGACGCATCAAGCGTTCGCGCCGCCTCCGTTCTCCTTGGGCCCACCGCCGGCCGTGTCCCGAAGCCCGCCGGTCCGCCCGGGCTCGACGGCGAGCCGTGAACGCGGGGCGACGGACGGGGCGCTTCACCGTTCGACGTGCCACACCTTCTGCTGACGTGCAGGCGAAACGGCAGACGGCGCCCGTACACGACTCCATGTTGATCAAGCCTGTGTTTTCGACAAGGAGACGCCACCGTGCGAATTTCTGATATTCAGCGCTGCGAGGTCCGGCCTGGACGGCTTGTGGAGTGGGGGTTCAGCCCTGCGACCGTCACGGCCGCGACGGTGCTGCCGACGGACCCGCGGCCGCCGGCGTACATCCAGGAGTCACACATCAGAACGGCGCGGTCGGTGCGCGAGGGCGGCCTGTTCGTGCCGACCTGGCTCGGTACGGCGTTCGACCTGCCCGGCCAAGTCGACCTCGACGTGCTGGAACGGGCCCTGCGCGACTGGACACTGCGCCACGAGACGCTGCGCAGCGGGTTCAGATGGGCGGGCGACGAGATGCACCGGTTCACTCTCGACCCGGACGATGTCACGCTCCACCGCGAAGTGGTGGGCGACTTCACCGATGCGAACCTGCTGACCGAGCATCTGCAGGACCGTTTCGACAAGGCGGCGGACGCCCTCGGCTGGCCCAACCTCATCTACGCGGCGGTCGTCCACGAGGACTCCACCAGCGTGTATCTGGCATTCGACCACACCAACGTCGACGCCTACTCGCTGCAGCGCATCCCGCACGAGGTCCAGGAGCTGTACACGGCGCATGCCGCGGGGCAGCCCCTCACCGCCGCACCGGTCGCGAGCTATGTGGACTTCTGCGAGCAGGAGCGGGTGAACGCGAACACCATCGACGACACACACGCGATCGTCACGCGCTGGCGGGAGTTCATCGGCCGGTGCGACGGAAGGCTTCCGGAGTTCGCCGTCGATCTGGGCCTGCGGCCCGGCGACGCCCTGCCCGTCCAGAAGCTCTTGCGCGAGCCGCTCGTCGACGCGGACGCGGCCGCGGCGTTCGAGACTTACTGCCGGCCCTACGGCGGCAGCCTGGTGGGCGTCCTGGCCGCGACCAGCCTGATCGTCCACGAACTCGGTGGGCAACCGGTCCACCGCACGGTCGTGCCGTTCCACACCCGGCTGAAGTCCGTGTGGTCGGACTCCGTGGGCTGGTACGTCGGCGGCGCGCCGATCGAAGTACCCGCGGCACGGGACTTCGACGCCGCGCTCGCCTCGGTCCGGGCCCAGCTGCAGGCCAATCGGTCGTTGGCGCGCATTCCTCTGGCCCGGGTACTACGCCTCCTGGGCGAGGACTTCCGCCCCACATCACCCGACCTGTACTCGATCGTCTCGTACGTGGACGCCCGCCTCATTCCTGGTTCGGCCTGCTGGAGCGAACAAAAAAGCGTACGGGCTGCTCCGTGTGTCGTACGGCGATCAGGTGTGCGCCTGGGTCAACCGGCTGCACGAGGGACTGTGGATCGCATGCCGCTACCCGGACACGGACATCGCCTCCAAGAACGTGCACCTGTACATCGAGAAGCTTCGCGAGCTGATCGCCTCGGTCTGTCCTGCGACCTTTTCGACCGTCGCAGGGCGGTGATGCGCATCGCCGGCCGCGACGACGTCGGCATCGACGGCGGCATCGACGGCGGCATCGACGGCGATCACCCGTCGTGTCCGGCCGGACGTGGTCGGGCGGGCGGACGTGGTCGGGCTGTGCGGTTACGCGGTGACGGCCGTCCGGACCGCCCGGACCAGCGCCTGTGCCCGTGCGTCCGCCGTCACGCTCGTGCGGAAGCCGTTGGTGACGTAGCCGAAGGCGATGCCCGACTCGGGGTCGGCGAAGCCGAGGGCGCCGCCGCGGCCGGGGTGGCCGAAGGAGCCCGGGGAGAGCAGCGGCGACGCTCCGCCGTGGAGCATGTAGCCGAGGCCGAACCGGGTGTTGACGACCAGGACCCGGTCGGGGCCGGCGGACTGTTCCGTCCGCGCGGCCGACAGCGTCTGCGGGGTGAACAGCCGGACGCCGTCCACCTCTCCGATCAGCGCGGCGTAGAAGCGGGCGAGGCCGTCGGCGGTGGCGATGCCGTTCGAGGCGGGCAGGACGGCGGCGCGGTAGGCGGGGTCGTTCTCGTCGGGCATCGGGGTGATCGCGGCGAAGGCGCGCCGGGTGAGGCTGTCCGGGTCGGCGTACGCCTCGGAGACCGCCCGCTTGGGGCGCGTCCTGAGACCGCCCGGCGTGGACGGTGCCTCGGTCTGCGCGACCCGGCCCACCCGGCCGGCCTCCGCCTCCGGCAGCCCGACCCACAGGTCGAGGTCCAGCGGCCGGGCCAGCTCCTCCGCGATCCACCGGCCGATCGTGCGCCCGGTGACCCGCCGGACCAGCTCGCCGGTCAGCCAGCTGTACGTCTGCGCGTGGTACCCGTGTTCGGTGCCGGGCTCCCACGCGGGCGTCTGGGCGGCCACCGCGGCGGCCGCGCGATCGGGGTCGGCGGCCTCGGCGGGGGTGAGCGGCCGGTCGAGGACGGGGACCCCGGCCCGGTGCGCGAGCAGATGCCGTACGCGCGTGTGCTCCTTGCCGTGGGCCTTGTACTCGGGCCAGTAGGTGCCGACCGGCGCGTCCAGGTCGAGCTGTCCCCGCTGGGCGAGCAGCAGGAGTACGGCGGCGGCGACGCCCTTCGTCGCGGAGCGCACGATCTGCGCGGTGCCGCGCTGCCAGGGCTCGGTACCGTCGACGTCACGGGTGCCGCCCCACAGGTCGACGACCTTGTGCCCGTCGCGGTACACGGTGACGGCGGCGCCCCGGTCCCCGAGCGTCGCGAAGTTGGCCGCGAACGCCTCCCGGACCGGTTCGAAGCCCTCCGCCACTGTGCCGTTCACGTCCACGCCCGCGCTCCCTGTCGCCCCATCACTGCCGAACTGTCGGCAGTGAGTGGAACACGCGTCCGCGGCCTTCGATTCCTAGCCCAGCAGGATCGTGACCTCGATGTTGCCGCGGGTGGCGTTCGAGTACGGGCAGACCTCGTGCGCCGCGTCCACGAGCCCTGCCGCCACGTCCGCGTCGAGGACGGGGAGCGAGACGCTCAGGGCGACCGCCAGTCCGTAGCCGTGCTGCTTGTTGGGGCCGATCCCGACCTTGGCCGCGACCGTGGAGCCGGAGAGGTCGAGGCCGGCGCGGCGGCCGACCAGCACCAGCGCGTTGTGGAAGCAGGCGCTGAATCCGGCCGCGAACAGTTGCTCCGGGTTCGTGCCGTTGCCGTCCCCGCCCAGCGCCGGCGGCATCGCGACCTTCAGTTCGAGCTGCCCGTCCTGGCTGGTCACGAAGCCGTTGCGGCCGCCGTGCGCGGTCGCCTCGGCGACGTACATGATCTTCGTCGGACGGGTGTCGACTGCGGTGCCGTCGATCACGGCAGTACCTCCCCCAAAGTGGGCAACAGGAGCTCACACAAGCGCATCGCGCACAAATGCATCGTGCACAAGGTACCGGCCGGTATGGGACCCGGAAAGCCTCGGGTGGCAATGAACTGTCAGCGCCCGCGCGCCGCCGCTCCCTGCGCGCGTTCCGCCAGCCGCCACAGCTCCTCGCGCAGGCGCGTGACGTCGGACTCGCTCAGACCGGTCGCCGTCAGCAGCGCCTGCGGGACGTCCTCCGCACGCTCCCTGAGCAGTTCGCCGCGCCCGGTGAGAGCGACGTGCACCGAGCGTTCGTCGTGCGCCGAGCGCTCACGGCGCACGAGCCCCGCCGACTCCAGTCGCTTGAGCAGCGGCGACATCGTGCCGTAGTCGAGGTGCAGGGCGGCGCCCAGCTCCTTGACCGTGGTCTCGCCGCGCTCCCACAGGACCAGCAGGACGAGGTACTGCGGGTAGGTGAGGCCGAGTTCCTCCAGCAGCGGGCGGTACGCGGCGGTCACGGCCCGCTGGGCGGCGTACAGCGCGAAGCACAGCTGGTCGTCGAGCAGCAGCGACCCGGCCGGCGGCGCGACGTCCTCTTGTTTCGTCACGCCCCCATTGTCACGGAGCGCGGGTCGAACCCGAAGGGCAGCTCCAGCCGATGGGTGCGCATGAGCGCGTCGTCCGAGAGGAGACCGCCGGTCCCGCCGTCGGCGACGATCACGCCGTCGCTGAGCACGAGGGACCGGGGGCACAGTTCGAGGGCGTACGGCAGGTCGTGGGTGACCATCAGGACCGTGACGTCCAACGAGCGCAGGATGTCGGCGAGTTCACGCCGGGAGGCGGGGTCGAGATTGGAGGAGGGCTCGTCGAGTACGAGGATCTCCGGCTCCATCGCCAGCACCGTCGCGACGGCGACCCGGCGCCGCTGCCCGAAGGACAGGTGGTGCGGCGGACGGTCGGCGAAGGCCTCCATGCCGACGCGCTCCAGAGCGGTGCGGACCCGCGCCTCCAGCTCGGCGCCCTTCATGCCCGCGGCGGCCGGCCCGAAGGCCACGTCCTCGCGCACGGTCGGCATGAACAGCTGGTCGTCCGGGTCCTGGAAGACGATGCCGACCCTGCGCCGGATCTCCGCCATGTGCCGCTTGCCGACCGGGAGTCCGGCGACCGTCACCGTTCCGGCACCGCCGGTCAGGATGCCGTTGAGGTGCAGGACGAGGGTGGTCTTGCCGGCGCCGTTCGGGCCGAGCAGGGCGACGCGCTCGCCGCGCCCGATCCGGAAGTCCACGCCGAACAGGGCCTGATGCCCGTCCGGGTAGGCGAACGCGAGCCCGGAGACCTCCAGCGAGGCCGGTACGGCGTCCGTCCCCGCGCCCGCCCCCGCGGCCGTGGCGGGGATCGCCCCGGCAGCCGCCTCCACGGCCTTGTCCGTCCGCATCTCCCCGGTCCTCTCCTTCGGTGTCCTCGCGGAAATCGTCACAGCGTCCATCCCAACAGGCATACGGCAAGGGCGGCGAGGGGAAGGGCGAGGGCGTACGACCACTGCGCCCGGGACGCGGTCACCTCGTCGATGACGGGCATGGAACCGGCGTACCCCCGGCTCACCATGGCCAGGTGCACGCGTTCCCCGCGTTCGTAGGAGCGGATGAACAGCGCGCCCGCCGACTTCGCGAGCACCCCCCAGTGCCGTACTCCGCTCGCCTCGAAGCCGCGTGACTCGCGTGCGATCCGCATGCGCCGCATCTCGTCGGTGATGACGTCGCCGTAGCGGATCATGAAGGAGGCGATCTGCACGAGGAGCGGCGGGAGCTTCAGCCGCTGCAGGCCGAGGAGCAGTTCACGCAGTCCGGTCGTGGAGGCCAGCAGGACGGAGGCGGCGACGCCGAGGGTGCCCTTGGCGAGGACGTTCCAGGCGCCCCACAGGCCGTCGACGCTCAGGGACAGGCCCAGGACGTCCACCCGTTCGCCCTCCGCCACGAACGGCATCAGCACCGCGAACGCGACGAACGGGATCTCGATCAGGAGCCGCCGCAGCAGGACGCCCGCCGGCACGCGGGCCCGGTGGGCGACGATCGCGAGCAGCACGGCGTACAGCGCGAACGCCCACATCGCCTCGCGCGGGGTGGAGACGACCACGACCACGAAGGCGAGGGCCGCGGCGAGTTTGGTGTGCGGCGGCAGGGCGTGTACGGGCGAGTCCGCGTGCCGGTAGAGCCTGTGCGCGTGGCCGGCCCCCACGTCAGACGCCGTCCGGCACGGAGGCGGGCGAGGTGTCGGCCGTACGCCGTCTGCGGACCGCCCAGAAGACGCCGCTGCCCGCGGCGACCGTGGCGCCCACGCCGATGACCCCGGCGAGACCGCCGGAGAGGCGGGCGTCGGAGACGTCCTTGACTCCGTATCCGGCGAGCGGCGAGTCCTCGGAGGCGTGTGCCTTCGTCCTGGTGTCGATGCCCTTGTCCTTGGCGACCTTCTCCAGGCCGTCGGGGCTCGCGGAGGCGTAGAAGCTGACGAACCCGGCGAGGACGAGGGAGGTGACCAGGCCGGTGATCCACACCTTGCGGTGCGAGGAGCGGGCCGGGGCGGGGGCGCCGGCCGCGGGGGCGTCGACGAGCTCCCCGTTCACCCGCAGCTTGAGCCGCTGCTCGAGGCCGCGGGCGCCGTGGACGAGATCGGGCCGTACGGCGATGACGGCGCCGACGGTGAGCGCGGTGATCACGGCCTCGCCGATGCCGATGAGGACGTGGACGCCGACCATGGCCGTGGCGACCTTGGACAGCGCGACGTCGGTGGTGCCGCCGACCGCGTAGACGAGGGTGAAGACGACGGCGGCGGCGGGGACGGAGAGCAGGGCCGCGACGAAGGACGCGACGGTGACCGAGCGCCGCTTGCGGGGCAGCACCTTCACCAGGACGCGGAAGACGGCGTACGCGACGACCGTGGTGGTGATCGCCATGTCGGTGACGTTCACGCCGAGCGCGGTGAGACCACCGTCCGCGAAGAGGATGCCCTGCATGAGCAGGACGACGGAGACGCACAGGACGCCGGTGAAGGGGCCGACGAGGATCGCGGCGAGGGCGCCGCCGAGCAGATGTCCGCTGGTCCCGGCGGCGACCGGGAAGTTCAGCATCTGCACGGCGAAGATGAAGGCGGCGACCAGGCCGGCGAGGGGCGCGGTCCGCTCGTCGAGTTCGCGGCGGGCACCCCGCAGGCTCAGGGCGACGGCGCCGGCGGCGACGACGCCTGCGGCCGCGGAGACCGGGGCATTGATGAATCCGTCAGGAACGTGCACCGTCCGATGATAGTGCCTTGTTGCGAATGACTTGCAAGAGCGATGGGGCGCGAACAGCGTCCGATCGGCAGGCGCACGGGAGCAGTTCGCGCGCGGCGGGAGCGCCGGGCTCCCGCCGCGGCGGACTCCAGGACCCCCGCGCACCAGGAGAGCGGAACGCCCATGGCGGACATGTGACCGTCGTCGCGCACATACACCCCGCCGCGACCGGGCACACGTTCCCCGAGGGAGGTCACGGACGGCCGGAGAGCGGTTTCCGCGAGATGTGCGACATTGGAATGGTGACGGAATTCACATCTTTCACATAGGTTACGCAGCGTAAGGAGTCGGTTCATGCACGCCGTCGAACAGTACGCCCGCGCTCATATCGTGACGGACACCGCCGACTCCCTCGACGACGAACACCGGGCCGTCCCCGTGGCCCTCCGGTACGACCCGGAGACGGACCCCCGCCAGGTGTGCGTCACACTGCCCGGTCCGCACGAGTGGACCTTCGAGCGCGAACTCCTGGAGCGGGGTCTGCGTGGCCCCGCCGACAGCGGCGAGGTCCGCATATGGCCGTGCGGCCGCGTCCAGGCCGTCCTGGAGTTCCACTCGGCGCAAGGGGTGGCGGTCGTCCAGCTCGACACGAAGGCGCTCATGCGCTTCCTCCGCCGTACGTACATGGCCGCCACGCCCGTGGCGCACTGAGGAACGGCCCGTACGTGAGAGACCTCGCCGAGGTGTCGGCGAGGTCTCTCACGTGAAGGTCCGGCCGCGGGGGCCGAGGGTCAGACGCCGACCAGCTTCCGGTCCTGGTCCCCGTCGCGCTGCTTCTCGTCGAGCGCGCGCAGGCCCTCACCCTCGACGTCGACGTTCGGCAGCGCGCGGTCCAGCCACCTCGGCAGCCACCAGGCCCGCTTGCCGAGCAGCGCGAGCACCGCCGGGACGAGTGCCATCCGTACGACGAACGCGTCGAAGAAGACGGCGATGGCGAGACCGAAGCCGATCATCTTGATCATCGACTCGCTGGAGCCGATGAACCCGGAGAACACGGCGATCATGATGACGGCGGCGGCCGTGACGACCCGTGCGCCGTGCTTGAACCCGGTCACGATCGCCTGGCCCGGCTTCTCGCCGTGGACGAAGGCCTCCCGCATACGGGTCACGAGGAACACCTCGTAGTCCATGGCCAGACCGAAGACCACGCCCACCATGAAGATCGGCATCATCGACATGATCGGGCCGGTCTCCTCGACGCCCATCAGGCCGGACAGCCAGCCCCACTGGAAGACCGCGACGACCGCGCCGAGGGCCGCCATCACGCTGAGCAGGAAGCCGAGCGCCGCCTTCAGCGGGACGAGGATCGAGCGGAACACCACGATCAGCAGCAGGAACGCGAGACCGACCACGAGCGCGAGATACGGGATCAGCGCGTCGTTGAGCTTCTGCGAGAAGTCGATGTTCATGGCCGTGGAGCCGGTGACGAGCACCGTCGCGTCCGTGTCGGCCTTGATGCCGGCGCCCGCGCCGCGGATCGTGTGGACCAGGTCCTCGGTCGTGACGGAGGACGGCTTCGAGTCCGGGATCACCGTGATCATCGCGGTGTCCCCGGCCTTGTTCGGGGCCGCCGGGCTCACGCTCACGACGCCCTTCATGTCCTTGATCTCGTCGTGGACCGTGCTGAACGCCGTCTTGGGCGCGTCGCTCGCCTTCGCGTCGACGACGACCATCAGCGGGCCGTTGAAGCCGGGCCCGAAGCCCTCGGAGAGCAGGTCGTAGGCGCGGCGCTGGGTGGTGGACACCGGCTGCGAGCCGTCGTCGGGCAGGCCGAGCTGGAGCGAGGCGGCCGGAACCGCGGCGGCACCGAGACCGACCACGCCGAGCAGCAGCACCGCCAGCGGGCGGCGGACGACGAAGCTCGCCCAGCGCGTGCCCATGTTCGGCTTGCCCTGCTTCTTCGCGGCACGGCCGCCGCCGAGCAGCTTGCTCTTCTGGCCGGCCGGCTGGACCCTGCGGCCCACGTAGCCGAGCAGCGCGGGGACCATCGTCAGGGCGATGAGGACGGCGATGGCGACCGTGCCCGCCGCGGCGACACCCATCTTCGTGAGCATCGGGATGTTGACGACCGACAGTCCGACCAGCGCGATCACGACGGTCAGACCCGCGAAGACCACGGCCGAGCCGGCCGTGCCGACGGCCCGTCCGGCCGCTTCCTCGCGTTCGCGGCCCTCGGCGAGTTCGGCCCGGTAGCGGGAGACGATGAAGAGGGCGTAGTCGATGCCGACCGCGAGGCCGATCATCATCGCGAGGGTGGAGGTGGTGGAGCCGAGGTCGAGCACGCTGGCGAGCGCGGTGATCGTCGAGACGCCGATGCCGACGCCGATCAGCGCGGTCAGCAGCGGCAGTCCGGCCGCGATCAGGGAACCGAAGGTGATGACGAGGACGACCGCGGCGATCGCGATGCCGATGACCTCGCTGGAACCGGTCTCGGGCGTCGCCTGGAGGGCGTCACCGCCCACCTCGACGGTCAGGCCCGAGTGCCGGGCGTCCGCGGCGGCCGCCTTCAGGGCGTCCTTCGAGGCGTCCTTCAGCTCCATGCCGGAGACCTCGTACCGCACCGAGGCGTAGGCGATCGTCCCGTCCTTGCTCACGGCGTGGACCTTGAACGGGTCGGTGACGGAGGTGACCTCGGAACCGGTGCCGAGCACCTTGACGGCCTTCTCGACCGCCGTCTTGTTGTCCTTGTCCGCCATCTTCTCGCCGGCGGGTGCCTTGAAGACGACCCGCGCGGTCGCTCCGTCGGCGCTCATTCCGGGGAAGCGGCTCTCCAGCAGGTCGAAGGCCTTCTGCGCCTCGGTACCGGGGATCGAGAAGGAGGACGATCCCGCGACGGGCGCGGAGGCGGCGCCGACACCGGCGAGGGTCAGGAGCGCCACCCATATCAGGGCGGCGAAGTGCCGTCGCCGGAAGGCGAGTCGGCCGAGTTTGTAGAGGAACGTGGCCACGAGGGCGTACTCCCGGTCAGGTCGTGGAAGGGCAGGGGCTGGTGTGATCACCCGAGTGGGGGCAGGGGGGATCAGCCCGACGACGTGAGCGGCGCGTCAGGTCCGACTGCGGGGATCCGCGTCGCGTCAGGTGCGACCCCGGAGATCCGCAGGGTGGAGCAGGAGAAGGGGTGGGACGTCAGGCGCCGAGAGCGGGGAGGACCACGGCGTCGACATACGAATGCAGGAAGGCCTGCGTCGGCGGGAGTTCGTCGATCATGGTGCGGGCGGCGAAGGCTCCGATGAGCATGTGCATCACGTACTCCATCGCCGGGTTGTCCGCGCGGATCTCACCTCGGTCGACACCGCGCTGGAGCACCCGGCGCAGCTCTTCCAGCTCCGGCTCGATCAGCCATTCCCTGAACGCCTTCAGCAGGTCCGGATTCCCGTGTGCCGCCATGGCCAGGCCCCGCATCAGCGCGGAGTCCTGCTCCATCTGGCAGTCGTCCTGGCGCAGGGCCAGTGCGTGGAAGTCGCCCCGCAGGCTCCCGGTGTCCATGTCGGAGAACTTCAGCGGCTTCTGGTGCCGCAGGGCTTTCACGACGAGCTCGGCCTTCCCGCCCCACTGGCGGTAGAGGGTGGCCTTGCTGGAACGGGTACGGGCCGCGACGGCGTCCATCGTGAGGGCGTCGTAGCCGACCTCCCGAAGCAGGTCGAGCACGGCCGTGTACAGCTCGGCCTCACGCTCGGGCGTGATCCGACTGCGTCGCGCCGTTGCGGCTTCAGCCATCCCACTCACCTCTCCCGCCTCGACGACACGGATTCGTATGTCCCTGAAGATACCCCTCGGCACCAACGAAACGAAACCGTTTCGTACGTGTGTTGGGTCACGCCGGACGCCCGCCGGGGCGAAGGGGGTTCGGGGCGCGTGCATCGCCGAACGCGCCCCACGCACACCCCCCGTGTCCCGCCCGCGCCCTCGTCCCACAACGCGCCCCCCGTTCCACGAGTTGCCGGGGTCACTCCAGCGGAAAAGCATGGGGAGGTGAGCCACGAGCACGAGAACGCGACGACGGACGAGAACTCCCCCGGCTATCTGCGCTTCCCGCATCTGAGCGGCGACCGGCTGTGCTTCGTCACCGAGGACGACCTGTGGCTGTCTCCGCTCGACGGCCGGGGACGCGCCTGGCGGCTCACCGTCGACCGCACCAAGGTCGGCCACCCGCGTTTCTCCCCCGACGGCCGGCGGATCGCGTACACGAGCTGGCGGAGCCTCGTCCCGGAGATCCATCTGGCGCCGGTGGACGGCGGGCCGGGCCGCAGGCTCACCTACTGGGGCAGCGCCGACACCCAGGTGTGCGGCTGGTCCCCCGACGGCGACATCCTCGCCGTCGCCTCGCACGGCCAGCCCTTCTCCTACTTCACCTGGGCCTACTCCGTCCCCACCGACGGCGACCCCGGCCGCAAGCAGCCCTGGGGCCCGGTCTCGGACATCGGTGTCGCCGACATCGAGGGCGAACGGAAGACCCTGCTGCTCACCGGCACACCACCGCACGAACCGGCCGCCTGGAAGCGCTACCGGGGCGGGGCCATGGGCCGCATCTGGCTGCACGGCCGGCAGCTGGTCGCCGAGCTCGGCGGCCATCTCGCCTGCCCGATGTTCGTCGGCGGACGGATCGCGTTCCTCTCCGACCACGAGGGCACCGGGAACCTCTACTCGTGCTCGTACGACGGCTCCGACCTGCGCCGTCACACCGACCACGACGCCTTCTACGCCCGGCACGCCTCCTCGGACGGCACCCGGGTCGTCTACCAGTGCGCGGGCGATCTGTGGATCGTCGACAACCTGTCCCCGGAGTCGGCCCCACGCCGCCTCGACGTCGTGCTGGGCGGTCCGCGCGCGGGACGGCGCGCGTACCCGGTACCGGCCGCCCAGCACGTGGACAGCATCTCCGTGGACGAGACGGGCCGGGCCAGTGCCGTCGTCGTACGCGGCAGCCTGTACTGGCTCACCCACCGCGACGGCCCCGCCCGCACCATCGCGGACACCCCGGGCGTACGGGTCCGGCTCCCGGAGATGCTCGGCTCGGGCGGCCAGGTCGCCTACGTCACCGACGCGGACGGCGAGGACGCCGTCGAGATCGCCTACCTCCCGCGCGCGACCGGCGCCCGCGAGCCGCGCCGCCTCGCCTCCGGCCGCCTCGGCCGCGTACAGGAACTGGTCTCGGACCCCCAGGGCGAACGCCTCGCCATCGCCTCGAACGACGGCCGGCTGCTCCTCCTCGACGCCACCGAGGAGCCCGGGGAGGCGGCCGAACTCGAACTCGCGGGGCTCGACGAGGCGAGTGCGTCCGACGAGACCGATGAGATTGGTGAGACCAGTGAGTCAGGTGAGTCGGTCGAGACCGGCAAGCCGAAAGGGACCGGGGGAACTGAAGCGACTGGTGGGGCCGGCGAGTCGGGCGCGTCCGAGGAGTCGGGCGCGTCCGAAGACACCGGCGGGACCGGGGACGCCGCGAAGCCGAGTCCTGGGGAGGTCGTCGAGCTCATCCAGTCCATCAACGGACCGGTGACGGACCTCGCCTTCTCCCCGGACGGGGCCTGGCTGACGTGGTCGCACCCCGGGATCGGGCGCTCCCTGCGGCAGATCAAGATGGCGCGCATAAAGGACCGGCTGATCGTCGACGTCACCAACGGCCGCTTCGAGGACGAGAATCCGGTGTTCACACGGGACGGCCGCTATCTCGCCTTCCTGTCCTGGCGCGGCTTCGACCCCGTGTACGACGTGCACACCGGGGACCTGTCCTTCCCCCTCGGCTGCCGCCCCTACCTCGTCCCCCTGTCCTCCGCCACCCCCTCCCCGTTCGCGCTGAACCCCGACGGGCGGCCGGTCGCCGGAGGCCTCGACCCGGTCGAGGACGCGTCCGGCGACGGCAGCGCGACGACCGTCGAACTGGAGGGCCTGGAAAGCCGGGTGACCCCGTTCCCGGTCACCGCCTCCAAATACTCGGCGCTGCACCCGGTCTCGGGCGGCGGCCTCGTCTGGCTGCGCTGGCCGATCTCCGGTGCGCTGGGCGAGACGTTCGCCAACCCGGACGACACGACCGGACGTCCGACCCTGGAGTTCTTCAACATCACCAAGGCGAAGAAGTCCGAACTCGTCGACCACCTCGACTGGTTCGCCGTGAGCGGCGACGGTTCCCGGCTGGTCGTCGTCGACGAGGGCGACCTGCGCGCCGCCCCCTCCACCGAGTCCGGCGACAGCGACTCCACCGTCTGGATCGATCTGCGCCGCATCCTGCACGAGGTGGACCCGTGCGCCGAGTGGCGCCAGGCGTACGCGGAGGCCGGCCGCATCATCCGCGCCTACTACTGGGACCCGAACATGTGCGGCATCGACTGGGACGCGATCCTCGCGCAGTACCGCCCGCTGGTCGAACGGGTCTCCTCCCCGGACGAGTTCGCGGACCTGCTGCGCGAGGTGCTCGGCGAACTGGGCACCTCGCACGCGTACGTGAGCCCGGCGCGCCGCAACGAGGGCCCGCCCCACTACCAGCGCTGGCAGGGCCTGCTGGGCGCCAACTTCGTCTGTCGCGACGGCAGTTGGATGCTCAAGAGGATCCTTCCCGGCGACTCGTCCGACTCCAAGGCGCGCTCACCGCTGGCCGGCACCGGAATCCGCGAGGGCGCGGTCCTCACCCATGTCGACGGGCGTCCGGTGGACCCGGTCACCGGACCGTATCCCCTGCTCGCCGGCGCGGGCGGCACGACGGTGGAGCTGACCTTCACCCCGGCGGAGGGCGAGGGCCGCTCCCGCCGGGTGGCCGTGGTCCCGCTGATCGACGAACGCCCCCTGCGCTACCAGGACTGGGTGGCCAAACGCCGCCAGGTGGTACGGGAGTTGAGCGGCGGGCACTGCGGCTATCTACACATCCCGGACATGGGCGGCTCGGGCTGGGCCCAGTTCAACCGCGACCTGCGGATGGAGGTCTCGCGCCCGGCCCTCATCGTCGACGTACGGGGCAACGCGGGCGGCCACATCAGCGAACTGGTCGTCGAGAAGCTGACCCGCACGATTCTCGGCTGGGACCTCACGCGTGACGCCCAGCCGGTGTCGTACGCCTCCAACGCCCCGCGCGGCCCGGTGGTGGCCCTGGCCGACGAAGCGACCTCGTCCGACGGAGACATGATCACCGCCGCCTTCAAACTGCTGAAACTCGGCCCGGTCGTGGGACAGCGCACCTGGGGCGGCGTCGTCGGCATGACCGGCCGCCACCGTCTCGGCGACGGCACGGTCATCACCGTCCCCATGAACGCCGCCTGGTTCGACACGTACGGCTGGTCCGTCGAGAACCACGGCGTCACCCCGGACCTGGAGATCCTGCGCACCCCGCTGGACTGGGCGGAGGGCCGCCACGCCCAGCTGGACGACGCCATCCAGCTCTCCCTGGACCTGCTGCGCACCCACCCCGCGTCCTCCCCGCCGGACCACTCGGACGTGCCCGACAGAAGAAGGCCGAAGCTTCCCCCGAGACCGGACTGACCCCGGAGGGAACGGGTTTCGACGGGGACGCGGCTTCGGGGGCAAGGGATCGACGGGCACCGGATCGACGGACAAGGGACCGGCGGACAGGGGACCGGTGGGCACAAGGACATCAGGGGATCGGCGGGCACGAGGACGGGGCGCCCTCCGTGAAGAGGGCGCCCCGTTCAGGCCGAGCGGATGCGTCGGTCAGGCGTCGTAGTCCTGGTCGAAGCGGTCCTGGGCCTCTCGCTGAGCGCGCTCCGCCTCCGGCGTCGCGTGGTCGCGGCCGGCCGGAGCACGTCGGCTCGCCTCGTCCTGGCGGCCTTCGGGACGCGTCTTCTTCTTGCCGGTCTGCTGCTTCATCCGCTCGGCCTTGTCCTTGAACTGGTCCTGCATGCTCATGAGATTCACTCCTGTTGCGGGTGAGGGATGCGGCCCTCGGCCCCTCCTGAGTGGGGGACCGTTCGGGCCTCGACCAGACTGACACGCAGGAACAGAGCACGCATTTCGGTCAGTCACTCACCGTGAAACGCGCCGGTGGGAGGCAGCCGGGAGCCCTCCGAAGCACCCGGGACACCCCTCCCGCCGACTCCCGCCGCCTAGGGAGCCGTCGACTTCCGCTCCTGTTCGTCGGCCGCCCCGCCGGCCCCCACCAGCCCCGTCCGCACAGCTCCGAGACGCGGCTCGAACCGCCGCATCTCGCGCTGTCCGACCGACCCGATGACGCCCGGCAGATACCCCCGGATCCCCTGCATCCCGCGCAGCCACCACTGCGCGTACACATGAACGGAGCGGCGCTCGATCCCGGCCACGATCCGGTCGACGGCCGGACCGAGCGGATACGTCTTGTTGGACGGCCACGGCAGCCGCTGCCGCAACTCCCGCATCACGTCGTCCTGATCGGCCCCCCGCACCATGTCGGTGTCGGTCCAGGACAGATAACCGACGCCGACGCGCACGCCCTTGTGGCCGACCTCGGCCCGCAGACTGTGTGCGTACGCCTCCACACCGGACTTGGAGGCGCAGTAGGCCGACATCATGGGGGCGGGAGTCATCGCGGCCAGCGACGCGATCTGCAGCAGATAGCCCCGGCTCTCCATCAGGGCCGGCAGGAACGCCCGCGCGGTGACCGCCGATCCGATCAGATTCACCTCGATCACCCGCCGCCAGGCGACGGGGTCGGAGTCCACGAAGGGCCCGCCGCTCGCGACACCGGCGTTCGCGACGACGATGTCCACCTTCCCGAACCGCTCCTTGACCTCCTGTGCGACCCGCGTCATCGCCTCGTGGTCGGTGACGTCGGCGTACCAGTGGTCGCTCTCGCCGCGCAGCCGCTCCGAGACCGCCTTCAGCTCGTCGGCCTCCAGTCCGACCAGCGCTACCTTCGCCCCGCGCGCCGAGAGCTTGCGTGCGAGGAGTTCACCGACACCGCGCGCGGCCCCCGTGACGACGGCGACCTGCCCTTCCAGGCTCACCTTGCTCATGCGCCCTCCTTGATCTCTGCGGTCCGCTCGGCTCCCGCGGTCTTCACGGCGTACGTGGCGACGAGTTCCCGGATGCGGGCCGTCACCAGTTCCGGCGCCTCCACCGGGGTCATGTGCCCGAGTCCCGGCAGCTCGGTGCTGCCGACGCAGTTCGGCAGCGCCGCCACCAGGGCGCGGGCGTGCACGACCGGCGTCAGCCGGTCCACGCTGCCCGCGATCACCGCCGTCGGCACCCTCAACTCCCGTACCCCCGGCTCGAGATCGAGCGTGGCGAGCACGGCCGACCAGGCGTGGCGCACCCTGCGCGGACAGGCGTGCACGATGCGCGCGCACGCCTCGACCATGACGGGGGACGAACCGGGGCCCATGGTCGCGTACTTGAGGATCCGCCGGGCGAGCGGCGTGACGGGCCCGAGCGGCGCGCGCGAGCCGAGCACGGCGCCGGTGAGACGCGTGCGGAGCCGTCCGGCGCGCCAGGGCAGCACCCGCGCCTCCTCGACCAGCCGCGTGCTCCCCGTGCTGCACAGCAGAGCCGCCGCCGCGTGCTCCCGGAACCGCGGCCGCGCCGAGGCCGCCATCAGCGTCATGCCGCCCATGGAGTGGCCCGCGAGCACGGCCTTCTCGCCCGGCGCGAGCGTGGCCGCGAGCACCGCCTCCAGGTCGTCGGCGAGTGCCTCGGTGCTGCACGCGTCGCTCGCGGGACTGCGCCCGTGCCCGCGCTGGTCGTAGGCGATGACCCGGTGGTCGGCAGCGAGGTCGCGGATCTGGGCCGCCCAGAAGGCGGTCGAGCAGGTCCAGCCGTGCGCGAGGACGACGGGCGGCGCGTCCTCGGGGCCGTGCACCTCGACGTGCAGGCGCGCTCCGTCCGCGGAGTGCGCGATCAGTTCCCGTGCCGGCACGGGAGGCGCGTACGCCTCGCGCGCCTCGTGCGTCAGTCGGCTCACGCTCCTGCCTCCACCTTCTTCGTGCGGGTGCTCTTCGTGCGCGGTTCGGGCGTGGCCGCCGGCGTCTCTTCCCGCGCGGGTTCCGCCGCGCGCAGCACGTCGTACTCCCCCAGGTCGACGCGGCGCGTGGCGCCCCGGAACTCGGTCGTCGTGCCGGGCCACACGGTCGTGTTGACGCCGTTGGCGTCCAGGTACCAGCTGGTGCAGCCGCCGGTGTTCCACACCGTGCGCTTCATGCGTTCCTGGACCCGGTGGTTCCAGGCGTCCACGGCCGCGGGGCGGGCGTCGAGCGCCACGCGTCCGCCGAGGACGCCCAGCTGCCGTACGAAGTCCGCCATGTAGTTCAGCTGGGACTCGATCATCAGGATCATCGAGGAGTTCCCGAGTCCGGTGTTCGGTCCGATGATCGTCATCCAGTTGGGGAACCCCGCCGCGGTGGCGCCGCGCAGCGACTTCATGCCGGTCTCCCACGCCTGCGCGAGCGTCCTGCCGTCCGCGCCGACGACCCGCTCGGCGATCGGCATGTCGGTGACGTGGAAGCCGGTTCCGAAGACGATCACGTCGGCCTCGGCCCGGGTGCCGTCGGCGGCGACCAGCGTGGAGCCGTCGATCTCGGCGAGCCCGGAGGCCACCACGTCCACGTTCGGCTGCGTGAGCGCCGGATAGTAGGTGTTCGACAGCAGGATGCGCTTGCAGCCGATCCGGTAGTCGGGCGTCAGCTTCCCGCGCAGCTCCGGGTCCTTCACGGCGCGCGCGATGTTCCGTCTGGCCAGCCGCTCGACCAGGCCGAGCTCGTCGGGCCGCTTGGTGAACGCCTGCACCTGGAGTTCCCGGATGCCCCAGAGAAGTCCCCGCCGGGCCTGCGCCGTGAACGGCAGTTGCCGGTGCAGCCACCGTTCGGCTCCGCTGATGGCCCGGTCGACCCGCGGCATCACCCACGGCGGGGTCCGCTGGAACAGGGTCAGCCGGGCGACGTCCGGCTGGATGGCCGGCACGATCTGGATGGCGGAGGCCCCGGTGCCGATCATGGCCACCCGCTTGCCGCGCAGGTCGTGGTCGTGGTCCCAGCGGGCCGAGTGGAACACCTTGCCGGGGAAGGTGTCGATCCCCGGGACCGACGGGATCCTGGGGTCGGAGAGCGGCCCGGTCGCGGACACGACGACGTCCGCGGTCAGGAACCCGGAGCTCGTCTCGATGCGCCAGTGGAGCCTGTCCGTGTCCCAGGTCATCATCTTGACCTCGGAGTCGAACCGCAGGTGCGGCCGCAGCCGGAAGACGTCCGCCACGTGCTCCAGGTAGGCGCGGATGTGCTCCTGCCCGGAGAAGGTGCGCGGCCATTCGGGGTTGGGCGCGAACGAGAACGAGTACAGGTGCGAGGGGACGTCGCAGGCGCACCCGGGATAGCTGTTGTCGCGCCAGGTGCCGCCGACACCGCCGGCCCGCTCCAGGACCACGAAATCGGTGATCCCTTCGCGCCGCAGTCGTACGGCGGCGCCCAGCCCGCCGAACCCGGATCCGATCACCGCCACCCGTACATGCTCGTGCTCGGTCATCCCGACGCCTCCCTAGCCCGCACGATCCTGCCAGTGAACACTGGCACAATCGGGAGGGTAGAGCAGCTTCGTACTCATGGGTAGGGGTCGTGGCCGGGAAAGTTACCGGGGGTACGACGTAGGGTGCGGACGTGGCCGAGGGATCAGGAAAGCGCGGCGCGCGGACGCGCGAAGAGAGCGCGGAGACGCGGAAGTCCGGCAGGCGCCGGCCGGACGCGCCGACGCGCGAAGCCTCGGAGCCACCCACCGGAGCCGCCCGCCCCGCACCTGCGCCCGGGCCGCCCACCGACGCCGCCCGCCCCGCTCCGGACCCCGGCCGCCGCCGCGAGTACCGCATGGAGGAACTGGCCGAGGAGGCCGGCATCACCGTGCGGACCCTGCGCTTCTACCGGGAGCGCAAACTCATACCGCCGCCCCGGCGCGAGGGCCGCATCGCCTGGTACGACGACACCCACCTGGCCCGGCTGCGCACCATCTCGGCACTGCTGGAACGCGGCCACACCCTGAACGGCATCGCGGAACTCGCCGAGGCCTTCGACCACGGCCGTGACGTCGGCGAACTGCTCGGCCTCGGCGAGCCCACCGAGGAGACCCCGGTCCGCCTCTCCCCCGAGGAACTGGCCGACGTCTTCGCGGGCCAGGCGACCGGCGAGAACCTCGCCGCGGCGCTCGACCTCGGCTACCTCGGCACGGACGGCGGCGAGATCGTGCACATCAGCCGCCGCCTGCTCGACGTCTCGGCCGCCCTGGTCCGCGAGGGCATCCCCCTCGCGGACGTCCTGACGGCGGCCCGGTGCGTCCGCGAGCACACCGAGGCCCTGGCCGAACTCTTCACCACCCTCGTCCTCACCGAGGACCGCACCCCCGACGACCTCCAACGCCTGCGCCCCCTGGCCAAGAGCGTGGTGGAGGCGGAACTGTCGATGGCGATGGACCGCCGACTACGGGATCACCGGGACCCGCGGGAGAACCGGGACACCGGGCCCCACAGGCGCGACGGGGCCGCTCAGAGCTCGTAGACCACCGTGACGGGGGCGTGGTCGGACCAGCGCTCCCCGTGGGTCGCCGCACGCTCCACGAGCCCCTTGACCGCCTTGCCCGCGAGCCCCGGCGTGCCGACCTGCAGGTCGATCCTCCAACCTGAATCGTTGTCGAAGGCCCGCCCCCGGTACGACCACCAGGTGTACGGCCCCTCGGCGTCCGGGTGCAGGGCGCGCACGACGTCGACGTACCCGCCGTCCTCCGGGTCGAGGACGCGGCCGAGCCACTCCCGCTCCTCGGGCAGGAAGCCGGAGTTCTTCCGGTTGGCGCGCCAGTTCTTGAGGTCGGCCTCCTGGTGGGCGATGTTCCAGTCGCCGCAGACCACGACCTCGCGCCCGTCGGCGGCGGCCCGCTCCCTCAGCTCCTTCAGATACGTGAGGAACTCCCCCATGAACCGGACCTTCTCGTCCTGCCGCTCGGTCCCGACCTCGCCCGAGGGCAGGTAGAGGCTCGCGACGGTGACACCGGGCAGGTCCGCCTCGACGTACCGCCCGGTGGAGTCGAACTCCTCGGACCCGAAGCCGATCCGGACGCGGTCGGGCTCGCGGCGCGTGTAAAGGGACACACCCGCGCGGCCCTTGGCGGCGGCGGGGGCGTGCACGACGTGCCATCCCTCGGGCGCACGCACCTCCTCGGGAAGCTGCCCGGGCTCCGCGCGCACCTCCTGAAGGCACAGCACGTCCGCGGAGGTCTCCGCGAGCCATTCCACGAAACCCTTCTTCGCGGCGGCCCGAAGCCCGTTCACATTCACAGAGGTCACAGTCAGCATCCGGGCACGATACTTAATCCGTACGGCCGTCCAGAACTCGATCTACGGCGGCACGGCCGGCCGGCGGCATCACCCGCCCACCCATTCGCCTATCGCACAGATGTACGGTATTACGCATGAATTTCCGCCCGGTCACCTTCGACCACCCCGACGCCGCGAAGCTCAACGACCAGGTCCAGGCCGAATACGCCGAGCGCTACGGCGACGGCGGTGACGCCACCCATCTGGACGCACGGATGTTCGTCCCGCCGCTCGGCCTCTATCTGATCGCGTACGACGAGCGGGACCGCCCGGTGGCCACGGGCGGCTGGCGCACCCAGGACGAGAACGACGAGGGCTACTCGGACGGAGACGCCGAGCTCAAGCGCATGTACGTGGTCCCCGAGGCCCGCGGTCTCGGTCTCGCCCGGCGGATGCTCGCCGCGCTGGAGGAGGACGCCCGCGCCGCCGGCCGCACCCGGATGGTCCTGGAGACGGGCTCCAAGCAGCCCGAGGCGGTCGCCCTGTACGCGTCGAGCGGCTACGAGCCGTGCGCCAAGTTCGGCTACTACCGCTTCCACGAACTGAGCCTCTGCTACGCCAAGGCCCTCTAGCCGCCGGGGCGGTGTCCGTCCGGCGTCGCCCCCGACGGCCCGATCGCGTCCGGCGTCCGCCGGATCCTGGCCGTCGGGCGGCGGCCGAAGGGCCGCCAGCCCCGGGGCCACCGGCGGCAGTTGCCGTCACCGGCTCCCGGGCATGGCAAGAGGCCCGCTCCCACGGATGGGAACGGGCCTCTTTGCTGCGGTGGACCTGTGGGGATTTGAACCCCAGACCCCCTCGATGCGAACGAGGTGCGCTACCAGACTGCGCCACAGGCCCTTGCAACGAGTGAAACTCTAGCATCCCGATCGAGGTGCTCGGTAATCCGTTCCTGCCTGGTCAGCCGGACGGCCGCGGGCACCGGCCGGAACACCCGTCACTCGTTGGCCGCGCGCGGCCGTTCGCCGTCCTCGTACTGGTCGAACAGCGGCGTGCGGCCGCGCTCGCGGGCGCGGCGCGCGGAGGCCGCCCGCCGGGCGTCGCTGCGGCTGTCGTCCGCCGCGTCGGCGTCGCCGGACCCCTCGGAGAGATCCTCGTCGACGGCCGGCGCCGCCTCGGGCGCGCTCGGCTCGGCCGAGCTGGAGCGCGCGGAGCTCCACGCGTCCGGCGCGCCCAGGTCCACGCTGGACGTCGCCCGGGGCGCGACCGGCGCGGTCACATAGGTGGGCAGGGGAACCGGCACCGGGTCCCAGCTGTCCCCCTGGGCGGGAGCGCACTGCCGTTCGCGCTGCTGGTCGACCCACTCGGCGTGGTCGGTCTGCTCGACGAGGGCGCGGCGGTCGGCGGCGAGCGCCAGGAGACCGGGATCGGTGTCGGGGTCGGCGCCCTCCTCCGGTTCGTCCGCCACGGGGTCGACGGGCATCCGCCGACGGGGCTGGCGCTCCCGGAGCCGCTGCGCCGCGGCCTCGGCCCGGCGACGGTCCATCGTGTAGGTGAAGCGCCGTCGCTCCTGGGCACGCAGGTGCATGATGTACGAGCTCAGCATCACGGCCGGCACCGCGGGCGCCCACAGGAACGCGAGCCCGCCCACGGCCGCCACGATCGCGCCGAGGGTGAAGGCGAGGAACAGCAGGACCGTCGTACGCCGACGGCGCGCGAGGACCTTCGTACGCCGGGCCCGCGCTGCGGCCTCCGCCGAGAGCGCCCGGCGCGCGCCGGGCGCGGACGGCGCGGACTGCTGGGACGTGGACTTGGCCGGGGGTCTCGGCGCGGAACCGGGAGGGCCCGGCTGGTGCGGCACTACGGACCGGGCGCCGCCCGAGGTGTCGTACGTGCCGCTCTCCCGGCCGGCCGCGTGCGCGCCCGGTTCCTGCTCCGCCTGGACCGGCTCCGGCACCTGCACCCGTTCCTGTACGTGCGGACGGTGCCGGTCCGTCGCCTGGGGGTGGTCCGCCGCCTGGGGCCGGGTCGGGGATACGGCGAAGGCCCGGACGTCCACCGAATCGGTGACGTCGTCCGGGTCGGCGCTGGGCTCCTCCTCCTCGGCGGAGCGTGCGCGCAGGTCCTTGGCGTATCGACGCTCCATGCCCGCCCGTCCGGACAGCAGCCGGATGGCGGTGCTGAAGCGTTCCGTCGGACGGGCTTCGTTCAGCTCGTCCTGCCTACGGAGCCACATCGGCACCAAGTAGGCGGCCCAGGCCCCGACAATGACTGCGTAGATGAGGCCGCTGCTGCTCACGCCTCACACGGTAGAGGGGTTTGTGTGAGGCCATCTGCCAATTGGGCCGGTGTGTCGCACGATCCGGCTGATATTTCGAGCTTTTTTGGTGACCGATGCGATCAGCAGGCCACCGCGAGCGCGAATTTAATGCCCTGACGCGATCGACGGCCGATCATTTTCGAACACCTATTTCATTTTCCGGCGTTGCCGGGCTTGCTCGGGTTCTGCGAACCGGCCTGTTCCGATCCCACCTGATCCGGCCGGTTCGCCGCGGCACGTCTCCGCCGCCAGCGCGCGAGCAGTCCCTCGGGCACTTCCTCCGCGGTGAGCGCGAAGACGAGATGGTCGCGCCAGGCGCCGTCGATGTGGAGATAGCGCGGGCGCAGCCCTTCCTCCCGGTATCCGAGTTTCTCCACGACCCTGCGGCTGGGCCCGTTCTCGGGGCGAATGCAGATTTCGATGCGGTGCAGTCCGACGGTGCGGAAGCAGTGGTCGCTCACCAGCGCCACGGCCGTCGGCATCACCCCGCGGCCCGCGACCGACTGGTCCACCCAGTAGCCGATGTGCCCGGAGCACATCGAGCCCCAGGTGATCCCGGCCACGGTGAGCTGGCCGACCAGCCGCCCCTGGTACTCGATCACGAAGGGCAGCATCCGGCCCGCGTTGGCCTCGGCGCGCAGGTGGCGGACCATCTGCCGGTACGTCGGCCGGTGCGCGATCGGACCGCTCGGGGTGGGGGGCGGGATGGTCGCCTCCCAGGGACGCAGCCAGTCGCGGTTGCGCCGGTTCACCTCGCGCCAGGCCCGCTGGTCGCGCAGCCTTATCGGCCGGAGGACGACATCGCCGTCCACCAGCTCGACCGGCCAGGATGGGCTGTTCAGCTCGCACCCCCACTGCCGCTGGGTCTGTGGTGGTCGCCGCCGCGGATCTGGTCGACGGCGTGGATCAGGAGGGGTTCCAGAACGGCCAGTCCGTCCCTCACCCCGCCGGTGGAGCCCGGCAGGTTGACGATCAGCGTGCCCCGGGCGACTCCGGCGAGTCCCCGCGAGAGCGCCGCGGTGGGCACCTTGTCCCTCCCGAACGCCCTGATGGCCTCCGGGATGCCGGGGATCTCGTGGTCGAGCACGCGCAGGGTCGCCTCGGGGGTGCGGTCGGTGGGCGAGATCCCCGTGCCGCCGGTGGTGACGATGACGTCGTAGCCCGCCTCGACTCCGGAGCGCAGCGCCTCCTCCACGGGGTCCCCGTCGGGCACGACCCACGGCCCGTCGACCGCGAAGCCGGATTCCGCGAGGCCCGCGGCGACCAGAGGGCCGCCCTTGTCCTCGTACACACCGGCGGCGGCACGGTTGGAGGCCGTGACGACCAGGGCGCTGTAGTCCGCCGACAGTGCCTCTCCGGTGACGGTGCCGCCGCTCATGCCCGGCTCCAGTCGCCCGATTTACCACCCGTCTTCTCTTCCACCCGTACGTCCGTGATGACCGCCCCCTTGTCGACAGCCTTGACCATGTCGATCACGGTGAGGGCCGCCACACTGACCGCGGTGAGGGCTTCCATCTCGACGCCCGTGCGGTCGGTCGTCTTCACGGTGGCGAGGATCTCGACGGCGTCGTCCGCGACCGACAGGTCAATCCTGACACCGGACACCGACAACGGGTGGCACAGCGGGATCAGGTCCGGCGTGCGCTTGGCTCCCATGATCCCGGCGATGCGGGCGGTGGCGAGGGCGTCGCCCTTGGGGACTCCTTCGCCGCGCAGCAGTTCCACGACCCGCGGAGAGACCAGGACCCGGCCGCTCGCGCGCGCGGTGCGGGCGGTCACGTCCTTCCCCGACACGTCGACCATGCGGGCGGCGCCGGCCTCGTCGATGTGCGTCAGTCGGTTCTGCGCGGGGGGTCCGGAGGTCTCCCCCCGGGACGGAACAGTCATGTGCGTGGGCGCTCCCGGTCAGGGCCCGTCGCGGTGCGGCGCGTGGGCCTGGTGTGCCCGACACGTTACCGCCAGCGCGCCCACCGCTACGCCGCCCATGAGGGGGCGTGCGCCCCTCGCACGCCCCGGGCACCCTGCGGCGGGGCCCGGGGCGTGTCCGCGAAGTTCCACTTGCCCGGGGACGCCCGGCATGTTCCGGGGCCGACGCCCGCGCGGGGCGGCCGGTCAGCCGAGGAGCACCACCTCGACCTCGGCGCCGGGCTCGACCGAGGTGTCCTGCTCGGGGACGACGATCAGCGCGTCGGCGTGCGCGAGGGCGGCGACCAGGTGGGATCCGGCGCCTCCGACGGGCGTCACGGTGCCGTCCGCGTAGGTGCCGCGCAGGAACTGGCGGCGCCCCTTCGGCGAGGTCAGTGCCTTGTCCGCGGAGAGCTTCGCCCTGGTCGTGGGCCGGTGGACGTCCGGCAGTCCCATCAGGGTGCGGATCGCGGGGCGCACGAAGAGCTCGAAGGAGACGTAGGACGAGACGGGGTTGCCCGGGAGCGCGAGCAGCGGGGTGTGGTCGGGGCCGATGGAGCCGAAGCCCTGGGGCTTGCCGGGCTGCATGGCGAGGGTGCGGAAGTCGATGCCGCCGCCCTCCTCGTCCTCGTCGGCGACCGACGACAGTGCTTCCTTGACGACGTCGTAGGCGCCGACGCTCACTCCGCCCGTCGTGACCAGCAGGTCCGCGCGGACGAGTTGGTCCTCGATGGTCGAGCGCAGGGTCTCGGCGTCGTCCGCGACGGCGCCGACGCGGTACGCGATGGCTCCCGCGTCACGGGCGGCCGCGCACAGCGCGAAGCTGTTGGAGTCGTAGATCTGGCCGGTGCCCAACTCCTCGTCGGGCTGGACGAGTTCGCTGCCGGTGGACAGGACGACCACGCGCGGGCGGGGGCGCACCCGCACGGTGCCGCGGCCGATCGCGGCCAGCAGGCCGATCTGCGGCGGGCCGAGGATGGTGCCGGCTTCGAGGGCGCGGTCGCCCGCCTTCACGTCACTGCCCTTGGCGCGTACGTGCGCGCGTGCCTCGGCCGGCCGGTGGACGTGGACCTGTCCTCGGGCGCCCTCCGGGGACGTGCTGTGCGCGCGCATCCCGGAGACCGGTCCCTCGCCGAGGCCTCCGTCCGTCCACTCGACGGGGACGACGGCTTCGGCTCCGGGCGGCAGCGGGGCGCCGGTCATGATGCGGGCGGCCTGGCCGGGGCCCACGTAGGGCTGGTCGGCCTGGCCTGCCGCGACGTCCCCGACGACCGTCAGGACCGCCGGGAATTCCTCGCTCGCGCCCGCCACGTCCGTGACCCGGACCGCGTACCCGTCCATGGAGCTGTTGTCGAACGGCGGCAGGGAGACCGGCACCGTGACGTCCTCGAGCAGGACGCAGCCCTGGGCGTCGAGGAGTTGGAGCTCGATGGGTTCGATGGGGCGGACGGTCGTGAGGATGTCCTCCAGGTGCTCGGCCACCGACCAGAGGTGCTCCTGGCCGGTGGTGCGGGTCGCGGCGCTGCTCAAAGTCCCTACATCTCCTCGGCTACGTAACTGCGAAGCCAGGTCCGGAAGTCCGGGCCCAGGTCTTCACGTTCGCATGCGAGTCTGACAATGGCACGCAGGTAGTCGCCGCGGTCCCCGGTGTCATAACGGCGGCCCTTGAAGACGACGCCGTGCACGGGGCCGCCGACCTTCTCGTCCGCGGCGAGCTGCTGGAGGGCGTCGGTGAGCTGGATCTCGCCGCCGCGGCCCGGCTCGGTCTTGTGCAGTATGTCGAAGATGTGCGGGTCGAGGACGTAGCGGCCGATGACGGCGTAACTGCTGGGCGCGTCCGCCGCGTCCGGCTTCTCGACGAGGCCGGTCACCTTGACCAGGTCCCCCTCTTCGGTGGCCTCGACGGCGGCGCAGCCGTAGAGGTGGATCTGCTCGGGCGCGACCTCCATGAGCGCGATGACGCTGCCGCCGCGCTGCTCCTGGACCTCGACCATGCGGGCCAGGAGGGGATCGCGGGGATCGATCAGGTCGTCGCCGAGGAGCACGGCGAAGGGCTCGCGGCCGACGTGCGGGGCCGCGCACAGGACCGCGTGGCCGAGGCCCCTGGGATCGCCCTGGCGCACGTAGTGCATGGTCGCGAGGTCGCTGGACTCCTGGACCTTGGCGAGCCGGCTCGCGTCGCCCTTCTTCTGGAGGGCGGATTCCAGCTCGTAGTTGCGATCGAAGTGGTCTTCGAGAGGGCGCTTGTTGCGGCCCGTGATCATCAGAACGTCGTCCAGACCCGCCGACACGGCCTCTTCGACCACGTACTGGATCGCCGGCTTGTCGACGACCGGCAGCATCTCCTTGGGAGTGGCCTTGGTGGCCGGCAGGAACCGGGTGCCGAGGCCTGCCGCGGGAATGACAGCCTTGGTGATCCTGGGGTGCGACTCAGTCATGTCCGCAACCATAACCGGTCGCTATGTGCAGAATCTGTGGTTCCGGTTAATTCACGATCATATGAGCGGATTAAGAGAACTACAGGAGCCACCTGTGAAAAACTCCGGACCTGAACCAGAGCCTGACAAGCGAACGTTGCGACGGGAATTCCTGTCGGTGAGAAACGGGTTGACGGCCGATGACGTGCGGGAGACCGCCGCCGCGCTCGCCGTCCGCGCCCTGGAGCTGCCCGAACTGGCGCGGGCCCGCACGGTGGCGGCGTACGTGTCCGTGGGGAGCGAACCGGGCACCCTCGCGCTCCTGGACGCGCTCCACGCGCGTGGGGTGCGCGTCCTGCTGCCGGTCCTGCTGCCGGACAACGACCTGGACTGGGGGGCGTACACCGGGCCGGACTCCCTCGCGGAGGTCCGGCACGGCGGGAAGATGGCCCTCCTGGAGCCCGCGGGCGGGCGACTGGGGCCGGAAGCCGTCCAGGAGGCCGACGCCGTTCTGCTGCCCGGCCTCGCCGTCGACGCGCGCGGGATGCGACTGGGGCGCGGCGGAGGCTCGTACGACCGCGTGCTCGCCCGTCTGGAGCGTTCGGGCGCCGGCCCCGCGCTGGTGGTGCTCCTGTACGACACCGAAGTCGTCGACCGGGTCCCGTCGGAGGCGCACGACCGGCCCGTCCACGCGGTGGTGACCCCCTCCGGCCTCCGCCGCTTCCGCTGACGGACGGTGGGCGGCAGGCGGCAGGCGGCCGAACCGGGAACGGCTGACGGCTGACGGCTGACGGCTGACGGCTGACGGCTGACGTGAAAGTGGCCCTCCACGCGTGCGTGGAGGGCCACTTTCGCCGGACACCGGCTTCAGGGCGTCGAGTACCGCGAGGACGCGGGCGCCGACGCCCCTCGAAGCATCAGGGCTTCAGGACCAGGGTGTCGCTCGTCTTCTCGTCGACGGCCTTCTTGCTGAAGGCCCACGGCAGGAGTTCGCCCTTGGCCCACAGCTCCGTCTGGTCGGTGTAGTGCGCGCTGTAGGCGTGCCCCGAGGCGCCCGAGAGGTTGATCCACTTGGACTTGTCGAGGTCCCCGAGGTTGACGACCATCCGCATCGAGGGGACCCAGATCACTCCGTAGCCGCCCGCCGCGTTCCAGCCGGTCGCGTTGACCGTCGCCTCTCCGCCGCTGAGGTTCCAGGGGCCGCGGTTGAGCATGTACTGCAGGAAGCCGGGGCCTTCGGTACCGAGCGTCTGGTTCTTCAGGAACAGGCGGTGCAGCCGGCCCCAGCTCCAGGTGTCGATGTCCTTGCCGAGCTTGGCGGTCAGCTCCCAGCGGGCGTCCGCCATGGCCCGGCCGAACAGCTTGTCCCGGTCGGTGGACGCCTTTTCGGTACGCGTCCGGGGCAGCTTCCACCAGTCGTTGTGCTCGTCGTCGATGATCTTGCGGATCACCTCGAACCAGCGGTCGCCGCCGTCCGGCTGCGCCTGGTCCGGCTCGCGTTCGCCGCACTCGCGCACCGTCTGGTCCTCGTCGGCGGGACCGGTGGTGTCGGCCCGCTCGACCCACAGGCACTGGCCCTTGACCCGCAGCTCCTTGGGCAGCTTGTTGCCGAAGGCGAGCTTGAGGATGTTGCGCCAGGTGGCGTTGAAGTAGGCGGCCGCGGCGGAGTCGGAGTCCTGGGTGTAGTCCCAGCCCTCCAGGAGCTTCTGCGCGTCGCGGACGTCCTTGTCGGCAACGTCGATCTTGAGCAGCTTGGGCACGATCAGCTTGGCGATCTCGCTGCTGTTGTCGAGCTGCATCTGGCGCATGTCATCGGTCGAGATCTTGGCGCCGCCCTTGGTCTTCGCCTCGATCAGATCGGTGATCCGCTGGCTGCGGGTGCCGTAACCCCAGTCCGTGGTGAGCGTGTACGGGTACTTGTCCGGGTCGACGACCGCCTGGTTGGCGGTCACGATGTAGCCGCGCCTGGGGTTGTACTCGTACGGCAGCGCGGACTGCTTGATGTAACCGGTCCAGCGGTACTTGGAGTCCCAGCCGGGCGAGGGCAGCGAGCCGTCGTCGCCCTTGGCGCGCGTGGGGATCTTGCCGGGCAGCGTGTAGCCGATGTTGCCGCTCGCGCCGGCGCCGTCGGCGTAGATCAGGTTCTGGGACGGCACCTCGAAGGAGGCGGCCGCCTTGCGGAACTCGGTCCAGTTCGACGCCTTGTCCATCGCGAAGACGGCGTCCATGGTCCTGCCCGGGTCCAGCGCGGTCCAGCGCAGTGCTATCGCGTAGCCGTCGCCGCGGTCGGGCGCTCCGGCGTCGACCGTGGCCTTCTTTCCGACCTGGACGAGTTCGTCGTCACGGTCGGAGAGCAGCGGCATCCCGTCCTGGGTCTGCCGGACGACGATCGTCTTGGCGTCACCGCCCGCGACCTTGATCGTCTCCTTGCGGGTCGTGAACGGCAGCACCTTGCCGTCGTACTCGTAGCCCTCGCCGGTGATCTTCTCCAGGTAGAGGTCGGTGACGTCGACCCCGGAGTTGGTCATGCCCCAGGCCATGTCCGCGTTGTGGCCGATGACCACACCGGGCATGCCCGCGAAGGTGTAACCGGTGACGTCGTACTGGCACTTGGCGGAGACCTTGGTGCAGTGCAGGCCCATCTGGTACCAGACCGAGGGCAGCGACGCCGACAGGTGCGGGTCGTTGGCCAGCAGCGGCTTGCCGGTGATGGTGTGCTTCCCGGCGACGACCCAGGAGTTGGATCCGATGCCGTTGCCGTTCACGCCGACGGCGGTGGGCAGGCCGTCGAGGACCTTGTAGAGCCCCGAGAGCTGGCTCTGGAACCCGGAGGGCGCCGCGGTGTTGCCCGTGAGCCCCGTGCCCGCCGTGGTCGTCGACGCGGCGTCCGAAGAGGTGTACGTCCCGGTGACGCTGTCGTACGAGCCCTCGCGGACGATCGTCTTGTTCCGGCTGTACGGGTACTCCGGGTACAGGTCCGCGATCTGCTTCGGGCCGAGCCGGCTCGTCATCAGGGAGCGGTCGATCTCTTCCTGCATGTTGCCGCGCAGGTCCCAGGCCATGGCCTTGAGCCAGGACACCGAGTCGACCGGGGTCCACAGGGTCGGCTTGTAGTCGTTGGTGAAACCGAGAGCGGCGTACTCCAGGGAGAGGTCCTTGCCGCTCTTGCCCTTCAGATAGGCGTTGACCCCCTCGGAGTACGCGTCGAGGTACTTCTTGGTGGAGGCCGACAGCTTGGTGTCGTACTCCTTCTTCGCGATGCGGTCCCAGCCCAGCGTGCGCAGGAACTCGTCGTTCTTGACCTGGCCCGAGCCGAACATCTCGGACAGCCGGCCCGAGGTCATGTGACGGCGCACGTCCATCTCGTAGAACCGGTCCTGCGCCTGGACGAAGCCCTGGGCCATGAACAGGTCCTCGTCGGACGAGGCGTAGATCTGCGGGATCCCGTTGCCGTCGCGCTGCACGGTCACGGGCCCCGACAGGCCGTCGAGCTGAAGGGAGCCCTTGGTCTGCGGGAAGGAGGCGCGCACCGTGCTGACGCTCCAGTACGCGCCGAAGGCGATGCCTCCGATGATGGCGAGAACCAGGACAATCAAGAACAGTCGGGCTTTGCGCCCCTTCTTCCTGCCGGACTTGCCGGGCTGCTGGCCGGAAGAGGCGGTGGTGTTGGGGGGCATCGCTGTCCTTGCTGTCCTAACGCGAGCGGCAGGCGGTCCTGGAGTGCTGGGGCAACCATAGGCGCAGGGCCCACCGCGCCTTGACGCGGACTAGGAAACCGGGAAGCACGACCGTTCGATCTTGCCTCCGGGAACGTCAAGAAAACGTCAAGAGTTAGGTAAGGTAACGAAGTACTTGCACCGAAGTGGCCGGCTTCCGGTGCCCGGATCCGGGCTCCGCCCCCGGCGGACCGGATCGGCGAGAAAGGACCAGCCCCTGACTGTCCACCACCTCAACCAGCTCCTGCTCGTGTGCTCGCTCGTCCTGCTCATCGCGGTGGCGGCGGTCCGGATCTCCTCACGCAGCGGGCTTCCCACGCTGCTCGTCTATCTGGGGATAGGCGTCGCGATCGGCCAGGACGGAGTCGGTGACGTCCACTTCAGCAACGCCGAACTGACCCAGGTCATCGGGTACGCGGCCCTGGTCGTGATCCTGGCCGAAGGCGGTCTCGGCACGAAGTGGAGGGAGATCAGACCGGCCCTGCCGGCGGCCTCCGCGCTGGCGACGGTGGGCGTCGCGGTGAGCGTCGGCGTCACGGCCGCGGCCGCGCACTTCCTGATCGGTCTGGAGTGGCACCAGGCGCTCATCATCGGGGCGGTCGTCTCCTCGACGGACGCGGCCGCGGTCTTCTCCGTCCTGCGCAAGATCCCCCTCCCCTCGCGCGTGACGGGCATCCTGGAGGCCGAGTCGGGGTTCAACGACGCTCCGGTGGTCATCCTGGTCGTCGCGTTCTCCACGGCGGGCCCGGTGGAGCACTGGTACAGGCTGATCGGCGAGATCGCGCTGGAGCTGACCATCGGCGCCGCCATCGGCCTCGCGGTCGGCTGGCTGGGCGCGTACGGACTGCGGCACGTGGCACTGCCGGCCTCCGGCCTGTACCCGATCGCCGTGATGGCCATCGCCGTCACCGCGTACGCGGCCGGCGCGCTCGCCCACGGCAGCGGCTTCCTCGCCGTCTACCTCGCCTCCATGGTGCTCGGAAACGCGAAGCTGCCCCACTGGCCCGCCACCCGCGGCTTCGCCGAGGGGCTCGGCTGGATCGCCCAGATCGGCATGTTCGTCCTGCTCGGCCTCCTGGTCACCCCGCACGAGATGGGCGACGACATCGTCCCCGCGCTCCTCATCGGCCTGGTGCTGACCATGGTGGCGCGGCCGCTGAGCGTGGTCGCCAGCCTGCTGCCGTTCCGCATCCCGTGGCAGGAGCAGGCACTGCTGTCCTGGGCGGGGCTGCGCGGCGCCGTGCCCATCATCCTGGCGACGATCCCGATGGTGAGCGGCATCGCGGAGAGCAAGCGGATCTTCAACATCGTCTTCGTCCTGGTCGTCGTCTACACCCTCGTCCAGGGCCCGACGCTGCCCTGGCTGGCCCGCAAGCTCCGCCTCGGGGAGTCCCCCGCAGCCGCCGACCTCGGCATCGAATCGGCACCCCTGGAGCGGCTGCGCGGCCATCTGCTGTCCGTCGCGATCCCCGAGGGGTCGCGCATGCACGGTGTCGAGGTGGGCGAGCTGCGACTGCCTCCGGGCGCGGCGGTCACCCTCGTCGTCCGCGAGGCGAAGTCCTTCGTGCCGATGCCGACGACGGTGCTGCGGCTCGGCGACGAACTGCTGGTCGTGGCGACCGACCCGGTCCGGGACGCGACCGAGAGACGCCTGCGCGCGGTGGGCCAGGGCGGCAAGCTCGCCGACTGGCTGGGCATCGGCGACGGCGGGACGGAGCACCGGACACAGCACCGAACAGGCCTGTGACCGACCCGTCCGGCTTCCGGGCTTCCGGGCTTCCGGGCTTCCGGGCTTCCGGGCTTCCGGGCTTCCGGGCTTCCGGGCTTCCGGGCTTCCGGGCTTCCGGGCTTCCGGGCGGATTCTTGCGAAACGCCGGACGCGCTTCTTACGGGACACCGATCGAAGCCCTTACAAACATCGAACGCGTTCTCGAAAACGAGGGCATTCGCAGGGTCGCGACCGCACAGTGCTCTTTTTCACAGGCCCGGCACGACACCGACCCCCTGTACGATGAACGCACACCTTGATCGAACCAACTCTGCCTGACGCAGAGCTGGCGCGACCGTATGGCGGCCGAGACGTCCTTCCGCAGGGGACGCCGGTATCTACCGCAGATCCGCGCAAGAGGACAGCTCTCGGCGCCCCCGCACGGGCGCGCTACCAGGCGGCAGAAAGGCACGGGCCGTGGCATCCACGGTCACCTCCCGCCCTGGGTACGGACAACTGCTGCGCACCCGCGGCGCCTGGACGTTCCTGCTCCCCGGCTTCGCCGCCCGTCAGCCGTTCGCCATGCTGACGATCTCCATCGTGCTGCTCGTGCAGCACACCACCGGCTCCTACGGAGCGGCCGGCGCGGTCGCGGCCGTCACCGGTGTCTCCATGGCACTGTTCGCGCCCTTCACCGGGCGTCTGGCCGACCGGCACGGACAGCGGGCCGTCCTGCTGCCCGGCGTCCTCGTGCACGCCGTGGCCGGCTTCTCCCTGACCGCGCTCGCGCTGACGGGCGCCCCCCTGTGGGTGCTCTTCGTCGCCGCCGTGCCCACCGGTGCCTCGGTGCCGCAGATCAGCCCCATGGTGCGGGCCCGCTGGGGCGTGAAGCTCCAGGACTCGCCCCTGATGCCGACCGCGGCCGCCTTCGAGTCCGTCACGGACGAGCTGACCTTCGTCTTCGGCCCCCTGCTCGCCACCGCGCTGTGCACGGCCGTCGCCCCCGCCGCGGGCCTGCTGACCGAGGCGACGCTGACCCTGGTCGGCGGTCTGCTGTTCGCCGCGCAGAAGAGCACACAGCCCGCCGTCTCCGCCGCCGGGCACGCACGCGTGGAGCACGGTTCCGCTCTGCGGATCCCCGGGGTGCGCGTTCTGATCATGACCTTCCTGGGCATCGGCTCCGTCTTCGGCGGCATGCAGGTCTCGCTGGCCGCGTACAGCGAGTCGATCGGCGAGCCCGGCCTGAACGGTGTCCTGTACGGCGTCTTCGCGGCGGGCAACATGCTCTCGGGCATCGTCTGCGGCGCCGTCGCCTGGAAGGTGGCCCCGCAGCGGCGGCTCGTCCTCGGGTACGCGGCCCTCGCGCTGGCCGCCTCCGGGCTGTGGGCCGCGAACTCGGTGATCGTGCTCGCCGGGCTCGGCCTCGTGGTCGGCATGTGCATCGCCCCGAGCCTGATCACCGGCTACACCCTGGTCGAGAGCCTCGTTCCGCAGGGCGCCCGCACCGAGGCCTTCACCTGGCTCACCGGTGCCGTCGCGCTCGGCCAGGCGGCGGCCGTCACGGTCGCCGGACAGCTGGAGGACAGGCTCTGGGGCGGCGCCGGGTTCCTGGTACCGATGGCCGGTACGGCACTGGCTCTGGCGACCCTGGTGGCACTGCGTTCACGCCTCGCCCCAGGGGCCCCGAGCCGCGCCGTCGCACGTGGCGTCGGTCACCGCGTGCCGGTGACAGTGGACTGATCTCGCGGAATACGTCAGTATGGACCGTCGTTAGCACTCACTGAGTGAGAGTGCCAGGAGGAAGACAAGTGCCGACCTACCAGTACCAGTGCACCGAGTGTGGCGAGGGCCTCGAGGCGGTGCAGAAGTTCACCGACGACGCCCTGACCGAATGCCCCAGCTGCAACGGCCGCCTGAAGAAGGTGTTCTCAGCCGTCGGCATTGTCTTCAAGGGCTCCGGCTTCTACCGCAACGACAGCCGCGGCTCGTCGTCGAGCAGCTCGCCCGCCTCGAAGCCGTCCACGTCCACGTCCTCGGACGCGAAGTCCTCGTCGTCGGCGTCCGCCTCGTCGTCCTCGGACGCGAAGTCGTCGGGCACCAGCTCGGCCGGCAGCTCCGCCGCGTAGGGACTCCTCGGTCCGCCGGGGCTCCCGTCCCGGCCGGCCGTCGCCGTCGCCAGAAGGCCCATCAGGCCTCACAGGGCTCGATTTCACGGGACCCCGTCGTCGTACGACGACGGGGTCTTCGGCGTTCTCCCGGCACGGGCCCCGCCCTCTTCGGCGAGTGGGTCTTCGGCCGTCTTCCGGCACGGAGTCCCCGGCCCGCTTCCGACATGGAGTCCTCGGCCTGCTTCCGGCACAGAGTCCCCGGCCCGTTTCCGGCACGGAGCCCTCGGCCCTCTTCCGTCCGGGACAGCCCGTAGGGTGCCGTTCATGGCGAACACGGAGAACCCACAGACCCCGGCCGGGGAGCAGCCGACGGCCTTGGCCGAGATCGGCGTCATCGGCGGCTCGGGCTTCTACTCCTTCCTCGACGATGTGACCGAGCTGCAGGTGGACACCCCCTACGGGCCGCCCAGCGACTCCCTGTTCCTCGGCGAGATCGCCGGCCGGCGGGTCGCCTTCCTGCCCCGCCACGGCCGCGGCCACCATCTGCCGCCGCACCGCATCAACTACCGGGCCAACCTGTGGGCGCTGCGCTCCGTCGGCGCCCGCCAGATCCTCGGCCCCTGTGCCGTCGGCGGGCTGCGTCCCGAGTACGGGCCCGGAACCCTGCTCGTTCCGGACCAGTTCGTGGACCGTACGAAGTCACGGTCGCAGTCCTACTTCGACGGGCTGCCGCTGGCCGACGGCACGGTGCCGAACGTGGTGCACGTGTCGCTGGCCGACCCCTACTGCCCCGTCGGCCGTACGGCCGCCCTGGAAGCGGCCCGCGGACGGGACTGGGAGCCGGTGGACGGCGGCACGCTCGTGGTCATAGAGGGCCCGCGTTTCTCCACCCGGGCCGAATCGCTCTGGCACCAGGCGCAGGGCTGGTCGGTGGTCGGTATGACCGGGCACCCCGAGGCCGCGCTCGCCCGCGAACTGGAGCTCTGCTACACGTCGTTGACGCTGGTCACCGATCTCGACGCGGGCGCCGAGAGCGGCGAGGGCGTCTCGCACGACGAGGTGCTGAAGGTGTTCGCGGCGAATGTGGACCGGCTGCGGGGCGTTCTCTTCGACGCGGTCGCCGGGCTGCCGGAGAACGCGTCGCGGGACTGTCTGTGCACAAGGGCGCTGGGCGGGATGGACCCCGGCTTCGAGCTGCCGTAACGGCGTCCGGCCTGCCGTGGGGGCGTCCGTCGGCCGTGGTGGTACCCGTCGGCCGTGGCGGTACCCGCCTGCCTCGGCGGCTTCCGCCGACCGTGACCGAATCCGCTTCCGCCGACCATGGCGTCTTCCGCTTCCGCCGACCGTGACGACTTCCGCGCCGCCCTGCGTCCAGGGTGGCGCGGAAGCGCCGGGAGCGGGTCCGGACGCGGACCGGAGCGGGGCAAGAGCAGGACGACGGCGAAAGCGGGGCGGGTGCGAGAGCGGGGGCGCGGGTGGAATCTCTCGTTCGGGTGAGGGAGTTGTCCACAGTCCCCGGGTGATCCACGGGCGCCTGCGGGCTTCGCCGCGAGGCCTCATCGTGGGAGCGCAAGCCGGTCCCTCGTCGCAGGTGGTGGTCACCATGGCAGAGCTCTCGCAATTCATCCGCCCGCCGGGCGCGGACACGCCTCCGACGTGCGAGGTGCCGCAGTTCGCGCCCGTCCGTGTGCGGGGCGGGCGTTGTCGGCTGCCGCTTCTCACACGGCACAGGAGGCGGGCGGTCGCCGCCGGACTGGCGATGACGGCGGCCGCGCTCGTGGCGGCCGGTCCGGGCGATGCCGGGCGGGCACGCGGACATCCGGCATCCATGCCCTCCACGGCTTCCGCGTCCGCCTCCACCGCGGCCTCCGCACCCGTGCACGGACCGGGCCCGGCCGAGACGGTGAGGGCGCCGGTCCGGATCACGGACGGCGCCACGGTGAGCCTGCTGCGTCCCGGCGACCGGGTCGACGTGGTCGCCGCGGACGGCGGCGGCGCGGTGCGAGTGGTCGCGGCCGGGGCGCGCGTCACCGGGGTTCCGGATGTCGGCACCACCGGCACCGGAGCACTGGTCGTCCTCTCCGTCCCGCGCGCGACGGCCGTGCGGCTGGCCGGCGCCGGCACCACATCACGGCTGGCGGTGACGCTGCGATGAGTGACGAAACCGTGTCAAGTCCCTCCTTCGAGCCACCCAGTTGGATCACCCCGGCGCGCCCTGCCGTAGGTTGCGGAGCTGTTTGTTCCACAACCTGCGCGGAGGGGCCCCCTAGTGAGCAACAATCATCAGCCCGGCGTCTGGGAGGGCTTCAAGGCCTTCATCATGCGTGGCAACGTCATCGACCTGGCTGTCGCCGTGGTCATCGGCGCGGCCTTCACCAACATCGTCAACTCCGTGGTGAAGGGCATCATCAACCCGCTGGTCGGCGCTGTCGGCACGAAGAACCTCGACAGCTACAGCTCCTGCCTGGAGGGCCCCTGCGAGAACGCCAAGGGCATCCACCTCATGTGGGGCTCGGTGCTGGGCGCCTCGCTCCAGTTCCTGATCACCGCCGCCGTCGTGTACTTCCTGATGGTGCTGCCGATGGCCAAGTTCCTGGCCCGGCAGGCCGACCGCCAGAAGGCGAAGGAAGGCACGAAGGAGGTCCTCGAGGTGACCGAGCTGGAGGTGCTGAAGGAGATCCGCAACGAACTGATCGCCCAGCGCGGTCAGGGCCACCGCCAGTACTGACGGCTCGTCCCCGGGCGTACACGCGGGGACCCGACAGGCGTCGGCACCGGGAGACCTGGGGCCGGAATTCCCGAAGCCGGGACTCCGGTGGCCGGGATTCCCGGGGCCGGGCTCAGAGGTGGTGGGGCGGCTTCTCGTCGAGGAAGCGCTTCAGGTCGGCGGCACTGTCACCGGTACCGTCGGCCCGCTCGCCCCACCCGCGGTCCGTATCGTCCGAGGACTGCTGGTTCAGCGGATCGTCGAAGACCAGGGCCGACTTCGGATCACGCGGTTCGGGGGCGGGGGCGGGACTCATGTCCCCAGAGTACGCCGCGGGGATGCCGGCCCACCCCGGCCGGGCCGGGCGCCTCGACGCCGTGACGGACGCGCCGCCGCCGGGAGCGGGCGGACGGCGCTCGGCACCGATCCGGGACTCCCGGCGGGCCCCCTCCGGCACCGGCACCGCTTGTGAAGGTGTTCACAAGAATTTCCGGGGCTTTTCTGCTGTGCTTGGCCCTATGACCTCCCGTTCCGCTCCCGAGTCCCCCTCGGCACCGCGGCCCGCGAGCCGCGGGACGCTGCGCAGAATGACCGCCCGCGGCCGCGACGAGGCGCACCGGGTGGCGTCACCGCTGGAACTCCTGTTCGACCTGTGTTTCGTGGTGGCCATCGCCCAGGCGGGGTCCGAGCTGGTGCACGCCGTGGCCGGGGGCCACGCGGGTCAGGGCATCCTCGACTACGCGATGATCTTCTTCGCCATCTGGTGGGCGTGGACCAACAGGACACCACCTTACCGCGCGGCCCCCTGACCTGCGCAGACGAACGCAGAAAGCCCAACTCATGCGCCGCAGACGGACGTACGCAGAGCCGACCCGCTGAGCCTTGCTTGGCCCGCCCTCTACGAGCCGGAGTCTCACCAGCGGATCGGCTCCGCACTTCCGCCGACGCACTCGGGGCACGGCCGTTTCTCGGTCCACCCACAGCGCGGACAGCCATCGAATCCGCAACAGCTGTCACACCAGATTTCGCCGTGCCCGGCACAACAACCGCAGAGATCTCCGTACTTCCATAGCGACCACGGCGGAACCCCACCCGTTCGACCGGCGCGCGGAGTATCAGCAGGACGATAGGAACTTCCGGGTTCAGCCGTACGCACCGGGGCTGTCGTCATGAATTCCGACCGTGCGGATGCCTGCGGATCTCCGCCGCTGCTTCAAATGCCTTCCCGCTCTTCCCGTCGTGCAGTGCCGCTTTCCGCTGCTGGGCGAGTGCCATGCATACATCGCAGCCATTGACCGGCGTCCCTTCCAACAGCCATGGGTCTAGGGGCAGCTCGACCGGCGCTGCCGGATATCGCTGAGGCTCCGTCATGCCGTCCAGACTCTGCCCGGAAATGATCAGTGACTAGCGGCCCACTGTCTGCCCCGATGTAGGCCAGGAATCCCGCCCTGTAGGCCAGAATCGAGAACATGGGGAGCATCGGGGCCAACATCAAACACTTGCGGGAACAGCGCGGTTGGAGTCAATCGCGGCTGGCTCACGAGGTCTGCCGGGCGGCCGGTGTGGTCGGCGAGCCGGTCGGACGCCAGGAAGTCAGCCGGTGGGAGACAGGGCGGCGTACGCCCCGTGAATGGCTGCCGTTCATCGCTGCCGCTCTCGGCGTATCCGTGGATGTGCTCCGCACCCCCTTGGCACCCGCTGAGCCGCCCTTGCCGACGCTGGCCGACTTCCTGCCCGAAGGAGACCCGCTAAGCCCCACAGAGGGCCGCACAGGGCGCCGGATCGGCATGGTTCAGGTGGACGACTTACAACAGCGCGTGCACGGCCTACGGCTCGCCGATGACGTCCTCGCTGGCGGTGACCTAATCCGTCCCGCGCTGCGTGAACTGCGCTCCGCCGTGAAGATCTACCGGGAAAGCAGCCACAGCGGCGAAGTGGGGCGCCAATTGCTGCGCCAGATTGGCGAGTTGGCACAGATTGCAGGTTGGATCACCTCGGATGCCGGACAGCACGGCGAGGCGGAGCGCATTTACCGCCTCGGTTTGAGCGCCGCCACACAGGCCGAGGACCACACCCTTGCCGGGAATATCGCCGGATCGCTGGCCTATCAACTCTCGAACACCGGGCGGGAATCCGAGGGGCTGACGCTGGCACAAGCTGCTTTACATGACGCTGGCAGCGACGCTCCACCCAAAGCCCGCGCGCTGTATCTGGACCGGGTCGCATGGGCCCACACGAAAGCCGGTGGAATCGAGAACGGACAAGCGGCCATGCGCGCACTCGGAGAAGCCGGGCAAGCGCTCAGCGAGGACGCCGAGGGAATCGAGTCACCGGCATATCTGTATTGGGTCGACGC
Source organism: Streptomyces sp. NPDC021080 (assembly GCF_044333225.1). NCBI lineage: Bacteria > Bacillati > Actinomycetota > Actinomycetes > Kitasatosporales > Streptomycetaceae > Streptomyces > Streptomyces sp. NPDC021080. Next base: position 385,988 of record NZ_JBIRQM010000008.1, on the reverse strand, counting down.
TGGCGAACTGCGGGTCATGGAAAGCCGGGTCTACACAGAGATTCACCGGCCCTTGCGCGCCGTCCCATTGCTCCGTGAAGTGCTCAGCGGCTACGACGCCACGCACACTCGCGAATTGGCCCTCTACCTGTCGTGGCTGGCCGTTGCACTTGCCGACGGCGGCGAGCCCGAGGAATCGGCAGCAGTGGCCGAGAGGGTCATTTCACTCGGAGCTGACACGCCGTCAGAAAGAGTGGCAGAGCGCGTGCGCGTCATTCTCCGCCGGTTGCAGGACTATGCAGACGTGCCGGAAGTCGCCGCGCTACTCGCCGAGCATTCGGCACCCTAGATCATGACTGACGGAGTGTCAGATAAAGCAAGAGAGCCCCTACTCTGCCACCGGATAGCAGCTCCCAAATTTGGGATCTGCACCCAGCGACAGAGCAGGGGCTCTCTCTGCATGGACAACGCCATTTCTGGCCACCCCGAGCCGCCAAACCCGGGGAGTCTTTATTAGGTCGCGGAAGCCTTGATCACGACGACCGCAGCAGGGTTATCGACCGCTAGACCAGCGACGCGGAACGTGGCACGGAACGCGACGGCGTCCTTGTCGAACAGGAAGTCTTCACTCATGGCAAGTGCCACATCCGAGCGGACACCGATGTGAACCCGAGTGGGGTCAGCGACGATGACGGTCTTGGCCGGAAGGTTCGCCGAGACAAGCAGCGGAAGACCAACTCCAGCCTTGGCCACAGGGTCGGTAACCTGGCCCGCTAGATAACCGCCGTTGGTGGAGTTTTCCCGCTCGGTCCGCAGCGCCTTAGCCATATCGGGAGAAGCCCAGATGACTCCGGGAGTCGCGCCGATACCCTCGATGTCACTGTAAGCGGAGATCACGTTGTCCCACTTAACGACCGTGTTTCCTACCGTCAGGTTCACCGCAGTACCGACACCGGACTTTGTGAGGCCGGTTAGCTGCGAAGTGCCGGTGCCCTGGAAGCAATCTAGGTCGACCTTAGCCGCGAGGTTACGCGTCATGACGCCAGCGATAAGGTTTCGCATATCGAAACTGGCGTCGCTGATAACCTCGTTGCTCGCCTTGTAGAAGTCAGCGTACTTCTGAGGCGCGAAAGTCAGACCCGCGAAAGTCGCCGCGCTCTCAGCAATGCTTGCGCCTTCGGCGGTTACGCCGGGCGTGCTGGAACTAGTCAGCGACGGCAGGACGAACGAGCCGCCCTCAAACCGGTGCAGGTTGATTCCGGGAGCCTTTAGGAAGACCGACGAGTTTCGCAGGTGCTCAACCCACTTGTCAGCAACGGTCGTCGGAACCGCGTAACCGCCCGCCGACGGCGAAACACCGGCAATCAGGGTGCGGTATTCGTTTCCGGACGGCAGTAGGCCACGCCATTCGTCGCCCTCGTCACGACGACCATAAGAACGCTCCTCGGAACCGAGAAGCGCACCGCCAGCACGCTGAGCGAGAGAACGGGCCTCAGCCTCAAACGCTGCGCGGGCAGTGTCCTCAGCAGCGTCAGCGGCACGAAGCTCCATGAACTTGAGGGTCTCCGCGATAGCCTCACGAGTCTCCGGAGAATCCGGGCCGTTCGGGCCGTTCACGGCGGCAAGTATCTCGGTGCGCGCCATTCGCTCATCCGCCGGAATCGAGTTGATGACGGCGGCGACCTCACGAGCGTTCAGCCCGCGCTCCTCGCCCTCGGCGGCATTCAGTAGCTTGCGGATTTCAGGCTTGATCATTGGTTGTCTCCAGATGGAAAGGCCCGGGATTTGGGCATTACGAATCACCCGAGGCCGGCTCGGCCCGAGCAATTAGGCGAATTTGGGCTTTGGGAATTGGTCAATTCAGCGGGTCACAAAGCAGCACGGCCCAAGTCAGGAGAGGAGCCCGGACCGTGCTACTTCGCTATGCGCCCGCCAAAGCGCCGACCATCCCGTGCCCCCGACGGCAAGCGCCGGAAGTTTTACGGGGACTCAGATACTGAGTCCTGCCTCAAGAAGACGGCGGCACATTTCTTCAAGGACCGCTAGCCATTCCTCGCGCGCCTGTGCATTCGTGCACGCATCCGCTCGGACCTGGAATCGGTCCCAATGATCTGCGTGCCAGTTGGCTACAAAGCCGTCGTAGTCGACAATGCCGGGCCGCTCACGCAGGTACTCAATGTCTTGCAGAGCCTCAACAGGCACCGCAACCCCCCGGCCTGCTATTCCGCTTGTCGCTGCCATGAATTGAGCCCCTCCCCGAGGAGTCGGCGGCGCATGGGGAACCCGCATATCGGGGTCGCTGAGCAAAGCCGCGAGAAAATGCGAAGGAATGCGAGAGAAAAACACGAGAAACGCGCTGACCTGCGGGTTTCCCACCAATTCCGGGAAATATGCGCGCGTTCATTCCGAGGGAAGGGCGGGGGTGCCGAGACGGGCACGGCCCGAGTTCTGACCTCCCCCCACCCCTGGTGTGGTCCCCCATATCCCCCTGGAGAGCCCTCACAGCACCTCGGAGAGCGCGCCGGTCAGCCGGTAGGGGTGTGACCCCGGAGAAGGGCTGTCAGCGCTGCACAGGGCTTCGCGCCCTCGTTCGATCAGCACCTCAACCGCCCGCCAATGGCGGCACCTCGTGAACCTCACTCTTCAGCGGGTCGAAGTGCCTTTCCCTCACGTCCTGTTGTCGCGCCCGCTGTTGCACGAGCGACACAAGACCCTGAGGTTTCCTGGTTCGTTGGTCCTGCCTTGCTCAGCGGGATGACGCGCTCGCCGGTCGGATCGTCCGTGCCGCCCCACGCCACGCGCAATCGGGCTGCCGTCTGATTGCCTCAGCTCGCGCTTAGCGCCCCCGCCATATCGGCGAGAGGTACGGGTGTTCTTGCCAGGTAGTGCAGGGTGCACCCGCTACACACAAGGGGCACCCATTCCCGAGGGGGTGCAGTCGCTTACGCCTAGGCGTAGACCGAAAGGCAGCGGCGCATATCCCTCAACGAGGGAAGCTTGCAGCCCATATCCGATACAGCGCGTCGAGAGCCTTAGCGTGCTGGCACTCATCACAGTGCATGCCACGCGCGGGCCGATTGAACTCGAAAACGGAACATGTCTGCTGACAGGTTCGGCAGGTGCGAAGTGGCGGAGTCACGCGCGTCCCTCTCGTAGGAATGACAAAAGAGCCCCGGCCGCATGGACTCCTATTGCCGGATGCCGTCCGCAATAGAAGTCCGGCGCAACCGGGACTCTCTTAGTCGGCATGCTTACCCGGCATGCTCGGGAGTTCGTACGGCCCAGGAAACGTGGCATCCGACTGGGCGTATTCGCAGCTCCCAAATTTGGGAGGTGATGTGAAAGGGTCCTCGGTCCGCCGGTTATGTATGGGCGCGGGACCCTTTCACACTTACATTAGAGAGGGCGTATCTAGCCCCGACCGGTACAAGCGCATGCATGCGCGCACTGATGCGTTGGGACCCGTGATGCGCGGCGATGCTGCTCACAGGCCCGTTGTGGGTCGGATGCCTATAAATTCCGTTCCGTTGCGTGTGCGCTTTCGAGTGACATAGGGAATAGACCCGAGAGCTGCGTAGAACTGCGAACGCGTGAGTCTCCGGGTGAAGCTTTCCGCCTCGGACCACTCCTCGTAGAGGGCATAGGCATCTGCCCCGGTCATGCGGTGCGACTCGTCCCCGAGGACCGCCATGACTGGAAAGTAGCCACACAACGTGTCCAGAGGAGTGATAGCGCGGGACCATTCGCGTTTCTGCTTTGCCCGCTCCTCGTCGCGCCGTGCGTCGATCTTCGCGAATTTCGCTCGCGACGCAATGGCGTTGGCGGTGTCATTGATCAGCGACTGCCGCTCGCACTGCCCAGCGTGCCACGCTTTCTGTTCTTCGGTCAGTCGCCTAGCGGCCTCCGCTTTTAGCGGGGCAATCGCGGCGTCCAAGCCAGCGAGGCCAACGCGAATGCGTGCGCGGTCGAACAGTGCGTGATCACGGGCACAGAGTGGAATGTAGTGCAGCGGATCGGAAGACCAGACATAGTCCTCGACCTCGTGCTGATTCGGATCTGCCCAGTCGTACGCCCAGTGATTGGCAGCCTTGCCGCACCAATTGCAGACGTGCGTACGTGCCTTCCCTCTTGCGTCGTCCACTCGGCGATGCGCTTGGAAATACTGAGATCGTGCGCTCATCCTTGCGTCCTCTTGTTGGCCCCCCGCACACCGGCTGGCATGCGCAACCCGGCATGTCCGGGAGTGTTCTTACTGAGGTCTGAGAGGGGGTCTCTAGTTTCAAGGGTCCATGACGGTTGACGTTCGGACCCCATTTCTCAGATTGGCAATGGAACTTCTCTTGCAGTACTGAAAAATAGGGTCCGAACGTCAACCGTCATCAGCGCTGTTCGGAGCTTGATCCATTGCGGTCACCGTGACACTGCCGTCACTTCCCGCGCCGCTGATAGGGCGCTTCTACGGCTCGCCGGTTACGGAGTCTGACGCACCGTTAGAAACCCAGGCCGGCGAGCCCGTATCTGACGGGCCGTTAGTTTTTATGGAGTGGCCGGGAGCGGTGTTCACGAAATGCGCCAGCAAGGCTCCGTATGGCCGTACGGCGGCACGAGGAGCCCCACCGGACCGAGGGGGGCCGGGCAGGGCTGCAAGGAGCTCTCAGGGGCGCACAGGGCATACGAAAGCCCCGCCCGACCCTGGGAGGTCGAACGGGGCTGTTTAAAGCTGAGGGACGTGAGTCTCAGTGGTACTCCAGACCCTCAATGGGATCGGCGAACCCTTCCGCGTGCTCTGCATAGTGAATGAGCATTGCGACTCGCCGCAGTTGAATCTCTTGGCGGTCATGCAGGTTCGACCGGAAAGCCCGGACAAGCCTTCCTCTGTGGCTGTCTTCCTCTTGCCAGTCGGCGAGGTATCCCTCAAAGACCGCAGTAGTTAGCTGGCCAGTGATTATGTCGACCCTCATCGCTGGCCCGTCGATGAAGCGCGCCGGGGTGTTGGTGCCAGAGTGCATGTGGTCTCTCCAGTGTTGGGCGGTTGTCTTGGTACTGAGGTCTGAGAGGGGCTCTCTACGGGGCTCCGTGCGGCCGCACAGCGGCACGGCACCCCGATCCAGGCAAGAAAGCCAGCGCGGGGGCTGCAATGGGCTCACGGAGGCGCACAGGGCACGAGAAAGCCCCCGGCGGGATCTCTCCCAACCGGGGGCCGGTGTGCTGCTCTCGCTACTGCTGCGGGCGCCTCTTATCCCAGGCGTCGAGGACGGCCTCTATACGCGCCTCGTGGCCGTTGTCGCGCCACTCCGGCATCAGCCGTTGAAGGATCGGCGTCCGGTCCCCGATGTGCTTGGGGGGCAGCAAGGTGACCCTTGTAAGAGCGGCTTTCAACAGCGCTCGCTGCCCCTCGATTCCAGCGACGTCCCACAGCGCCGCGAGCGCTTCCGGGTCCATCAGGGGGGAAAGGTCAGCCTCGCGCGACAACTCCGCCAACTCCGCTTTGAGTCCCGCGATTTGCGCGGTCAAGTCGGAGCGCAACGAGGTGTAAACAGCCTCGTCCATTCCCCCACCGATGAAGAACTCTTTCTGGAGGCGGAGTTCACGCGCTGCCGCACTGTCGAGCGCTGCCGAAACGGCGTTCTTGCGTGCTTCCTTGGCCGGGTCCTGGTACGAGAGCCAACGGCGCGCAATGGCCTGGATCGTCGGCGATTCCGGCGGCAGGGAAAGAATGTGGTTGATCCACATCGTTGCCATTGCCTCATCTGCCCGCTCTCGCAGCGTCGCGATTCCCGCACACACTGATTCCCCCTGGTTGATGCGTGCCAGACAGCGGTAGTTACGGCCGCCGTTACCCATGGGCCCCTTGCAGCGCGGACAACGCAGCAGTCCCGTAAGGATCGTGGCCGCTTTTCGTATTCCGCGCGTTCGGTCGCCAAACGACGTACCGGGGCGAGAGCGGGCGGAGAACTTGGCCAGGATCAGTTCCCGCTCAGCGAAGGTGATGACACCCTTTCCGGCTTGCACCGGGTGACCGTCTGAACCCACGAGCGGATTACCGCCTCGGTGCCACTTGTCGAGAGGGGCACCGAATTCGTCGGTTACCCGCTCGCGGTCCGGAATGAGCCCGGCCCAGCTAGGCGATTGGGCGAGATGGATGATGGTCTGTGCGCGCCATTGCTTGCCCTTACGGGTCTTGACTCGTTCGCCGTTCAGCTTGTCGGCAATCTCTTTCGGCGTGTCGCCGTTCAGTAGCGCCTCTGCGATCTGCCGTGCTGTCGTGTACTCCTTTGGGTCGTGCTCCAGCTTTCCTGTTCCCTTGGGGCAGCGCAGGCCGTAGGGCACTACTCCGCCCGGCCAGCGACCCTCTGCTTTGTGTGCGTCGCTGCCGATCTTCGTGCGCTTGCTGATCGTGGCAGCTTCCTCGCGTGCACGGTCGGCGAGAATTCCGAAGATGAGCCGCATTCCCGGAAGTGAGGAATCTAGCGCCTCGGAGGTGACGACGATTCGCGCGCCACGGGGCGTCAGTTCGTCAATCAGCCGGTCAACCGCTCCCATGCCACGGCGGGAAAGACGGTCGGTGCGCCACACGTAAAGCGTCTTGCTCCGCCCTTCCAGCAGGGCGGCAGTCGCCTTCTCAAATTCTTCGCGCCGGACGTGCGCTTTGCTCGCGCTGCGCTGTTCAAACCAGACTCGCCGGATCTTCTTTTCCTCGCTGGATGCCGCGCGGCAGATGTCCCGGACGTGCGCCCGGAGCGTTGCGAGGTCGTCGCTTTTCTTGCTGCGTCGGATATAGGCATCCGCCAAATCGACCGGGTCGCCGGTCGCCGGTTCCCAGAGTCCAAGCTCTTTGAGTTCGGCGTCTTTGAAGCCGAGAGCGCGCAGCGTGGGAAGGTCTTCCCGTTCCATGGTTCATCCGTTCGCCAGAGTCGGACCGCCCCTGACTGATGGAGAGGGCACCTCTAGTTCAGAGGTGTTTCCGCAGGTCAGGGCCGGTGTTGCTCCGTTGGCTCACGTGTGGGCGTGGATGAACTTCAGCTGGTTCGCGTCCGCCTACGACAACGACGACGTGCTCTACCGGGTCGTCACGCTGGTGCAGATCGCCGGCGTCCTGGTGCTCGCGGCCGGGGTGTCCAAGGCGTTCGAGAGCCATGACTTCCTGGTCGTCTGGCTGGGCTACGTGATCATGCGGTTCGCGATGATCGCGCAGTGGCTGCGGGTGGCCCGCTCCACCGAGGGAACCGAGAGAACCATGGCGCTGCGGTACGCGGGCGGCGTCCTGCTGTGCCAGATCGGCTGGCTCGGCCTGCTGTTCGTGCCGGAGGCGGCCCGCCCGTGGGTCTTCCTGGCGGCGGCCCTCGCGGAGCTGTGCGTCCCGCTGTTCGCGGAGAAGGACTTCACCACGTCCTGGCATCCGCACCACATCTCCGAGCGGTACGGACTGTTCACGATCATCGTGCTGGGCGAGACGATCGCCGCCGCCACCGTCGCGGTGAAGTCGGCCGTAGACGAGCACGACGCGCTGAGCGAGCTGCTGCCCATCGCCGCGGGCGGCCTGCTGATCGTGTTCTCCGCCTGGTGGATCTATTTCGCGGTGCCGATCCACGGCCATCTGCGGTCCAGCGGGCAGGCCTTCCTGTGGGGGTACGGCCACTATCTGATCTTCGCGTCGGCCGCCGCGATCGGCGCGGGTCTGGAGGTCGCGGTCGAGCAGACGGTCGGCACGGCGCACATCTCGGCGCTCTCGGCGTCCGCCGCGGTGACCCTGCCGACCGCTCTGTACCTCCTCGCCGTCTGGGCGCTGCACTCCCGCCATTTCAAGGTCGGCATCGCCCAGCAGCTCGTGCTGCCGAGCACCGCGCTGCTCGTCATCCTGTGCACCTTCCTGGGCGACTGGGCGGTCCTCGCCGCGGGGATCGTCTCCGCGCTGGCCGTGGTGGCGGGGGTGGTGATGAAGTCCGGGGAACACTGGGCGTATGACAGTTGACGCTCTGACGGATGTCACGGGTCTGCGGGTGGGGCACGCGACGCGCAGCGGGGACGGCCGGCTCACGGGGACGACGGTGGTGCTCGCTCCCGAGGGAGGCGTGATCGCCGCCGTGGACGTGCGCGGCGGCGGGCCCGGCACCAAGGAGACGGACGCGCTCGATCCGCGCAACCTCGTGCAGAAGATCGAGGCCCTCGTGCTGACCGGAGGCAGCGCGTACGGTCTGGACGCGGCATCAGGCGTGATGGCGTGGCTGGAGGAGCGCGGGCGCGGGGTGCGCGTGGGGCCGGACCCCACGCACGTCGTGCCCGTCGTACCCGCCGCCTGCGTCTTCGATCTCGGGCGCGGCGGCGACTTCCGGTCGCGGCCGGACGCGTCCACCGGGCTCGCGGCGGTCGAGGCGGCCGACGCGAGTGCGCCGGGCGCGCCAGTGCGCGAGGGCTGCGTGGGCGCCGGTACCGGAGCGGTGGTCGGGCAGCTCAAGGGCGGGGTCGGGACGGCGAGCGCCGTGCTGGAGTCCGGTGTCACGGTGGCCGCGCTGGTGGTGGCCAACGCGGTGGGCTCGGTGGTGGAACCGGAAACGGGAGCGCTGTACGGGGAACTGGCGCTAGGGCGTACGACGGGTCCGTCCGCCGCGGTGCGCGAGGCCGCCCGGCTGCGGCTCGCGGAGGCCGCCGCGAGGAACGCGCCGCCGCCGTTGAACACCACGCTCGCCGTCGTCGCCACCGACGCCGCCCTGACGCGGGCGCAGGCGCAGAAGCTCGCGGGTACGGCCCACGACGGGATCGCGCGTGCCGTGCGGCCGGTGCATCTGCTGAACGACGGGGACACGGTGTTCGCGCTGGCCACGGGCGCCCGCCGGCTCGCCACCGAGAATCCCCTGGCGCTCAACGAGATCCTCGCGGCGGGCGCGGACCAGGTGACGCGCGCGATCGTGCGCGCCGTGCGCGCGGCGGAGTCGGTGGACGGGCCGGGCGGGGCGTGGCCGTCGTACGGAGAGCTGTACGGGGAGGCCGGGCCGGGCGATCGTCCCGGTTCGCTCTCGTGAGGGTTCGGCCGGGGCGGCGGGCCGGACGCGGCGCCGCCCCGGGCCGGGTCCGCGGGGCGGGAGGCAGGGGGCAGGGGGCAGGGGGCGGGGGGCGGGGGAAGTGGGGCGGGGCGGGAACGATTCGTGCGCCGGGGGCGTCGTAGCGGTAGGGAACGGGTGCGGCAAGGGCGCCTTGCCGGACATCGGGCGCAACGGCCGGAACCTTTCGCGGGACGCGCGAGTCACCGGAAGTGCCGTCTGACGAGGGCCTTTTGAGGTCGCCGCGAACCGCGGGGGAACGCACCGTGCGGCCCGCGCGTTTTCCGTCCGCACGTTTTCTCGGTTCGCGGACATGATGTCCGACCGAGGGGCTACGGTATGCACCCACAAGGTGACATGCAGCAACGCCGGGAGAAACCTTGAGCGTTCCGTACGAGACAGCAGCGTACGAACCACCCGAGTCGCCCGAGTCTCCGGAGGAGCATCTCGCACGACTTCTGGGCCGCGCCCTGAACTCGTTCGAGCTGCCCGACGAGGCGATACGGCGGCTCGACTTCGCGCTGGCGCACGACAGTTCGCTGCACTCCGCGCACCACAGCGCGGGGCTGCACCGGGAGACGTACCGGCACACCTGGCTGCTCGCCGACGGCTCCGCCGTCACGCTGTGGGAGCTGGTGCACAACACGGCGACCGGTCGTGACGCCCAGCACGAGGTCTACGCCGACGAGGAGGAGTTGCGCGCGGCCACGGCCCGGCTCCCTCTCCCGCCGGACACGCCGGACTTCGAGCTGCCCGTGTTCGTGCCGTTGTCGTCGGTCCCCGAGCCGCGTCACACCTACCTTCCCGACGACTCCGCCGATCACGCGCGCCGGCTCCTGCGGCGCGCGGAGAATCCCGACCGGCCGGGCGCCGACCTCACGTCGCTCCTGCTCCGGGAAGCGTTCGCGCACCAGATCACGCAGGCCTTCGGGCGCCCTTGCCGGGCGGGGCAGGCGGGGCTGTGCTTCTCGCTCTACGAGCACGCGTTCCTGCTCCGCGACGGGCAGGAGATCTCCCTGTGGGAGGTCGAGCACACGGCGACACCGGACCGGCGGCACATGTGCGAGGTGTACGCGTCGGAGAACGCGGCCCGGGACGCGATGGAGCGTCGGGCCGCACGGCTGGGCTGAAGATCCGGAAGGGCCCGGCACCCTGGGGTGCCGGGCCCTTCCCGGTTCGGACCTCCGCGTCACGCGAGTGGTCTGCGGAGCCTGGCGCGGCCCCGGGCCGGGATCAGCCGACGAACTCCGGCTTCCGGCCCTGGTCCCCGTTCTCGCTCCGGTCCTGGGCGTCCGTCTCGTCCTGCGCGCCCTCCACGTGCTGGGCCGGCCGCTTCGGCAGGGCGAACATCAGCAGGAAGATGACGATCAGTACGGCGGCGACCCAGCCCAGCGCGTGCTGGAAGGCGTTCACGAAGGCCGGGCCCACCTGGGTGCGGGTCAGCCGGTCGGGGATCTCTCCGAAGAAGAGGACCGAAACCAGGCCGAGGCCGAGCGCGTTGCCCATCTGCTGCACGGTGTTGATCAGGCCCGAGGCCGAACCCGAGTGCTCGCGCGGGACATCCGAGAGCACGGCGTCCGTCAGCGGGGCGACGATGAAGCCCATGCCGGCGCCCATGACGACCAGCGGAAGGGCCATCTGCCAGGAGGCGATGTCCATGCCGTACCGGTCGGACTCCCAGATGTAGAGCAGCACGCCGAGCGCCATGACCAGGGCGCCCGCCTGGAGCACCTTGCGCCCGAAGCGCGGGACGAGCAGCTGCACGGACATGCCCGCCGCGGCCGAGACGGCGATCGAGAACGGCACCCCGGTCAGCCCCGCGTGCAGCGGCCTCCAGCCCAGTCCGATCTGCATGTACAGCGTCCAGACCAGGAAGAAGATGCCGAGCGCGACTCCGAAGACGGTCTGCACGGCGATGCCCGCCGCGAAGCTCTTCACCCGGAACAGCGACAGTTCGACCAGCGGTGAACCGTCCCGCGCCGTCTTCCGCCTCTCGTACGCCACCAGCGCCGCGAAGACCACGAGGGAACCGGCCATCGACGCGTACCCCCACAGCGGCCAGCCCAGCTCACGGCCGCGGGTCAGCGGGTAGAGCAGCATCAGCAGGCCGAGGGTGACGAGGGCGACGCCGACGAGGTCGAGCTTCAGGGCCTTCGGCGCCTTGGACTCGCTGATGAAGCGGCGGCCCAGGATCAGCGCCACGACACCGACCGGCAGGTTGATGAGGAAGATCGGCCGCCATTCCAGACCGAACAGGTTCCACTCGGTGAGCAGTGCGCCGAGGAGCGGGCCCGAGACCGCGCCCAGACCGACGATCGCGCCGAAGAGGCCGAAGACCTTGCCGCGCTCGTGCGCCGGGAAGGTGGCGTGCACGATCGACAGGACCTGCGGCACCATCATCGCGGCCATGGCGCCCTGCAGGATGCGCGAGGCGACGAGCATCTCCGGGTTCACCGCGAAGCCGCACAGCGCGGACGCGACCGTGAAGCCGGCCACGCCGATGAGGAAGAGCCGCTTGCGGCCGTGGATGTCGCCGAGCCGCCCGCCGGTGACGAGTCCCGCCGCGAAGGCCAGTGCGTAGCCCGCGGTGATCCACTGGATCTGGCTGAACGTGGCGCCCGCGTCCTGCTTGATCGACGGGATCGCGATGTTGACGATCGTGACGTCGACCAGGTCCATGAAGGCCGCGGTCATCACGATGGCGAGGGCGAGCCAGCGCCGTCGGTCGGCCGCGGCGTCGGGTGCCGGGCCGCTGAGAGCGGTGTCGCCGCCGAGAGCTGTATCGGGGAGGTCGGTGGAGGTCATGCGACAAAGCTAAAGCCCTATTAGGACAGATCGTGTCCTAGTTCTCCGGCACCCTGGGCATCATGACGACCGATACTCCGGCCCGGCTTCTCCAGCTCCTCTCCCTCCTCCAGACGCCCCGTGAGTGGCCCGGTGGCGAGCTGTCCGAGCGTCTCGGGGTGTCCCGTCGTACGGTCCGCCGCGACATCGACCGGCTCCGCGAGCTGGGCTATCCGGTGCAGGCGACCAAGGGCGCGGACGGCGGCTACCGGTTGGTGGCGGGCACGGCGATGCCCCCGCTCGTCCTCGACGACGAGGAGGCCGTGGCCATCGCGGTGGGCCTGCGGGCCGGCGCCGGACACGCGGTCGCGGGCGTGGACGAGGCCTCCGTACGGGCGCTCGCCAAACTGGAACAGGTGCTGCCGTCCCGGCTGCGCCGCCGCGTGTCCACGCTCCAGGCCGCGACCACACCGCTGACCAGTGGGGACGGGGCGAGCATCGCTCCCGAGACACTGACCGTGATCGCGTCGGGCATCGCCGGCCGAGAACGGCTGCGGTTCGCCTACCGCTCCGGGGACGGGACACCGTCGCGGCGGCTGACCGAGCCGTACCGGCTGGTCTCCACCGGCCGCCGCTGGTACCTCGTCGCGTACGACCTCGACCGCGAGGACTGGCGGACGTTCCGCGTCGACCGGGTGAGCGAGCCCTTCGCGACGGGGGCCCGGTTCACCCACCGCGAGCTTCCGACCGGGGACGCCGCCGAGTTCCTGCGGCAGTCGATGTACCGGCGCCAGGAGACCTACACGTTCGACGTCACCTTCGCCGCCCCGGCCGCGTTCGTCGCGGCGCGCGTGCCCGCCTGGGTCGGTGCGCCCGAGCCGATCGACGAGCACAGCTGCCGACTGCGGGCCTCCTCCGGTGACGCGGTGGACTGGCTGGCCGTGCGGATCGCCATGGTCGGCTGCGATTTCACGGTGCACGAACCGCGAGAACTTGTGGATTACGTAAGGGAGTTGGGTGCACGGCTGAGTCGGGCGGGGGAAGTGCCGCAGACTGGCGGCGCCTGACGGTCACGAGGGTGCGCCGCAGGGGGCGGTGACAGCCGGTGGACCGTCGGCGACGGCAGGTTATGTCGCTGTGGCAGAATCTGCCGTCCGGGTCACCCCGGGGTTCAGGTTCGGGGTGGCCCGTCCCCGTCCTGCCCGGAATCCGGTCACGCGCGCCGCGCCTCCGCCGCCGCGCGGTCGCCTCGACACCCGTCCCCCGCACAGCAATGGAGCCGAGCTTCGGCGCCGGGGGGGGGGCGCCAAAGCTCGGCTCTGGAAGAGTCCCGGCGCGGGGGGGGTGTGCGTCGGGACTCGGTTCTCGGGGGCGGTGCGTTTCCGCCCGGCGATTCCGCTGGGTGCCGCTGGGTACTTCCGCTCGCTTCTTCCGCTCGGCGGGGGCCCGAAGCGTGGGCCCTGAAGTCTTGTTCCCAGGGCCCAGCGGGTTGAAGCGGCCTTACATGGCCATGTCTGGTCGACTTGTGGCCATCGTGGCGGGCGGGCCCGTGCGCGGACTGGGGAGCGAGGGTCCGGCGCCCGCCCGGTGAATCAACCCGTACGGCCCATCCACCTCGCCCGTCCGGTCCGCCCGGGGTGCCCCGCTCGCCCGGCCCGCCCCGCGCATCCCGCCGCCGCTACGCCGCCGCGTCGAATCCGGTGTCGCGCGCCAGCTTCTTCAGTTCGAGCAGGGCGTGCTTCTCTATCTGGCGGATGCGCTCGCGCGTGAGCCCGTGTTCCTTGCCGACCTCGGTGAGCGTCCGCTCCCGGCCGTCCTCGATGCCGTACCGCATCTTGATGATGGAGGCGGTGCGCTGGTCGAGGTGGCCGATCAGGTCGTCCAGTTCCTCGCTGCGCAGCAGCGTGAGCACCGACTGCTCGGGCGACACCGCCGAGGTGTCCTCGAGCAGGTCGCCGAACTGGGTCTCGCCCTCGTCGTCCACGGCCATGTTCAGCGAGACCGGGTCGCGCGCCCAGTCCAGCACGTCGCCCACCCGCTCCGGTGTCGTGCCGAGCTCGGCGGCTATCTCCGCGTGCTCGGGCTCGCGCCCGTTCTCGCGGTTGAACTCGCGCTGCACACGGCGGATCCGGCCCAGTTCCTCGACCAGATGGACGGGCAGGCGGATCGTGCGCGACTGGTCGGCGATGGAACGGGTGATGGCCTGACGGATCCACCAGGTGGCATACGTCGAGAACTTGAAGCCCTTGCGGTAGTCGAACTTCTCGACCGCGCGCACCAGGCCGGCGTTCCCCTCCTGGATCAGGTCGAGCAGGGGCAGGCCGCTGCGCGGGTAACGGCGCGCCACGGCCACGACCAGTCGCAGGTTCGAGCGGATGAAGACGTCCTTCGCGCGCTCGCTGTCGGCGACCAGCGCCTCCAACTCCTCACGGGACGCGTCCGCCTTGGCCTCCGTCTCACCGTCGAGGATCTGTCGTGCGAACACACCCGCCTCGATGACCTGGGACAACTCGACTTCCTTGGCGGCGTCGAGCAACGGTGTTCGCGCGATCTCGTCGAGGTACATGCCGACCAGGTCGCGGTCGGCGATTTCGCCGCCTCCGGCGCGAACACTGCGTGCCGCGTCGGCGGTCCCGCCGGTGGCGGACTGACGACGGGCGACGGCACGGGTTGCCATGCGTGCTCCCTTGCGTGGTGGGCTTGCGGGTGGTCCTGGACATCGGGTCTCACCCTCCCGGGTGCCCGGCATCTGCTGGAAACAACGACTGGAATCAGGACAGAATTCCCAACCCGCACCTGGATTTTTCTGATCATGCAGTACCCTGTCGCACCACATGGGAGGGCCGATGCGGTCAGAACGTACAAATGTGCAGGTCAGGCCAGGAGTGACAGCCGATCTCGGCGCGCTCACGGACCTGTACAACCACTACGTGCGTGAGACGCCGATCACATTCGACACCGACACGTTCACACCCGGACAACGTCGTCCGTGGCTGCTCTCCCACCCTGAAGACGGACCGCACCGCCTGATGGTTGCCACGGACACGGATTCACAGGCGATTCTGGGGTACGCCACGTCCAGCGCTTTTCGCGCGAAGCCCGCCTACGCGACCTCCGTGGAGGTCACGGTCTACGTCGCCCCCGACGCCGGACGCCGCGGCATCGGCACGCTCCTCTACGAAGCGCTCTTCTCGGCACTCGCCGTCGAGGACCTGCACCGGGCCTACGCGGGCATCGCGATGCCCAACGAAGCGTCCGTGCGCCTGCACGAACGCTTCGGGTTCCGGCACATCGGCACCTACCAGGAGGTCGGCCGCAAGTTCGGCCGCTACTGGGACGTGGCCTGGTACGAGAAGGAACTCCCCCACTAGGAACCCACACAGCCCACGCGGCCCACACGACTCACACGGAGCAGTGCCCCACACGGCTCACACGGAGCAGTGCCTCACGCGGCTCACACGGAGCAGTGCCTCACGCGGCTCACACGGAGCAGTGCCTCACGCGGCCCACGCCGAGCGGCGCCACACCCGGCCCACGCCGAGCGGCGCCGCACACGGAACGGCACCCCGCACAGGATTCACCCTGCGCGAAGGGCCGTTCGGGCCGCTCCGGACGGGTCGGCAGGCGGGACGGGGCCGGCGGGCGCTCAGCCGAACTGCACCGACCGCTTCGCCATCCCCAGCCAGAATCCGTCGATCACGGACCGCTGCCCGTCGAGCTCCCCGGAGGCGTCCGCCGCGCCCATGGTGACGAAGAGCGGGGCGAAGTGCTCGGTGCGCGGGTGGGCGAGACGGCCCGCCGGGGACTTGCGCTCGAAGTCGAGCAGCGCGTCCACGTCGCCGGCCTCCAGCGCGCGGTGACCCCAGTCGTCGAACTCGCTCGACCAGGTGGGCACGCCCCCGCCGGTGTGCCGCAGGGCCGCGAGATTGTGGGTGAAGAAGCCGGAACCGACGATCAGCACACCCTCGTCGCGCAGCGGCGCCAGCTTCCGCCCGATCTCGAACAGCCGGACCGGGTCGAGCGTCGGCATGGAGATCTGGAGCACCGGGATGTCGGCCTCGGGGAACATCTCCTTGAGCGGGACGTACGCGCCGTGGTCGAGACCCCGGTCCGGGACGTCCTGCACCGGCGTACCGGGCGCGCGCAGCAGCTTCCGTACGGACTCGGCGAGTTCGGGAGCGCCGGGGGCCGCGTACGTCACCTGGTAGTAGTGCTCGGGGAAGCCCCAGAAGTCGTACACGAGAGGGACCGTCTCAATCGCGCCGAGGGCGAGCGGGGCCTCCTCCCAGTGGGCGGAGACCATGAGGATCGCCTTGGGGCGGGGCAGGCCGGCGGACCAGGCGGCGAGCTGGCCCGGCCAGACGGGGTCGTCGGCGAGCGGCGGCGCACCATGGCTGAGGTACAGGGCGGGCATGCGCTCCGGCGCGGGGCGCTCCTCGGTGGCGGCGGACATGACGGCTCCCTCCGGAGAGTTCCATCGTACGGCGGCAGTGCTTGATCTTTGAAGCAGTTGCTTAAAGTCTCAAGTTCTCCTGTCGGGACCGAGCGTACGGCGAGTTTGTTTAAGTTTCAAGGAGGGGCTCGTACAGTGGAGTACATGAACACGGCACCCGCTCCCGCTGAAGAGCCGCGCTGGCTCACCGACGAGGAACAGCGCATCTGGCGTGCGTACATGCACGCCACGACCCTCCTGGAGGACCACCTCGACCGTCAGCTCCAGCGCGACGCGGGCATGCCGCACATCTACTACGGCCTGCTCGTGCAACTCGGGGAGGCACCTGACCGCCGGCTGCGGATGACGGAGCTGGCCATGAACGCGAAGATCACCCGCTCGCGGCTCTCGCACGCCGTCGCACGGCTGGAGAAGAACGGCTGGGTGCGCCGCGAGGACTGTCCGTCCGACAAGCGGGGCCAGTTCGCGGTCCTGACCGACGACGGCTACGAGGTGCTGAAGCGCACCGCTCCGGGCCATGTCGCCGCCGTACGCCAGGCCCTGTTCGACCGGCTCGGCCCGGACCAGCGCAAGGCCTTCGGCGAAGCCATGCGGATCATCGCCGAGGGACTCCAGCCGAAGGACGCGGGCGCCGACCTGCCCTGGCTGCGTTAGGGCTGCGGCCGGGGTGGACGGGGTGGACGGGGAACCTCCCGGCTCCGTCGGGCGCGGGGCCGGAGGCGGACAGGGAACTGCCCGGCTCCGCCGAACGTAGGGCCGGAGGCAAGCAGAGGACTGCCCGACCCTTGTCTGCCGCGGAGCCGGGGGCGGACAGGGGACTGCCCGGCTCTGTCTACCGCGGAGCCGGGGGCGGACAGGGGACTGCCCGGCTCTGTCTACCGCGGAGCCGGAGGCGGACAAGGGACTGCCCCAGCCCGCCTACCGCGGAGCCGGAGGTGGGCAGGGGACTGCCCGGCCCTTGTCTGCCGCGGAGCCGGAGGCGGACAAGGGGCTGCCCCGGCTCCGTGAGGCATGGAGCCGGGGCAGTCCCGGGAAGTCGTACGGACGAGGCGTCCCCACCCCCGTCCGTACGCGCGGCACCGAGCGCTACGGGCCGCGAGCGGCCACGAGCCACTGCCACGGGCCGAGGAAGTACCGGAGTACGGGTCGGCCGCGAGGTCAGTGCGCGACGACCGGCACCCGCACCTCGTCCTCCGCACCCTCGCCCGCGCCCGGGCCGGCGGTCGCGGAGACGTCCGGACGGCCGGTGTTGATCAGGGTGAAGGCGATTGCGGAGGCGACCACGAGGATGCCGACGGCGAACCAGATCGCGATGCTGTAGCCGTGCACCATGCCCTCCGCCTGGACCAGCTGCTGCTGCGCCTTGGTACCGGCGCCCGCCATGTGGTCCTTGACGTAGGCGGTGGTCGCGGAGATCGCGATCGTGTTCAGCAGGGCCGTGCCGATCGCACCGCCGACCTGCTGCGAGGTGTTGACCATCGCCGAGGCGACACCGGCGTCACGCGGCTCGATGCCGAGCGTGGCCAGCGACATGGCGGGCATGAACGCCGTACCCATGCCGAGACCCAGCAGCAGCATCGCCGGCAGCACCAGGGACGCGTACGACGAGCCGATCTCCAGCTGCGCCAGGAGCAGCATGCCGACCGCGGCGACCAGGAAGCCGGGGCCCATCAGCAGGCGCGGCGCGACCCGGGTCATCAGACGGGCACCGATCTGGGTGGAGCCCGTGATCATGCCCGCGATCATCGGCAGGAAGGCGAAGCCGGTCGAGATCGGCGAGTAGCCCTTCACGATCTGCAGGTAGTACGTCAGGAAGAGGAACGTGCCGAACATGGCGATGATCGCGAGACCGAGGGAGAGGTAGACACCGCCGCGGTTGCGGTCGAGGACGACGCGCAGGGGCAGCAGCGGAGCCTTGACCTTGGACTCGGTGAAGACGAACGCGGCCAGCAGCACGGCCGAGGCCACGAACAGGCCGACCGTCAGGGAGTCGCTCCAGCCGTCCGTCTCGGCGCGGGTGAAGCCGTAGACGAGGGAGACCAGACCGAGGGTGG
This sequence comes from Streptomyces sp. NPDC021080, assembly GCF_044333225.1. Lineage (NCBI taxonomy): Bacteria > Bacillati > Actinomycetota > Actinomycetes > Kitasatosporales > Streptomycetaceae > Streptomyces > Streptomyces sp. NPDC021080. Next base: position 367,680 of record NZ_JBIRQM010000008.1, on the reverse strand, counting down.
ACAGGACCACGCCCGGGATGTCGAGCGGCGAGCGGTTGCGGCCGCCCTTCGGCTCACGGATGACGAAGTAGGCGCCCGCGGCCGCGACGATCGCGAACGGGATGTTGACGAAGAAGGTCCAGCGCCAGTTCATGTACTCGGTGAGGACACCGCCGAGGATGAAGCCGACGGCGCCACCGCCACCGGCGATCGCACCGTAGATGCCGAAGGCCTTGGCCCGTTCCTTGGCGTCGGTGAACATCACGGCGAGCAGCGAGAGGGCGGCGGGAGCCAGCAGCGCGCCGAAGGCGCCCTGGAGGGCACGGGCGCCGAACATCATCGCGCCGCTCTGCGCGGCGCCGCCGAGCGCGGAGGCCGCGGCGAAGCCGACCAGGCCCACGACGAACGCCCGCTTGCGGCCCCACAGGTCGGCGATGCGGCCGCCGAACAGGAGCAGACCGCCGAAGGCGAGGGCGTAGGCCGTGACGACCCACTGCTTGTTGCCGTCCGAAATACCCAGGTCCTGCTGGGCCGAGGGAAGCGCGATGTTCACGATCGTGGCGTCGAGCACCACCATCAGCTGGGCCAGCGCGATGAAGGCGAGCGCCTTCCAGCGGTTGTTGTGCGCGTCGGACGCTGGGTCCGGAACTGCTTTGGACGTGCCTGTTTCAGACATGGGGGTACCCACTCCGGGACTTCGTGACGAAAAAATGAAAGGAAAGGGGACGGCTCGTCGACGGTGACGGCCGGAAGGCGGCTCGGCACGACTCGTCCCCGGGACGAGGGCGCCTCACGCGCGATGAGGTCGGGCTCGACGAGCTGTACTGGCTGTACGGGCTCTGTGGGCCATACGGACTAAACGGGCTGTACGGGCTGCACGGGCTCTACGGACCAAGTGGGCCGCACGGGTCGTACGCGCCGTACGGGTTGTTCAAGTCGTTCGCGTCGTTCGCGTTTGTGGATACGAGCAGGGGTCACGAGTTCCGACGGGCGTCCCGCGCCGGACCCACCGGCCGTCGGCCGATCGGTCACGGCGCCTGACGGGCCGGTCACACTCGCCGCAGTCCCTCCAAGTCGGCGGCCACTCCCGGCAGTTCGGAACGGGCCGGAGCCCGCATGCCGTCCAGGAGCAACTGCAGATGCCGGTGTACGAAGCGGTCGATCCCCTGGCACGCGGTACCCGGGAGCGGCCTGGTGAGCTGACTGACGGCGATCATCAGATCGCCCAACTCGACGTCGGGGCGCAGCTGTCCGGCCTCGCGGGCGCGAGCCATCAGCCGCTGTATCAGGTCGGTGATCCGGTCGCGCGCGGCGACCAGGTCGGGGTGGTTCTGGTCGAAGTTCGCGGAGAGCATCGGGCACAGGGCACCGATCCGCTCGTCGGCGGCGAAGTGCACGAAGCCGCTCAGCGCCTCGAACGCGTCGCCGTCCGCGGCGAGCGCCGCCTCGACCCACTCCGAGGTGCGGTCCATGACCGAGCACACGACCTCGCGGGCGAGGGCGTCGCGGTCGGGGAAGTTGCGGTACACCGTGGCGTTGCCGACACCGGCCCGGCGGGCGATCTCATCGAACGGCACCTCGGCACCGAACTCGACGAACATCTCGCGGGCGGCGGCGACGATCCGCTCCCGGTTGCGCAGGGCATCGGCACGGGGCCGGGCCACTCGACGCCGCACGGGGGTTGCGGTCTCCACGACGTATCTCCTCGAAGTATCTCGGGGCCTGAATGCGATCCGGGGATTCGGTCCCCGTTTCGCTCGGACGTATGACTAAACGGGGAAACGATCCCCGGTTATTTCCCTGATGCGGAACTAATGAATGTGACCTGCATCACATCCCATCCTCTCACTTCGCTCCTCCCGGCCTTCCCCCGCACCCCTTCCCGCACCCGCCCCCGCACCCCTCTCGTGCCCACCCCGCATCCGCCCCCGCGCCCCTCCCGCACCCGCCCTCTCGCCCCTCCTCTCCTCCCTCCCGCCCCCTTTCGCGGATGAACCCGATCGGGCTCACCCAGCGCGCGCCCGGCATGTCGGCGACGGAGGGTGATCGAAAGGGTGCAGTCGGACACCAGTGGCTGCCGTGGAGCGAAGGGCCCCCCGCATGCAGCCGTCCAGACGCCGCATACGCCCGCGCCGTGTGGCCGCGCTGGCCACGGTGACCGTTCTGACGCTGGCGGTCAGCACCTCCGCCGGCACCGGACACCTGACGGCCGGCTCCGCCACGGCGGGCTCCGCGGCACTGGCCCGCTCCACGGCCCTCGGCCCCTGCACGATCAACGGCCGGCCGAACGTCCAGATGGGGGAAGGGATTCCGACCGCCCCCGGTTACGCCCGCTCCACCGGCACCCTGCGGGCTCTGACCCTGATGGTCGACTTCTCCGACGCGCCCGGCAAGGGCAGCGCCCTCGACCGGTACAACGAGTTCTTCCCGAAGACGCAGCACTGGTTCCGCACCGCCTCCTACGGCCGCCTCGACTACCGCCCCAAGGCCCCCGTCCGGCACTGGCTGCGGATGCCGAAGCCCTTCAAGGCGTACGGGATAGAACGTGGCGCGCCCTTCGACCCCGGGTACCGCGAACTGGTCCAGGACATCGTGGCCACGGCCGATCCCGAGGTCGACTTCCGGTCGTACGACATCCTGAACGTGCTGGTCACACCGAATGCCGGGCCCTCCGCGCTGGACACCGTGCTGTCCGTGACGTTCGCCGGCAACACCGAGGCACCGGTCGCGGACGGCGTCCCGGTCGCCAACGCGTCCTTCGTCTACAGCCGCCAGGACGACGGCTCGGGCTCCTACGCCGACACCGGCTACCGCGTGCTGCCGCACGAGAACGGCCACACCTTCGGTCTGCCCGACCTCTACACCCAGGACGGCGGCGGCGCGGTCGGGCACTGGGACATCATGAGCGAGGACTGGGGGGCCGACAACGATCTGCTCGGCTGGCACAAGTGGAAGCTCGGCTGGCTCGACGCCTCCCAGATCGGCTGCGCGGCGGCGCGCGGCACCAGCGCGTACACGCTGACCCCGATGGCCCGGCGGGGCGGAGCCAAGCTCGTCGTCATACCCGTCGGCAACCGGAGCGCGTACGTCCTCGAACTGCGCACCCGCGCGGGCAACGACTCCGCCGTCTGCCGTCCCGGCATCCTCGTCTACAGGGTCGACACGGACGTCGACACCGGGAACGGGCCCATCACGGTGTACGACTCCCACCCCGACAGCGGCGGGTGCACCCGTTCCCCCAACGTCCAGGCGGAGCTCTCCGACGCACCCTTCTCCCCCGGTGAGACCTTCAAGGCCGCCAAGGCGGGAATCACCGTCCAGGTCGCGTCGGAGGACGCGGCGGGGAAGTATCGGGTGTACGTGACACGCCGCTGACCACCGGGCGGGCAAGCGCTGTTGCCGTGGCCCTTCCGGGATCCGCCGCACGGCGGCTCATCCGGGACCCGCCGCACGGTGACTCTTCTGAGAGCCCCATCGGAGAGCCCATGTCATCAAGCTCCATGCCGTCGAGCCCCGGGGCCTCGCGCCCCATGCCGTCGCCGTCGCAGGGCGCGGCGTCGAGCCCCGCACCGGCAGGGACGGGCAGCGGTTCCGCGCCCACGGGGGCCGAGGTGCCTGGCGAGGCGGTCACCCCGCTGATCCGCGGGATCGCCGTGCTGCGGAGGCTGACCGAGGCGGACGGGACGGCCAGTCTGAGCGGACTCGAACGGGCCACCGGGCTCGCGCGGTCCACCGTCGACCGGATCACGGCGACCCTCGCACGCATGGGATACGTACGCCTCGACGGCCGGGACGCCGTGCTCACTCCTCGCCTGATGGAACTCGGCAACGCCTATCTCGCCGCTCTCCGGCTTCCCCGCGTTCTGGACGCGTACGCCGACGCGCTCGCCGACGAACTCGACGAGTCGGTGTCCCTCGCCGTCTGTGACCGGGACGGCATCCGCTTCATCCATCAGGCGACCCGGCGCCGCGCCATGTCCCTGAGCTTCCGCATCGGCGATCTGCTCCCCGCCGAACGCACCGCGCCCGGGGCGCTGTTCGCGTCCGAGTGGAGCGAGGAGGAGTGGGGACACTGGCGCGAGCGCCGCACGGCCGACCCGGAGGACCGCGGCTTCCCGGCCGTGCCGGCGCGGAGCAGACCGTACGACGGAGGGCCGGACACCTCCGCCCGTCCCGCCGCCCAACGCCCCACCGTCGGCGACGACTTCGAGCAGCGGGCGGCGGAAGCGGACCGATCGGGCTGGGCGTCGGACGACCAGCTGATCGAACCGGGCCTCGTCGCCGTCTCGATGCCCGTACGGGAGGCGGGGCGGATCGCCTGCGTGGTGAACGTGGTGAGCCATACGAGCCGGCACAGTGCTGCCGGACTGCGGGAGGCGCTGCTGCCGCGCCTGCGGACGGCCGTGGCAGAGATGGAACGGGCGCTGGCGCTGGACGCCAGGGACTCACTGAACGCACCGAACGCACCGAACGCACCGGCCCGGGAACCGGCGCCGGAGCGGAGCGCGGGACCGGCGCGGAGCGGAGCGCAGGCCGAAGCGATCGAGCCGGGCGGCACGACAGGCACGGACGGCGCAGGCAAACCGGAGAGCGCGGGGGGCACGGGCCCGGAGACCGCGAAAGGCCCGGAAAGCACGGGAGGCACGGGAAGTACGGGAGGCACGGGAGGCGCGGGAGGCGCGGGAGGCGCGGGAGGCGCGGGAGGCGCGGGAGGCGCGGGAGGCGCGGGAGGCGCGGGAGGCGCGGGAGGCGCGGGAGGCGCGGCGGCCGCGGGGACGGTCACCGCCCCCTCCGGGCTCGCCGACTGGACCGGCGCCTCCAAGCAGGAGCTGGGGCGGGAGTTCGTCGAGTCGCTGGCGCGGGGCCTGACCGTGATCACGGCCTTCGGCGAGGGCCGCGCCGAACTGACCCTCACCGCGGTGGCCCGGGCGACCGGACTCGCCCGCGCGACCGCTCGGCGTGCCCTGATCACGCTGGAACACCTCGGATACGTCACCACGCACGACCGCGTGTTCCGGCTCACCCCGCGCGTCCTGGGCCTCGGCTTCCCACCACTCTCACGGACCGCACTCCCCGAGATCGCGGCCCCGTACCTGACCGATCTCTCCCAGCGGCTGCAGGACTCGGTGTCGCTCGCGGTGCTGGCGGGCGCCGAGATCCAGTACACCGGGCACGTCTCCACCCGCGGCATCATGAGCGTCGACGTCACCGTCGGCACCCGGCTGCCCGCGTACGCCACCTCCCTGGGCCGAGCGATCCTGGCCGATCTTCCGGAAGCCCGCGCGATGGACACACTGGCCGACGGCGCACCCGGGGCCGTCACCGGGCGGACCGTCACGGACCCGGAGCTGTTCAGAGCCGAACTGGACCGGGTCAGGACGGCCGGATACGCCCTGGTCGAGGGAGAGTTGGAGCAGGGACTGCGGTCCATCGCCGTTCCGGTGCGCGAACGCGGCGGACGGGTCGTGGCCGCGGTGAGCGTCGCCATGCACAGCAGCCGCCGTACCACCGAGGCGTGCGTACGCGACGTACTGTCCGAACTCCGCGCGACGGCGGCCCGCATCGAGGCGGACCTGCACATCGCGGGCCGCTTCCGCCGGGTGCAGCCGAACTGAGTACCCCTTCAACCAGCGGCACCGCCACGGGAGTCACCACCGTGGCGTGAAGATGATCTGCGCGCCGAGGCCCCGTTGACAGATGGAAAAGCAGGTTTCTAGCGTCGCTTGCGGCAGGACGAACAGCAGCCGAACGACAAGGAGCGTCCGGGTGGTCGCGTCGTGGTGAGGCAGGAGAGGTCCGAGCGAACCAGGCGCAGCCTGATCCGGGCCGCCTCGACGGTGTTCGACCAGGCCGGCTACGAACGGGCCACCTTGTCCGCGATCAGTGATCACGCGCAGGTCACCAAGGGCGCCCTGTTCTTCCACTTCGCGGCCAAGACCGATCTGGCCCGTGCCGTCCAGGCGGAGGCCTGTGCCACGTCGGGCGCCGCACTCGCGAAGCTGGCGCGGCGCGAGACTCCGGCGTTCGAGACGGCGACCGCCATGGCCCACGCCCTCGTGGGCCTCCTCGAGACCGACATGACCGTCCGCGCGGGCGCACGCCTGACGCAGGAGATCAAAACCCCGGACGACCCGTCGCTGCACTGCCACTTCAACTGGCTCGGCGCCCTGCACGGAATCCTGGGCCGGGCCCGCAACGACGGCTCGCTGCTCCCCGACGTCGATGTACGTGCCGCCGCCGCGCTGATGCTGTCCATGATCACCGGCACGACGGCCCTGCCCCGCCTCCCCGCGGACACCCGCTCCCTCTCCCACCGCGAGTCGGGCAGCCTGTGGCTGACCCGCATGCTCCACCTGACCCGCCCGGCCCTCTCGAACCTCCCACCCGACTGACCGACGCCCCGCCCTTCGACCACCCGGCCCAACCCCACCCCACCTGCACGAACGGGAACCTTCCCAGCCTCCACCCGGGATCCGCACGCCTTCGTGGGATCTGTCGAAAACCCCCGAAGCCCAGGTCAGCGCCTTGGCGCGCAGAGCCACCAAACGGCCCACCCTGGTTTTCAAAACGCCCCAGCCTGTGCGCACCGACCGGTCGACGGACCGCCCGTCGCGAGCGAAAGACTCCAGGGCTCCCCGCCCGGATCACCCTCTTGTCCCGAGGCCTTCCCTCGCCCCGAGCACCCCGAGTTGCTTCAGCTGCCCCCTTCAGGGTCGACATGGGGCCCCTCGTTCATCACCAGGTTCAGGCGATTGTGGACGGGTACGTCCCGGGACGGCATTCCTCTCCGATGTGGCCCTGGAGAGGAACGCCGTTCGTGCCGCTACGGCTGTTCGATCAGGTACCTGACGAAGTCCACGAGGAACTCGCCGTACTGGAGAGCCGATCCGATGGCTTCCAGCCTCGCGTACTGCTCGGCCGAGAGCGAGGCGTCAGGAGCGCATCTGATTGCTCTCAGCAGTGTCCGGAACGCCAGGTCCGGGTTGCAGTGGGTCGCGCAGTCCGTGAGGGCCGCCCGGACCTCGGCAGGCAGGAACCGTGCGGCACCGATCTCGGCGACGACCGCGTCGAGGCAGGGCATGCCGTCCTCGATGTCCGCCCCCGTGAGCGGGCGCACATCGGTGTTCGCCGACAGCCGCGCGTCGCACAGGGCGACGACCGTCCGAGTCCACTCGGCTCCTCCCCCCAGGCGTTCGAAGGTCGGCAAGTACTGCGAACCGGCGTCCCACAACACCTCCAGCGTCGGCGAAGGAAGGCTGCCGAAAGACCGCGCGTCGCGGCGTATCGCCAAGACCTCGTCGTCGACCGACGCCGCGAGCTGCTTGGCGACGACGTCGGCGGCCGTGTCCCCGTCATGGATCCAGTCCTGGTGGAAGCGGCCCATCACCGTCGACACACCGAAATCGAATGGCGTGAAGCGTGGCATCGCGTCCCGCCTCCTCACTTTGGAAAGCACGTCTGTACGTAGAAACCGGCTTTGTGTCCTGAGGCTCGCACGAGCTTGATGTAGTACTTGTTTCCGGCGACCGTCCAGCTCCCGTCAGGGAAGTACGTCTTGCCCAGGGAGTTCCTCGCACCGAAGTGATCCTCCCAGTCCAGGTCTGGCGTCCTGGTCTTGGTGAGCCAGTTCTTGATTCTGTTGGCGTTGTTGGCCAACGCGTAGTCGACGACCTGCTGGGCGGTCTGCTGGTCGATGAACAGGCTGTTGGGTACGGTCTGTCCGCGCAGCGCCGTCTTCTCGATGGCCAGGTCCACGGCTTTCTGAACACTGACGAGCCCGGCCGTGTGCTCGTCGAGTGTGTGGGCCAGCCTGGGGTATTTCCTCGCGTCGGCCACGAGGTCGTTGCAGTTGTGGACCAGGACCGGGCTATCACCCGCCACGGTGTAGAAGGTGTGCAGGCCGGAGACGGTCAGGTCGTACACCGTCCGGGACCTCGCCTCGCGCCGTTCGGCCAGTGCAGCCACAGTGCGTTCGCCGTCCGGGGTGCGCAGGGCGTTTCCGGGTCGAAGTCCTGAGGCCAGGGTCCAGCCGTGGCCGGTCACGAAGAACCGGTGTCCAGGTGTGCTGGTGAGGCGGCCGCCGTCCGCCAATGTCACGTCGACCAGGACTCCGTCCAAGTAGCGTGCGTGAGATGCAGTCACGCTCCCGTCGGCTGCGACTGTCAGGTGAGGTAAGTTCCGGCGCCGGAGTGGTGAGTACGGCAGCATCCGTGGCGAGCAGGCACCCTCTACGCCTGGCCGGGCGGCTCCGTCGCCCGAGCCAAGATCACCCATGCGCTCGCCGCCCGAGCCGGTGCGCACATCTCTCCGCCCTCGGATCAGGCACCACCCGCTACACTGACCGCGATGGCTACGCCCTCACGGGCTGCCACCACGACCTGTCGCCAAGCAAGCCTGAGCGGTCCGCCCATCCCGGCAGACTTTCAGACACGTTTTCCGACAGATCCCGCGCCTTCGTAGCTCAGGGGATAGAGCACCGCTCTCCTAAAGCGGGTGTCGCAGGTTCGAATCCTGCCGGGGGCACCAGTTCAGAGGGGTCTCACATACGGATTTCCGTATGTGAGACCCCTCTGACATCCAGATCTGACATCAACGGCGACGGTCACTGACGACCGGGCCGCTTCCTGAGCAGCCGGTCCATGTGGCTCATGGCCTCGCGCTGGGTGTCCTGCACGACGTGCGTGTACACGTCCATGGTGATGCTGATCTGCGAGTGTCCGAGGATCTCCATCACGACTCGGGGCGCGACTCCGGCCGCCGTGAGAAGAGTGGCCGTTCCGTGCCGAGCGTCATGCAGCCGAATCACGCGAAGGCCGGCGGACTCGGCGACACGGGTGAAGGAGCGGTAGACGTTCCGCGGCTCGACCTGACGCCCGGTGCGAGTGGTGAAGACGTATCCCGACTCGTGCCACTGCTCCCCCGCCTTGACGCGGGCGACCGACTGCCGCATGCGATGCCAGCGCAGCGGAGCGATGCAGAGCGCGGGCAGCGGAACGACACGGCGTCGACGGCTCTTGGGATCGTCGTCGTAGAGGACACCGCGACGGCGCTGAGACTGCTGGCGGACGTAAAGGACCCGGTTGTCCAGGTCGAGATCCGACCAACGGAGGCCGATGATCTCGCCCCGGCGGAGCCCCATGGCGATGGCAAGCACGAAGGCCGCGTAGAGCGGATCTCGTCGAGAGGCCGCGAGGAAGTCCAACGTCTCGTCCAGCGTCCAGGGCTTCAGCTCCCTGTTGTCCGTACGGGGCGGCTCGACGAGTTTGGCGACGTTACGCGCGATCAGCTCCTCGCGGCAGGCCGAGGACAGAGCGGAACGCAGCACTCGGTGGGACTCCTTGGCCGTTGCCGCGGTGGTCTCCTTCTCCATCCGAATGAGGAAGCGACGGACGTCCGCGACGCCGAAGGATTCGAGCCGCTTCGAGCCGAGCAGCGGCACGAGGTAGAGCCGGACGTGCGCCTCGTACTTGTCGTACGTGCTGAGCTTCAGTCGAGGCCTGATCACGTTCTCCAGCCAGTACGGCAGCCACTCGGAGAGCTTGGCCGACCGGGTGGGCACGGGCACGCCCTGGTCGACCTTGGCGAGCAGCTCGCGCCGCTTGGTGTCGCACTCGGCCCACGTCTTGCCGTAGGCGAACTTGCGGGCCCGGGTGCCGTCCGGCTGGAGCACGTAGACCGCGCACTGAAAGCGGCCGTCCTTGCGCTTGGTGATCGTGCCCGCCCCGTTGGGGTTCCGCTTGCGCTGGCTGGCCATCAGGCAGCCTCCTCGATCTGGCCGAGGACGAAGTCCCGTACGGCGTCGGCGGGGATGCGGCGAGCACCATCAATCTTGATCGATACCAGGCGGCGCGAGCGGATCAGGTCGTAGACCTTGGAGCGTCCGAGCTTGAGCCGAGCCATGACGTCCGGCACGGTCAGCAGCTCAGCGGTGGCGGTGGTCATGCTGCGGCTCCTTCCAGGGCGAGCAGGTCGCGTAAGGCTTCACGGGCGGTTTCGCGGTTGTGCTGGAGGTCGCGGGCGATCGATGCCGCGAGGGCGGACTCGCCAGGGGTGTGGCCGTGGCCGGCGTACTGCCAGTCGGCGAGGACGAGCACGGTGTCCGGCTCGCGGTCCTCGAGGCCGAGGGCTTCCCGTTCCTGCGCCGCACGGAAGTCGGCGCGGGTCTGACGGAGCTCCCCGAGGGTGGTCGAGTAGCGGCGGGACTTGGAGGAGAAGTGGCCGCGGAAGCCGAGCATGTGTGCCCAGGCCCACAGCCGCCGGTCCGGGTAGAGCGGATCAAGTGCCCGCGCGAGCGCGGGCTGGCCCTTGGGCTTTGGCCCCTCTGCGCCTTCGGCGCCGGGGCCAAGCCCCGGGCCGCAGCGAGTGCGGGCCCGAATCGAGAACCGTAAACACGCTGATGGGCCGGTTGGCTCCGAGACTTTAGGCAGCCACCATGGGGCGAGCCTCGAAGATCATGGCCCCAACGTCGTGCTTTAACGGGCAGGTCCACAGACTGCCCGACTCGCCGGAAGCTCAAGGGGCCATGATCACTCGCCCCATGGCAGCTCCCGCCCAAAGTCTCGGAGCCAACCTCTCACCGTCTTCGAGCGGCGGCGTCGTTGGTGAGCGCCCTCACCTGCGCATATGCGATCCCTGGCTATCCATGCAGACCCCCACTAGAGGTAGCCTTCCAGTCCGATCGATGCCCCCTGGAGGCTCCCCGTGCACGCCACCGTTTTCCTGCTGCGGAGCGCGCTGGGCCTTGGTGCCGGTCTGGTGATCACGTGGGAACTGAACCGCCAGGCTTCGGGACCGGGCTGGAGGAAGCCGCGGGTCTTCGCTGCTGCGGCGGCTGGGCTACTCGCCGCGCTGCTGGCCGCCTACGCCTAGAGCGTGTCTCTTTGACGGGTTGATCAGTTGATCGGATGCGTCTGTCCGGTTGGTGATCACTGATGCGATGTGGGCCCGGATTGAGCCGCTGATGCCGGCCCGTGGACGATGAGTCGGTTCTGCTCGCCGTCGAAGATGTCGGCCAGGACGTTGGCCTCCGGTCGGTGCCCGTCGAAGAGACCTTGCTGGTCGACGTGCACGATCAGGATGTCGTGGCTGTCGATCACCTCAGAGATGCCCCGGGTCTCGATCGTGTCCGACCACGCGTCCAGGTTCCGGCCGAACCACTCCGGCAGGCCGCACGGCTCGCTCACCGCGTCCCAGAAGTCGTTGAGTGTCTCGATCAGCCGACCGCGCAGGTCAACAATCAGCTCGCTGTCCGTCATCGCAGCAGCCTAACCACCCTCACCACAATCACTCACCGTCAAAGAGAAAGGCTCTAGAGGGCACCAGTCGACGTGCCCCTCCCGTGCCCGTTCGGTCGGGAAACAGCGGGGAGTCACGGGCACTGGCGGACACCGGGCATGAGAACGGACCCTGACCGATTTGCCTGGTCCGAGTCCGTTTCTGCTGGCGGTGGGTGTGGGATTTGAACCCACGGTGACTCGCGCCACGACGGTTTTCAAGACCGCTTACGAGCTTGACTCACCCATTGAGACCCCGCCGACCTTGTGGAGCCTGGTGGCAGCACGACTCGGCGTGAACCGGGGAAGAGCGTACGTGCGGTCACGGCCTCACGAAGCCATGTGAGCGGTGACGTAGAACCACGCCCCAAGGGATAGGAGGAGCACCTCGGCTATGCCGCTGGCCAGTCGCTTGCTGCTGACCGCTGGAGTGCCGCTCGCGCTGCTGCGGCATACGTCGGTGAGGTCTGTCATCATCTGCCGGCCGAGGGGCCCGGCAGGCCAGCCCGTGTAGGCGTCCAGTCGGACCGTGGGGCCGCTGTGCAATGCGAGTCGAGGGCCCTGGCCAGGTAGCCACGTCACGTCGGCGATGTCGCTGTAGGGGATGTGCCACCTGGAGAAGCGGTTCCTGACCGTCAGCGCGGTCGGGCCTGCGTTGATGTAGGCACACAGACCGAGACGCCATACGTAGTAGGACCCCATCCCCGCGAGCGTGCAGAAGGCGAGGCGCTGCCACGCTTCCAAGTGCCAGACCTCCCGGAGCAATTCGGCACAAAGAGCCAACCACAGGATCAGTACGACGATCCAGCAGACCGTCCTGCCCACTCGCCTGGATGCGACGGCCATGCCCTGGCCGCCAGTCACCACTTGCGACATATGTCCTGTCCCCCCTCAGCCCCACGCGGATGAGGATCTTAGGCGTCGTTGCTGATGGTGGAGGCACTGTCCGGTGAGCCATCCCCGCAGTCATGGCAAGACCGCTGCCACGGCGACCACGCGACACAATCTCACCGCGCCAGGTCGAGAGGCCGGCGCGGCCTGACATCAGCGGCTGACACCAACAGACGCGAACAGCGACGACCAACCCCAGACCTAAGCGGATGCCCGACCGAAGCGCAGGGCCGGTTGGTCACTGTCGAAAGTCACCCGTCATTGACCTGATAAAGATGAGGCCAGACCTCAAAGCCCTTGTGCCTCGCGGGGCGCTGTCCTGAACCGATGGACAGCGCCCCGCGACGCCCTGCGGACCGAAGGGGCACTTGGGGTCAGACGCCCCAGGTGCCCTGGTTCACGGCGCAGGTCCAGCCGGTGCCGTGGAGGGCGAACTTCACCTTGTAGCTGTGGGTGTTGAGCAGGTGTGTCTGCACCTTCACGCCGAGGCTGCTGCTCGGCTTGAGGGTCCCCGTGTACACGGAGACCGTCATCGACGTCTTGTTGGTGACCCGGCCGTTCTTGGGCGTGGCCGTGCCGAAGCGGATGTTCGCGACGTCCGTGACGGTGAGCGTGACCTTCGTGAAGCTCTTGGTCGTGCTCTTGTTCTTGATCCCGAAGTACAGACCGCCGTTGGTCACCCAACCGTGCGAGTCGACGTAGAACCTCGCCGGGTAGACGAGGCTGACCGGGCAGCCGGTGCTCGTCGTAGCCGGGGTCGCGGCCGATGCCGTGCCGGCGAGACCGAGCTGGGTGGCGGTGACGAGCCCTGCGGCGGCGAGAACGGCCGCGGCGGCGCGCATGCGATGCATCGTGGAGAGACTCCCCCTCTGACTGGCCCGACCTGACGGGCCGTAGGCGGAAAGAGTGCCATCCCCGGCACCCGGGCGCGCGTGCCTGCCGGGGTTCGGCAGTGGTTGTTACGGCAGTAGTACAAACCGCCTCAGCACTCCGCGTGGCCGCTAGGCGACGCATGACCACACGGAACCTGTCCCCTTGCATGGTGGTGGGTCCACGCATTTCCTCCCGTGGGGCCGCAGCCTGCCGGGTAGAGCCGCCCGTCTCAGTTCCCGTCTCATTCAGCCCCATTCAGGACCGTTCACACGGGACCGTCAGCAGGTGTTGCCGCCCGCGCCAGCCGCCCATGAACGCAGGTGAACGACCCCGGAGGCAGCCCACGAGGCCACCAACACAGTTGGAAAGCGTGTTGGCCAGGTGATGAGGGGGGTGGGGTCTGCGGCCTGCAACATAGTCCCGAGGTGGCTCCCGGGGACCTTTGTGCCCACCCCCCTTGACCGCGGACCTCGAAGGTTCTCTGACCGGTCTCATCCCGCCAGGCAAGCTAACAGGGGGGACTGACAACGGGGGTGAGAGCCGGGAGTCGCGGTACGGCAGCCAAGTACAGCAACCCGAGGAACAGGCAGCCCCCGCACTGGCCATCACGGGGCGCCAAGCAACCTGTCTGACCGTCTCCGCCCCGTCGCCCTAGAGCTACGGATCAGAGGGTTCTGACATCCACGGCTGACATCAACGACGCCGGACAGGGGTGGACACCGACAACCCTGTACGGCCGTCGCGCCAGTTGACTACGGCGTCCGAAGCCGGATTGAACCGAACTCCTAAAGCGGGTGTCGCAGGTTCGAATCCTGCCGGGGGCACATGGGAAAAGGCCCCGGACCGATCATGGTCCGGGGCCTTTGACGGCAGCGATTGACGGCAGTCGCCTCTCAGGCGGCGGGCCGACGGCGCTTGAGCAGCCGGTCCATGTGGCTGATCGCCTCCCGCTGGGTGTCGTGCACGACGTGCGTGTACACGTCCATCGTGATGCTGATCCGGCTGCGCCCCAGGATCTCCATGATGACCCTGGGGGCGACGCCGGCCGCTGCCCTCTTGTCGTAGCAGGCGGCGACGGCCCGAGCGGCAGAGTCCTACTTCAGTGCGACCCCGTCCCCCGCCGCCGTCGCCGAGCTGGTCGTGCCCGTTCCCGCGAAGTGCCAGCGCCAGGTGCCTGCGGCGTTCGCCGTGGTCGTCGTCTTCAGCTTGCCGGTGCTGTCGGTGGTCACCGTCTTGACGGTGGTGTACGTCGAGGCACCGGACTTCTTGAACTGGAGGGCGACCTTTTGCCCGGCGAAGCCGACGTAGGTGTTGGTGTTCCAGTCGGCCCGGGTCAGCGCGCCGGTCACCGTCAGTGTTTTGCCCTTGGCGACCGGTTCGGGCGTCGCCTGGGTCGTCGCCAGCTTGGCGAAGCGCTTGACCTTCGTCGTGGCGCTGCTGTCGAGCGTGTAGTAGTCGCCGTCGTAGCCACGGGCCTCCAGATCGAGGTGCCACGTGCCGGCCGAGCTGTTGCGGAGGTCGGCGTAGTCGGTACGGTCGGACTCCAGGCCGTACGACCAGGTGCACTTCATGGTCGTCCGCGTGGGGCGCGTGCACGTGGACGACTTCGCGTACAGGATGCGGTTGTCGGAGCTCACCAGCTTGAGGCCGACCATGCCCCAGATGCCGGATTCGTCCTTGGCGGTGGCGGCGACGGTCAGCGTCTGGGGCTCACTGATGCCAACGTTGACGGTGCTCTTGCTGAAGGCCACCGAGGTGAAGGCGATGTCGCCGTTGTGTTCGTCCGCCTGCGCGGTGGGCGCGAAGAGAGCGAGCAGCGCCAGGCTGCCGACGGTGGCGGCCGTAGCCGTGCGAATGTGCATGGTTCTCCAGGAACAGCAGGAACGGGAGCCGGATCCTCAGACTCCGGATGTGCAGATGACCGTCAACACGGGGGATTGGTTGTACGTACACCTCAAGTTGTTATGGACGTGTCCCCTGCGCAGCCGAAGGAGCGGTGGACCCAAGCACGCCAGTAGCCGCTCAACGTGCATCGCCACCCTGCCGGACCAGGCTTGCGCGCCCGCCTTTACACTCCGCACACCTGTTGTTCATCCCCCCGTCATGGATCAAGACGGTGGGGCCTGCCCTGTGGGGGTTTCATGCGCAAGCTTGCCGTCGGCATTCTGCTGCCGTGTGCGGTGGCACTCTCAGCTCTGACCGCTCCGGCCGCCGAGGCCGTGAACGGGAACGGGGATCTGAAGATCACGAAGGTGTCGATCAACGGTGGCAAGCCCGTCGTGGTCGGCACCACGACGGAGAAGACCTTCATCCTGGCGATCACCGCCACGGACAGCTCCGGGATCCTCGGGGCCTACTCCGACGTCTGGGCCAGGGCCACCGCCACGGGCTTCGGTTACCACGACAACCTGGGCTGCAAGGCCGTCAACGCCACCACCGCCACCTGCTCGATGAAGTACGTGATGGACCCGGGCTTCTACGGGACGGGGCTGGAGAACGCGCAGGCGGGGGCCTGGCAGACGTACCTGCAGATCAGCTCCAAGGACCACGACGGCGTGACGCGGAACAACCAGGACCAGTTCTTCGTCAAGCGGTACGCCAAGCTCACGACCGACGCCTCGCCCGAACCGGTGCGCAGGGGCGCGACCCTGACCGTGACAGGCAAGCTCAGCCGGGCCAACTGGGACGACAACCTGTATCACGGCTACTCCACCCAGCCGGTGAAGCTGCAGTTCCGCAAGGCGGGTTCCAGCACCTACACCACGGTCAAGACCGTCACCACAAGCAGCACGGGCGCCCTGAGGACCACCGTTACCGCCGCCTCGGACGGCTACTGGCGCTACGCCTTCGCGGGCACCACCACGACAGCGTCCGCCAACGCCGCCGGCGACTACGTCGACACCAAGTAGTCAGCGGACGTCGACACGGCGCGTCGATGGGCCTGGCCGTCAGCCGATCGGACTGAAGTCGGGTCATCTCCGGGTCGGCCGCCCGGAGCGAGATCGTTCACGAAATCCCGGTCGAGCGGTAGCCCGGCTCAGTCCCGCAGGTGCGGCCAGCCGTCCAGGTTGGAGTAGCTCTCGAAGCAGTACCGGGTCGGGTGGTCCCACTCCTTCCCGGTAACAAGCCCGTATGCCTCATCCGGCACAGCAGCCACTTCCCGTCGCACTCGGCAGTGATGTACGGGGCGAATTCGCCGACGTCGAAGAAGACGCTTTCCCATACTGCCTGCCCTGCGGCAACGACAGCGCAACGGGCGTACAGGAAGCCGTCGGCGGACTGCGGGAAGGGCTCGCCGTTCCGGTCCGTCGTATCGGCAACGGGAAGCGTCCCGAACTTCTCTTGGTCCAGGCGGTAAAGAGCCTCGGCATGTCGTTCCGCGAAGCCGATGATGTCGGGGACGGAACGGCGGCTCAGCTCCTCGGCCAGGCGCCGGCAACTCGCCGGTGCGGCTTTGCCGTTCAGGGTGGCCATCAGCGCCCAGAAGGCGGCCCATGCCATGGCCACTGGCGCAGGATGCCAGAGCGGTCTGGCATCCACGGCCGACATCGACGAGGCCGGACGGCGGCATACGCCAGCACCCTCGCACGACCGTCGGACCTGGCGACGGCGGCACCAGGGGTGGATGTCGATCGAACCCCTGAAGCGGGTGTCGCGGGTTCGAATCCTGCCGGGGGCACAGCATGAAGGGCCGGCTCAGGAGGGGTTTCCTCCCAGGCCGGCCCTTTGCCGTTTCAGGCGCCGTGCCACTCGCGTGCCACTACGCCCTGAGCCTGCCACTGCCCTATGGCACTCCCCCGGCCGTGCCTAGCATGTGGAGGTGGACGACATACAGGTTCCCGACTCCCTTGTGGCCCTGCAATCCGCTGCCTACGCGGCTCGCGTGTCCATGGCTGACCATGTCCGAGCGAACGGGCCGGTCCGCGACTGGACCGACGGGACGCGGGCCGAGGCGGCCCGCCTGCAGCAGACACTCGAGTCGGCGGAGACCGCCCTCCGGGAAGCCTTCGAAGCGAGCGACTTGCTGCGCGTACACAGCAGACACGCCCTGCGCCGATCCCTCAGGAGAGCAGCGGCCCCTCCTGCCCCCCTTCCCTAGAAGCGCGTTTCCCTTCCGCGCGGGCTGCGCCGACGTGCGTCCTGGAGAGGGTTGGCCGGCGGCATGAGGTCAGAACACGTCGCGGCTGGGGCGGTCGGCCGGAAGCCTATGATCAGGCCACCGGTACGAAGGGGGCGGGCGATGGACAGCCGAGCGTGGAAGTGCGCGCTGATATTGGCCCCGGTGGTGCTGGCGGTGTCCTCGTGCGTGGGATGGGGTGGCTATCCGCCTGCGAAGAACGTCCACGAATCTCAGCTCGTAGGCACCTGGCGCGCCCGGAAGTGTGGCACCACGGTGACCTTGAAGCCGGGCGGATCGGCGTCCGCCACCGGCATCCCCACCGAGATGGAACTCAGCGGCAAGGTCACGCAGAGGGTCGGCGGGGACGGCACCTGGAGGATCGACGAGTTCAGCGGTGAGCAGCAACTCGAAGTGGCCGTGGGCAACGAATACATCCCGTTCGGCCTTTACCGGGACAAGGGGCGTTTGCTGGTGGGTCTGACCGTAGGGGACCCCGACGACATGAACTGGTGCATCCTGACCAGACACTCGAAGACGGCAACCGATTCCCCGACCGCCGTACAGCAATGAAGCACGACCGCCCGGTCGACCGCCTCGGCCAGGATCCGGAGTCTCCACCGAGAACCCGGAGGGCACGGCAGCGGCTTCCCGCGCTTCCCGGCGGGAGTCAGGGAGCGGTGGGCGGCCCGGATTGCACGAGTCCCGACCGGTAGGCCGCGACGACGAGTTGGGCTCGGTCGCGGGCGTGGAGTTTGGTCATCGCGCGTTGGATGTGGGTGCGGACGGTCAATGGGCTGAGGTGGAGCTCGTCGGCGATGTCCGCGTTGGACATACCGTGCGCGGCCATGATCATCACTTCTCGTTCGCGTGCGGTGAGGGAGCCGATCTGTTCCGGCAGCTCCGTGTCGGCGGCCGGCTCGGGTGTGATCAGGAAGCGGCTCACGAGCATCTTGGTGGCGGCCGGGGACAGGAGCGCGTCGCCGTCCGCGACGGTGCGGATCGCGTCGAGGAGGGCGTCGGCCGTGACGTCCTTGCCGAGGAACCCGCTCGCTCCGGCGCGCAGCGCGCGGGCGACGTACTCGTCGGTCTCGAACGTGGTGAGGATGAGGATGCGGACGTCCGAGAGGGTGGGGTCGGCGCAGATGGCGGTCGTGGCGGTCAGGCCGTCGGTGCCGGGCATGCGGATGTCCATGATCACGATGTCGGGGTGGAGTGTCCCGGCGAGGGTGACGGCTTCCGCGCCGTCGGACGCCTCCCCGACGACTTCCAGGTCGTCGGCGGAGTTGATCAGGATGCGGAAGGTGTCCCGGAGAAGGGCGTGATCGTCGGCGAGGAGCACTCGGATGGTCATGGGGTTCCCGGATCAGAAGTGGAGAGGGAGCTCGGCGAGGGCCGTGTAGCCGCCGTCGGGGCGGGGGCCCGCGGTGAACCGGCCTCCGGTGGAGAGGGCGCGTTCGCGCATGCTGATGAGTCCGAACCCGGAGTTCACGGCCGTCGGGGCTGCTGTGTCCGGGTGTCCTCGCTTGTTGCTGATCTCGATCTTCAGTACGTCGTCCGTATAGGTAAGTGTCACCTGTGCCGTGGGGGTGCCGGCGTGCTTGGAGACGTTGGTGAGTGCCTCTTGGATGATCCGGAAGGCGGTCAGGTCCACCGCGGGGGAGAGCGGCCGGGTCTCCCCCTCGGTCGTGACGGAGACATCGAGTCCGGCGGTCGCGAGGGCCGCCACCATGGTGGGGAGCTGCTCGAGTTTCGGGGCCGGCTGGAGGGGTGAATCGGAGTCTTCGGGGCGGCGCAGCAGCCCTACCGTCGCCTTCAGTTCGCGCAGGGCGGTGGCGGTCGTGCCGCTCAGGCCGGTGAGCAGTCGCTCCGCCTGTTCGGGGTCGTTGCGGATGAGGTGCGCGGCGGTGGCCGCCTGGGCGTTGGCGAGGGTGAGGTGGTGGGCCACGACGTCGTGGAGTTCGCGGGCGATGCGTACGCGTTCCTCCGCGACCCGGCGCAGCGCTTCCTCCTCGCGGGTGTGTTCCGCGTGTTCGGCGCGGGCCCGCAGCGAGTCGGTGAACGCGCGGCGCAGCCGCAGGGCGGAGCCCCAGGCGACGGGGAGGAGCAGTGCCAGAGCCGGGTTCAGCGTCACGATGACGAAGCCGGCGAAGCGGGGTGCCTGCACGAGCGCGACGGGGACCATGACCACGACCACGCCGAGACCGAAGAGGTGGGCGGTCCGGCGCTCGTCGAGGAGTGCGAGCCAGAACAGCGCCACCATGACGGGGGCGAGCAGCAGCATGGTGGGGAGGTAGCCGACGCTCACCGCGGCGACGGCGCAGACCCCTGTGACGACGACGACCGGACGAGGACGGGTCCGCCGCCACAGCAGGGCGGCGGTGGCGATGGCCCCCAGGACCAGCCCCGGCCACCAGGCGATCGGTTCCCGCGCGTCCCATGTGCCGAGGAAGCTCGCCGAGACCACGCAGGCGAGCACGAAGGTCAGCAGCGCCGCATCCACGACGTGCGGGTGGTTCAGGGCAAAGCGGCGGGCGGCGCTGGGCATCGCGGTCTCCGGTTGCGGTGACTGTGGGGTCCATGGTGAAGCATCAGTCGGTGAAGGCCGGTGAGGGCCGGTGAGGGCCGCTCGACGTCGTCGGGCGGCCCTCACCGGGGTGTGCTCAGATTCCGGCGGTTTCCCGTGGCTTCTCGTGGGGCTGTGCCGCGGGGGTGTCGCCGTGGGTGAGCGCCTCGCCTTCGATGTCGACGCGGGGGAGCATGCGGTCGAGCCATCGGGGCAGCCACCAGGCCCGGTGGCCGAGGAGGGCCAGGACGGCGGGCACGAAGGCCATGCGGATGACGAAGGCGTCGAAGAGGACGGCGATGGCGAGACCGAAGCCGATCATCTTGATCATCGATTCCCCGGCGGTGATGAAGCCGGAGAACACGCTCATCATGATCAGCGCCGCCGCGACGACGACGCGCGCGCTGTGGCCGAACCCGGTGACCATGGCGCGGCCCGGGGTCTGTCCGTGGACGTAGGCCTCCCGCATGCGGGACACGAGGAAGACCTGGTAGTCCATGGCCAGGCCGAAGACGATGCCGACGAGGAAGATCGGCATCATGCTCATGATCGGGCCGGTCTGCTCGACGCCGAGGAGGTCCGCGGCCCAGCCCCACTGGAACACCGCGACGACCGCGCCCAGCGAGGCCAGGACGGACAGGAGGAACCCGACGGCCGCCTTGACGGGCACCAGGACGGAGCGGAAGACGATGAGCAGGAGCAGGAAGGCCAGCCCGACCACGACGGCCAGGTAGGGGATCAGTGCGCTCTGCATCTTCTGCGCGACGTCGATGTTGGATGCCGTCGTCCCGGTGACCTGGAACGTCGCGTCCGTCGCCGTTTCCAGCCCCGGGCGCTCGCCTCGGATGGTGTGGACGAGGTTCTTCGTCTCCTCGCTGGTGGGCGAGGTGGACGGCGTGGCGGAGATGATCGCGGTGTCCCCGGCCTGGTTGAAGCGCGGCTCGGACACGGACACGACGCCGTCCGTCGAAGCGATCTTCTTCGCGATGGTGTCCACCGCGCCCGCCGCGTCGGGGGCGCCCTGGGCGTCGACCACGATGGTCAGCGGACCGTTGAAGCCGGGACCGAAACCGTCCGCGAGGGCGTCGTAGGCACGTCGTTCGGTGGTGGAGGTGGACTTGGCCTCGTCGCCGGACATGCCCAGCTGAAGATCGGCCACCGGCAGGGCGAGCACTCCGAGACCGACGACGGAGAGCAGGAGGACCGGCAGCGGGCGGCACAGCACGAAGCGGGCCCACTTCGACTCCTTGGTGGCGGCTGTGCCGGTGGCGGTCGTGAGGTGCGTCTCGTCGACGTCGCCGGTCTTGCGGTTCCGGCGGCGCAGACGCCGGGGCAGGACCGCGTTCGGCCAGAAACCGAGCAGCGCCGGAACCAGTGTCAGCGCGATGACCACGGACAGCAGGACCGCTCCGGCGGCCGCCAGCCCCATCTTGGTCAGCATCGGGACGCCGACGACCGAGAGTCCCGCGAGTGCGACGACGACGGTGAGCCCGGCGAAGACGACGGCGGAGCCGGCGGTACCGGTGGCCCGGCCGGCTGCTTCCTGCGGAGCGTGTCCCTTGCCCCGCTCTTCCCTGTACCGGGAGACGATGAACATCGCGTAGTCGATCCCGACCGCGAGGCCCAGCATGGTGGCCAGGGTCCCCGTCGAGGACGACAGGCCGAAGGCGCTGCTCAGGGCCAGGATGGCGAACATGCTGGTGGCCACGCCGATGACGGCGGTCAGCAGGGGCAGCCCGGCCGCGGCCATGGATCCGAAGGTCACCAGCAGGACGAGCGCGGCCACCAGCACACCCGCCGCCTCGCCCACGCCGCCGGCCTCCGTCTGCGCGGCCAGGGCGTTGCCGCCGGTCTCGACGGTGAGGCCGGCCTGCCTCGCCTCGCCCAGGGCCTTCCGGAGCTCGTTCTTGCTGCCGTCGGAGAGGTCCTTCACCTTGTAGGTGACGGTCGTGTAGGCGGTGCTGCCGTCCTTGCTGACCGAGTTCGCCCGGAACGGGTCCACCGCGCTCGCGACCTCGCTGCCGTGGGCGGCCTCGGCGACCGTCTTCTCGATGGCCTCGCGGTTGCCGGCGGCCGTGACCTTCTGCCCGTCCGGCGCGACGAAGACGATGCGCTCGCTCGCCCCGTCGGCCGCGGTTCCGGGAAAGCGCTCGCCGATGAGGTCGAAGGCCTTCTGGGATTCGATTCCCGGCATCGACGACGCGTCGTCGGAGCCGGAAGCGGCGGTCAGGCCCTTGAAGCCGACGGCGGCCACGACGGCCACCCACAGCAACAGGACCCAGCGGCGCTTCCGGAAGGCCGTCCGGCCCAGCCGGTAGAGGAAGGACGCCATGACAGAAGATCTCCACATCTGGTCTCGGGAATCTTCCACAAGGCTCCGGGACCAGCGCTGTTCCGTCGTCGTGCAGCTGCTGGCAATCCGCTCTACTGCACTCGCACTACTCCGGTCCGCCGGATCGATGCCGGAGAAGGACCGACGCCCCTGGAGACGCGGCGTGCCACCCTGCCCCGTCGCTCTCCGTGCCCGGACGTCGACGCCCCGTCGCGACCGGAGAACGTGCCGCTGGTGGGTGGGCGAATCCTGGACCGCCGTGATCGCCATGTACTGCTCTTCGGCACTGATCTTTCTTGCCGTGGCCGGAGCCCAGCGACTGCGGCGGAGGCCCTAGCGACCGCGGCGGAGGCCCTAGCGACCGCGGCGGCCCTTCGCGCGCTGGGGGTAGGGGAACAGTCGCGGGCGGCGCTTGGCGGCGACGTCCTCGATCCAGCCGAAGAGCAGGATCGCCAGGCAGATCAGCGGAACGGCGATCACCAGCGGGGTCCACTGGCTCGCCAGCAGCCACTGCGCGTGGTCGTAGAAGAAGGTGTTGCTCCACAGCGGGTCGATCAGCGGCTCGGTCAGCACCAGCGCGAAGGAGTGCCACAGGTAGACGGTGACCGCGCGGGAGTTGAGGAGGCTGATCACGCCGTTGAACCGCTCCAGC
Organism: Streptomyces sp. NPDC021080; assembly: GCF_044333225.1. Classification (NCBI taxonomy): domain Bacteria; kingdom Bacillati; phylum Actinomycetota; class Actinomycetes; order Kitasatosporales; family Streptomycetaceae; genus Streptomyces; species Streptomyces sp. NPDC021080. The sequence continues at coordinate 344,997 of NZ_JBIRQM010000008.1, read as the reverse complement.
GGCTTGGGCCACTGCTCCCAGGAGGGGCTCAGGTGGAGCAGCAGCAGCACCGCGCCGAACGACCAGATCGCCTGGGCGACCGGCACCGCTTCCAGGTCGTGCCCGATCCGCGGGTTGTCCACCGGCGAGCGCATCAGCCACCAGTAGCCGAAGGCGAGCACCAGCGGGGCTACGGACGGCACGACGTACTGCGGGATCCTGCGGAGCAGCCCCTCCTGATGGGCCATGCCGAGCAGCCAGCAGGAGCCGAACGTGGTGAAGTCGGTGGCGGCCTCCATCAGCCGGCCGGACTGGTCGACCAGGCCGGAGTTGATGAAGAACGCGAGCGCCAGCGGCACCAGCAGGGTGACCCAGGGCAGCTTCCGCATCGCCTTGAGCAGGAGCGGCGACAGCAGGACGTACCAGAGGTAGGCGCGCAGGTACCACAGCGGCACACAGATCTGTTCGGCCCAGGAAGCCGGCAGGTGCCCGCCGAAGGTGTGCAGCGAGGCCCCGAACGGCGGCTCGCTGAGCGGCAGGACCCAGTAGGCCATTTCGCCCCACCACCAGTTGGGGTGGTGGTCGTAGCCCGGCCCCCAGCCCTCCAGGACCATCAGCGGCACCACGACCGCGCCGAACAGCCACAGCGGCGGCAGCAGACGGCGCAGCCGGCCGCGGATCACGCTCAGCGCCGGCCGGCCGAGGGACCGCGCCATCAGCGACCCGGCCAGCGCGAACATGACCCCCATGGAGGGGAAGACGATCGGCAGCCAGGTCCAGCTGAAGTTGTGGTAGATCACCACACGGACCAGGGCGAGTGCCCGCAGCAGGTCGAGGTAGCGGTCACGGCCGGGCTTGCGCGCGGGCTCCGGGGCGGCCTCCTCGGGCACCGGGGCGCGCTGCGCGGAAACCCCGGCGGGGTCCATCACCCTGAGGGCGACGGTGTCGTAATGGCCCTGGGTGCCGAAGGCACCTCGCTCCGCGGTGCTCATGAAGTCGTTCCCCCCGTTGTGAACTCGAGCCCCACTTCGCCGGTGCGCCGCAGCTTCTGCCAGCGCAGCCGGCCCCCGGTCAGCGCGGTGATGGCGGACTGCAGCAGCACCATGTACATGAGCACCCGGTAGACCACCTGCTGGGCGGGCAGCGTGATCAGGTGCCACGCCTTCTCCTTGTCCAGGCGGAAGGACCAATAGGCGCAGACGGCCTGCAGGGCCATCACGGCGAACCAGGCGGCCAGGGTCCTGTACGCGTCGACGAAGACCACGCCGTAGACCATGCCGATGTCGATGGCGGGCGCGAGCAGCGGCGTGACCACCATGAACAGGGCGACGAACGGCAGACCCACCCGGCCGAAGTGGCCGGCCGGGCCGCGCTCCAGCACCGCGTGCCGGTGCTTCCACATCGCCTGCATGGTGCCGTAGCTCCAGCGGTACCGCTGCGACCACAGCTGCTTCATGCTGACGGGCGCCTCGGTCCAGGCACGGGCGTCCTCGGCGTAGACGACCCTCCAGCCGGCCCGGTGCAGGGCCATGGTCACGTCGGTGTCCTCGGCGAGCGTGTCGTCGCTCATGCCGCCCGCCTGCTCCAGCGCGGAGCGGCGGAAGCCGCCCACGGCGCCGGGGATGGTCGGCATGCAGTTGAGGACGTCGTACATCCGGCGGTCGAGGTTGAAGCCCATCACGTACTCGATGTGCTGCCAGGCGCCGATCAGCGTGTCGCGGTTGCCGACCTTGGCGTTGCCGGCGACCGCGCCGACGCGCGGGTCGGCGAAGGGCTGCACCAGTTCCCGGACGGTGGACGGTTCGAAGACCGTGTCGCCGTCCATCATGACGATCAGGTCGTACGAGGCCGCGGCCACACCGGTGTTGAGGGCGGTCGGCTTGCCGCTGTTCGGCTGCCGGATCAGCCGGACCATCGGCAGGGCGAGCTCCTCCACGATGGCGGACGTGTCGTCGGTCGACCCGTCGTCGACCACGATCACTTCGATGGGGTAGTCGCTCGCGGCCAGGGAGAGCAGGGTGTTGGTGATGCACTCCTGCTCGTTGTACGCGGGCACCACCACGGTGACCGGTTCGGTGACCGGGTCGCCCCAGGAGAAGCCCTTCCTGCGGGTGCGCCGCACGTGGACGGCCGAGAGCACCAGCATCAGCGCGAACCGCAGCATGACCAGCACGCCGATGACCGCGAGCAGGCCGACGAGCCACGGCAGCAGCCACACCGAGAAGGTGGTGCACCACAGGAACGCCTTGCCGACCCACAGGTTGTAGCTGGTGACCTTGGTGTTGGCGGAACCGGTGCCGAGCGCCTGGGCGGTGGTCTTGAAGGTGTAGCCCTGGGCCTTGAGCTTGTCGATGATGACCGGCAGCGCGGCCAGCGTCTGCGCACGGTTGCCGCCCGCGTCGTGCAGCAGGATCATCTCGCCCTGGCCGGGGAGGTCGGGCATGGCGGACTTGACGATGGCGTCCACGCCGGGGCGCTTCCAGTCGTCGGTGTCCTTGTTGATGAAGGCGGTCAGGTACCCCTCCGACCCGGCCTGCTTGGTCACCGGCCACGACCAGTCGTCCAGCGCGTCCACGGTGGAGGAGTAGGGCGGGCGGAACAGGCTGGAGTGGATGCCGGCGACGCCGGCCAGCGCGAGCTGGGTCTCGCCGAGCTCCCAGGTGAGCCTGCTGCCGGTGTGCAGTGCCAGGTCGGGGTGGGTGAAGGTGTGGAGGCCGATCTCGTGGCCCTCGGCCACGATCCGGCGGATCAGCGCCGGATTGCGGGCGACCATCGAGCCGGTGACGAAGAAGTCCGCGCGGATGTTCTCCTTCTTCAGCACCTCGAGGATCTTCGGCGTCCACTGGGCGGACGGCCCGTCGTCGAAGGAGAGCACGACGGTCTTGTCCGGGATCGTGTAGCTGACCGGCTTGCCGTTCTTGTCACCGCGTGCGTCGACGACCGGGCCGCCCTCCAGCACGCTGGTCGGAACGGTGCTCTTGTCCACCGAGACGGCGATCTTGTCGTCGTGGAAGACCTCGTTGTTGGCCATGCCCCGGAGCACCATCAGCGCCAGCAGGGTCGCCAGTACGGTCACCGGCAGGAAGAAGCGCAGGGGCGGTGCGACGAGCCGACGCGGCCGCGCGATGGACTGCCGGGGACGTTGGTGGCGGGACATGGACTTCCTGGTCGGTCGCGTCTGGGCTACTGCGCGGCGGCGGTCACGGCGCTCGACGCCGCCGTGCCGGGCGCCGTCGTAGCGGTGACCGGCGCGGTGGCGCCGGGAGTGGTCGCCGGGGTGACCGGCGCGGTGGTGCCGGCAGTGGCCGCCGGGACGACGGACGCGGTGGCGTCGAGTGGGGCCGCCGGGGTGACGGACGCGGTGGCGTCGGGGGTGGCCACCGCGGCGACGGCGCTCTGTGCGGGTTCGGCGGCGCCGGGAGCCGCGGGCAGCGGCGCGTTCAGGTACTGGCTGGGCGGCGTGGTGTCCGCGGTGCGGGGGACGGTGAGCGCGGGCGCCTGCGACTGGGTTCCGACCAGGCCCGAGATCATCGCCGCCACGCATCCGGTGCAGATGACGCCCACCAGCCAGCCGAGACCGCGCAGACGGCGGCCGCGCAGACCGGACTGGTCCACGAAGACGGGAGCAGGCTCGACCTCCGTGGAGGTACTGGTCATCGAGGGCCTCGAGCCTTCCTTGTGCCATTTCTGCCGGTTCGACTCCGCCGAAGGCAGTGAGTGGTGCGAAAAAGTGATGATGCGTGAGGAAGGGGAGGCTATCCGACCCACTTCTGTAGTGTCGCACGGTTATTATGAAGATTCGGTGAATGTCACGCGGGTCTCGTAGAGTTGCTGCGACGTCGTCTGTCTCTCTGCTTGATCGGACTTCACGCATGGCCATAGCCCGCCGCCTCAGTCGCCTGACGGTCGCCGCGATCCTCATGGCCGCCGTCGCGCTCCTGGTGGACGCCTGTGGCGGTGCGGGAAGCGGGAGCGGCGCCAAGGCGGGCAAGGCCACCGCCTCCGCCGCGCACTTCCAGGTCTCGTCCCTGCTCGAGCCGTCCGGCCGCGCGCTGGGCGTCGTCGACGACAAGACACCCTGGCAGTACGGCATCGTCACCACCTTCGCCGAAGAGGCCGGACGGACACCGGACATCCGCGAGTACTACAGCTCCTGGGGCGACGACTTCGACGCGGAGGGCAACGCCTTCCTGTGGCGGCACGGCCAGCTGCCGATGATGGCGCTGGTGCCCACCGACACCTCGCTCGCCCGCATCGCCCGGGGCGAGGAGGACTCCTACATCCGCCGACTGGCGGCCCAGATCGCCGCCTACGACGGCCCGCTGGCCCTCTCCTTCGCCGGCGAGATGAACGGCCCGTGGAACTCCTGGGGTCCCCCGCACGCCGCGCCCACCGACTTCGTCGCGGCATGGAAGCGCGTGCACGACATCTTCACCGCACAGGACGTCACCAATGTGATCTGGGTGTGGACTCCGCACGTGGTCGACTCGGGCACCACCGCCAAGCTGCGCCCCTACTACCCCGGCAACGCCTACGTCGACTGGGTGGGCCTCATCGGCTACTACGGGCCGATCGACGGCGTCGCCTTCTCCAGCCTGTTCACCCCCACCATGCGCGAGATCGCGGGCTTCTCCGGCAAGCCGGTGCTGATCGCGGAGACCGGGGTGGCGGAGAGCAGCCAGAAGGAGGCGCACATCCGTGACCTGCTGCGGGGCGCCACGAAAGCCGGGGTCATCGGGCTCGTCTGGTACGACCAGCGCAAGGACTGGCCGGGCGGCAAGCAGCTGATGGACTGGCGGATCAGCACCTCGGTGGGCGCGCGGGCCGCGTTCCAAGTGGAGTCGGCCCGGAACGAATTCGGCCATTCTTTCAAGAACGACTGATCCGGTACATGCGGGGTAAGTCGGGCGCAAGCCCGCAAGAGACGACTTTTACCATGGCGCATCACCGCGGCCGGCACCTGCGGATGCCCGATCAGGGGAGATCACGGAGATGACGACGGAATCGTCGCCGGGCCAGGGGGCTCCGCAGGAAGACCAGGACTGGGCCTTCCGGCCCCGCAGGTCCCCCGCCGACCGGCCGCCGTACCGGGAACAGCGGCCGCCGGAGCCGACCGCCCCGTGGGGCGCCCGACCGACGGAACCGACCACCCCGTGGGACAACCGACCGACAGAACCCACCGCCCAGTGGGACAACCGGCCTGGACCCACCACGCAGTGGAACAACCACTCGGGACCCACCACACAGTGGGACGACCATTCAGAGCCCACCACGTCGTGGAACAACCAGCCGGAACCCACCACCCCGTGGGACGACCGGCCGACGGCCGAGCCGTACGCCGGATCCCCCGGCACGCGGTGGGACACCACTGGGCCGTCGCGGGCCTCCGAACCCCGCGCCGACGCCTACGGAGCCGCGCCCGAGCCGGGCCGCCGCACACCCCCGCACGCCTGGCACGGCGGCGAACCGGCGGACCCGCAGTCCGGATACCCGTCCGCGCAGACCTCCGTTCCCGACCGGACGGCCGCCCGCCGCCCTGATCCGGCCGCCGCGCAGCCGCAGCCGCAGCCCTCCGCGGGCGCGGACGGCGAACGGACAGCCCGGAAGTCCGGGAAGCTGGGCAGGATCGCGCTCGCCCTCGTCCTCCTCGCCGCCGGCGGTGCCGCCGCCGTCCTGTTCAAGCAGGAGGACGCCGTCGCCGTCGCCTCGAAGAACCTGACGCGGACGTGGCAGATACCGGCGCCCGCCGCCGACGACGCGCTGATCGGCAGCTGGCTCACCGACAAGCTGCTCGTCCGGGCCGGCACGCGGAGCGGCCTGCGGGCCTACGACCTCACCGACGGCAGGCAGGTGTGGAGCACCCCGTCCTCCGCCACCTCCGCCAAGCGGGGCACCGTCCCCTGCGCGATGTCTCCGACGCTCGGCGCCAAGGGCATCGGCACGGTCGCCTTCGGCACGGACGGCAGCACCTGCACCCGGCTGGCCGGTGTCGACGCGTCCACCGGCAAGATCCTCTGGTCCATACCGCTGACCAGCGCCAAGCACCCCACGGCGGCGACCGTCGCGACCTACCTGCAGGGCAATGTCGCCACCGTCGTCGGCCAGAACGTCCTCGGCGGCGTGAACCTCCGTACGGGCAGCCGCGTTTGGGGCTACAAGGCCCGCGGCCACTACTGCAACGCCTACAACTGGGGCGCCGACGGCACCGTGCTGGTGGACGACTTCTGCCTCGACCGGAAGACCAGGTCCACCCTCACCGCGTACGACGGCAGGACCGGGAAGGTGATCTGGCGGAAGTCCGAGAAGGCCCACTCGGACGTGACGCACATCCTCTCCGGCTCACCACTGGTCGCCGCCGTCCACACGGCACGCCAGGACGCCGTACGGGTTTTCGGCACCACCGGGACCGGCCGCAAACTGGCCGTGGGCAACGACGAGCTCACGACCGGCAACAGCACCGGCGCCGACCACTCCGCCCGGCTCTACGGCAACGTGCTGGTCACCCCGGCCACGGCCGCCGGCGGCACGGCGATCGACGGTTTCGACACCACCACCGGCCGCAAACTCTGGACCTACCGCTCCGCCGCGCTCGCCGTCCCCGCGTCCGGCACGGACGGCAAGGTGTACGCCGTCACCACGTCCGGCCCCCCGCAGCTCATCACCATCGACCCGCGCACCGGCCGCACCACCCCGGTCGCGGGCCTGCCGGCGGGCACCGGCAAGTGGAGCTTCACCGCCGGCACGGTGTACGTCACCTCGGACGGCGGCGTGCTGGAACTCAACGCCCTCGGGTCGAACGGCGGCGTACGGCTCTACGAGTAGGCCTCACGGGCGGAGGGGCACCCGGCGCGACGGCGGCGCCGGACCTCCTCGTCCCGTCCGGCCCGCTATTACAGAGCTGTGACGGCGAGCGCACGGGTCCGTCGCTCACCGTAGGCAGACTTGTCCCATCGCGGAGGGCGGCCCGCCGAGCGGACCGGCTCAGGTCACGGGGACGGCGGGCTGCTCCCGCGAGACCCTCTCCGCAGCGTCGTTCACATCCCTGGGGGAACCTCGATGTCCGCTCGTAACCGCCGGAGCACCGCAGCCGTCGTCACCGCGGGAGCCGCCGCGCTGCTCGCCCTCTGCGGGGCCGCCGCCAACGCGATGGCCGCTCCGTCCTCCGGTGGCGCTGCCAGGAGCAGCGCCGCGATGGTCGCCGCGGCCTCGTCCGCCCACACGCTCACCGTGCCCCGGGGACTGACCATCAGCGACGGCACCCGACACGTGGTGGTGGGCGGCAGGTCCATCGACTTCGGGACCGTCGTCCGTGACCTGGCCTGGAACCCCGGCGGCAGCAAGGCCGCCTTCGTCGACGGGCACGGCAACCTCGTGGTCTCCGACCCCGACGGCAGCCACCGCGTCACCGTCGCCGTCAACCCGGGCACGCAGACCTGGTCCCACCCCACCTGGCAGGTGACCGCCGCCGACCGGCAGAACCAGATCCCCGCGAAGAACAACCTCGTCTTCTCGGCCAAGATCCACGGCAAGACCGTCCTGGAGAAGGTCAAGGCCACCGGCAACCACGGAACGCCGGCCAAGATCAGCCTGAACAGCGAACCCGGCGAGGCCAACCTCCCCCAGACCGACAACACCTGGCCGAACGTCGGCGGCAGCTACGGCACGACCGTCTACGAGAACACCCACGACGGCGAGGTCTACATCCGCGACGACTACCTGCGGCAGCAGGGCCGCGCTCTGGCCAAGGGGTCCGAGCCCGCCCTCTCCCCCGACAACGAGGAAGTCGTCTTCGTCCGCTCCGTCCACGGACACGACCACCTCTTCGTCGAGGACTTCGGCGGCTCCGCCCCGGTCGTCAAGGACGTCACCCCGCACGCCACCACCGACTACACCGAGCCCGCCTGGTCGCCCAACGGCAAGACCATCGCCTTCCGCGCCCCGAACGGCACCTACACGATCACGAAGACCGCCCACGGTTTCGGAGCGCCCGTCAAGGCCTCCTCGCACACCGGCCTGCCCGCCTACCGCGGCTGACCGCCGCCCGAGCGGCCGTCGGAGCGGGCCAGTTCGGCCCGGAGTTCCGGCAGGTGCTGGTCGGCCGTGTCATGCGGCAGGTACTCGACCACGTCGAGAAAACGGAACAGGACCTGGGACTTGGTGACGGCGAACTCGTAGTCGCCGTAGCCCACCACGGCACCCATCTCCCCGCGAGCGGCGCCCCGGACGACATGCGCGGTCATGTCGTCCGGGTTTTCCGCCGTCAGCCCCCGACGCGCGTTGGGGCGCGCCAGATACGGGCAGACCATCGAGGCGTAGAGCATGCACGCGCGGTGTCCCGGCGCCTCCAGGGTGGCCGCCATGTTGCGGTACGGCCGCCCGGCGGCGAGCGCGTCGCGGATCGCGGCGCTCTCCGCCGCACCGACCACCCGCCACACCGGGCCCCTGGGCATCAGGGTGTTGCAGACCGAACACAGCCGCTGCCGTGCGCACTCGGCGCTGCGCTCGTAGTCGGTGAGCGCGAACCGGGGTTCGTCGCCCTCCCACGGAGTGATGGCGGGCACGGGATAGCCGCGGCTGTCACGAGGCCTGGCCTCGACGGTCGACGGCATGGGAACGGAGTCGAATCGCACACCCCATGGTGAACCACCTCGCACGTTCGGGGAACGCCGTACGGGCCGTTTCCCGGAACGCCGTACGGGCCGTTTCCCGGAACGCCGTACGGGCCGTTCCCTACGCGGCGCCGCTGACGCCCGGGGCGATGTAGCGCCGGTGCAGCGGGTGGAAGGACGTGTCGGGTTCGCCGGTGATGCCGGCCTTCTGGATCGCGGGTGCGAGTCGTTCGCCGAAGAAGGTCTCGAACGCCTGCTGGGACTCCCACACGTCGGTGACGTGCAGTCCCTGCGCGTCGAACCAGGCCACGTGCATCTGACCGCCGGCCGCCGGGATCTCCTCCCACTGCACCGCGTCCCGCACGGTGTCGTACTGCTCCGGTGTCGCTTCCGTCCAGTGCATCGACATCACGATCGCCATGTCCGGCCCCTTGCTGTTCGTAGTGGTGACGCCGTTCTCGGACCAGCAAACAGCCTCTCGGCGCCGCTCACCTCTCCACGGCGGCCAAAGACGTTCCCCCTGCCGGTTCCGAGCATCGCGATCGTTCCACCCGCCGGACCGCGCCGGACAGAGCGCGCGGAGGCACATCGGCGCCTGCGGACGGCCTCGTACGCCCGGACCGGAGGAGGCCCCCGTAGAGGCCTCCTCCGCGTTCCCTCAGTACTGGTACACCCGGTCGGTTCCCGGGCCTCCGGAGAGGGTGTCCGTGCCCGCGCCTCCGTGGATCAGGTCGTTGCCGCTGTTGCCGTAGATCTTGTCCTTGCCGGAGTCGCCGTAGAGGCGGTCGTTGCCGCGGCCGCCCTGGATGAGGTCGTCGCCCGCGTTGCCGTGGATGGTGTCGTTGCCGTCGTCGCCGTACAGGCTGTTGTCGTAGTCGGTGTAGATGCCTTCGGACTGGGATCCGCCGTACAGGACGTCGTTGCCCGCGTCGCCGTGGCAGGTGAAGCCGCAGTCGGTGAGGGTGTCGTTGCCCGCACCGCCGTTCGCGCCCTCGTTGTAGGCGCCGCCGCCCCCGGACAGGTGGTCGTTCCCGTCCTGGCCGTAGAGGACGTCACGGCCCCCGCTGGTGAGGGTGTCGTTGCCGGTCCCGCCGTAGATACGGGCGTACAGGATGTCGTCGGCGGGGCCCGTGGCCGTGTCGTCGCGGTCTCCGAGGTTGACGATCACGCTGGTGAGGTCGGAGGCACCGGTGTTGGGCTCGGTGACCGTGCACTCCGCCCGGGTGGTGTCGCCCGATGCGGGACGGACGCAGCCCGCGCCGAGGGAGATGTTCACGGTGTCGTCGAACGTGTAGATCCAGTCGGTCAGTTGGGAGCCCGGGTCGGTCGCGCCGAACCTCCAGGAGATCTTCAGGTGGTTCGTCTGGCCGGCGGCAGCCGTGTAGTACAGCTTCTGGCCGGTGGAGACCGCGGTGGCGCTCGTCGCGGTCGCGGCGCTCGCCGCCGGGGTCACGACCGCCGCGGAGACGGCGGCCGTGGCGACGGCCAGCACCAGTGCTTTCGGAAGGACGGCGGTACGGCGACTGGACATGGTTCCCCCTCGGTGGGTTCGTGCGGCTCGATGGCCCCGGCGGTCCGGCGGTCGTGCCGTCACGGGGCCGTGGGTGCCGGACGGGTGCGCCCGGGCATCCCGTTCGACACCGGTGGGGGACGGTGGGTTGTGACCCCTGCCGCACAACCTTCGCCGTTTCAGGGAGAGTTCACCTCGGATTGCCCTCCTCGTGGCGCGGACGGCTCCGGGCGTTGGCTCTCCGGGGACCGGCCCTCCGGGGACGCGGCGCGGCGGCGGAGCAGCGCGGGGGCCAGGGTCAGCGTCACGGCGACGGAGGCGGCGGCCATCACCGTCATCGCCACCGCGGGTGAGGTGAGTTGGGCGATCCCGCCCGCCAGTGCCGCGCCGACGCCCTGCATCGTCAGCATGCCCGCCGTGTGGAGCCCGAGGGCGTGGCCGCCGAGTTCGTCCGGGACGAGCGCCACCAGCCTCTCCTGCTGGATCAGGCTCGCCCCGAAGCCGACCGAGGCGAGGGCGACGAGGGCGGCCGCCGCGACCACGCCCGGACGCAGGACGAAGAGGAGGTACGGCGTCGCGAGGAGCAGCAGGAACGGGATGCCGAGGCGGGCACGGACCCGGGGCGGCAGCAGGCGTCCTACGGTCACGTCCCCGGCGAACATGCCGAGGGCCGCGAAGGCGAACAGCGCGCCGGCCCGGCTCGGCGCGTAGGACACGTACAGCGATTCGCAGCCGACGACCAGGCCGTTCGGCACCCAGAGCAGGAGATAGAGCGTGCGGCGCTCCGGCGAGGAGAGGAGACGGGCGTTGGTGTGCCAGGTCCGGGCGACGGACGGGCGGCCCAGCGCCCGGGGCGCCCGGGGGGTCAGGCCGAGCCGGGCGGTCAGGGCGGCCGCGAGGTACAGCCCCGCCGCCAGCAGGAGGGTGAGGCGCGGGGAGAGCAGGGCCACGAGGACGCCACCGGTCGCGTACCCGGTGACCTGGGCGATCCCGCTCATCATGTTGAACACCGAACGCCCCAGCAGATAGCCCTCCTTGGCGAGGATCTCGGCCAGCAGGCCCCACAGGACCCCGCCGCCGAAGGACTGGACGAGGCCGAGGAGCAGGAGCAGGGCGAAGACCGTCCAGACCGGGAGACCGGGGATCGCCATGACCGCCGTGCCGAGCCCGAAGAGGAACGCGATGCCCGCCACCGTGGCGCGCGGGGGCAGCCGGTCGGCGGCCGAGAGCAGGGTGGTCGCACCGATCATCTGGGCGAGCGAGGGGCCGAACATGCTCAGCCCGGTGAGCAGCGGCGAGCCGGTCGCCCGGTACACGAGGGTGCCGAGGGCCAGACCGCTCACCGTCGAGGCGGCGGTCCGGAAACAGGAGGACAGGAAGAGCGGGGTGAACTCCCGCGTGCGGAAGAGCTCGGAATAGCTGCGCATCCGCGGAGTCTGCGGGGCCGTACGGGCGGTCGATATTGTTTCGCACAGGCGCGAAACGTCAGGGGGCCGGAGACCTCAGGGGGCCGGAGACGTCAGGGGCGGGAAGGGGACGGGCATGGGCTGGTGGCAGGTGAACGCCGACACCCTCGCGGGGAGCCGTTTCGCGCTGTCGCCGCTCGCCGAGACGTTCGCGTGTCTGAAGCTGCTGCACGCGGACACCGCCACGCACCCCGGTGAACGCGCCTGGCTGGACGTCCATCTGCCGGTGTACCGCGGGCGGCTGGCCGCCGACCCGGTCACCGCGCTGCTCGTGCGGTGCGGGCTCGGGCGGGAGTGGATCGCCGACTTCCTCACCCCCACCCCGTACGGCGACGAGACCTTCGAGACCGAGGTCGCCCGGGTGCGGGAGGTCCCGCCCGGGGAGGCCCGCGGCCATCTCCTGCGCTCGGTGGGCGGTCCGCTGCCCGCCGCGCTCGCGGACCGTGACGATCTGCCCGAGCGGGCCGCGGCGCTGCTCACCGCCGTGTGGGAGGAGTCCGTACGGCCGGACTGGGAGCGGCGGCGGCGGGTCCTGGAGGCCGATGTGGTGGCGCGGACCGCGCGGCTGGGCCAGGGCGGCTGGGCGGCGGCGCTGGACGGGCTGCGCCCCGGGACGCGCTGGCTCGGCGGCAACCGGCTCCAGGTGAACCTGCACGAGTACCCGCCGCGCGAGATCTCCGGCGCCCAGCTCGTCTTCGTCCCCGTCACGCCGAAGGCCGGATGGGTGTCCTGGGAGGAGTCCCGCCGGTACGCCGTGGTCTACCCGTGCTCGGGAGCGCTGGCCGACGCGGGGGCCTCGGTGGTTCCGGAGAGTCTCGGGGCGCTGCTCGGGACGGCCCGGGCCGGTGTCCTCGTCCGCCTGGACTCACCGCTGTCCACCAGTCAGCTGGTCGCCGTGACCGGGCAGGGTCTGGGGTCGGTCGGCCGCCATCTGCGGGTGCTGCTGGACGCGCGGCTGGTGGAGCGGCGGCGGGCGGGGCGGTCGGTGCTGTACTCGCGGACGGCCGCCGGTGAGGTGCTCGTCACAGCGCAGCGCCAGGACCTGTCCGGCGCACGGGAATTGCCGGCCGGGACCGGGGAGCGGACCGGCGGGACCGGCAAGGCGGCCACCTACCGGAGTTAGCATCCGCTTATGACTACTGACAACACCGCTTCCTCCGTGCTCGACGTCGAGATCGGGGCCCTCCAGGGCGGTTCCGCCGACCTGTCCCAGTACGCGGGCAAGGCCGTCCTCATCGTGAACGTGGCCTCCAAGTGCGGGCTGACCCCGCAGTACGCCGGCCTCGAGCGGCTGCACGCACGCTACGCCGACCAGGGCTTCACCGTCCTCGGCGTGCCCTGCAACCAGTTCCTCGGCCAGGAGCCCGGCAGCTCCGAGGAGATCGCCGAGTTCTGCTCCGCGACCTACGGCGTGACCTTCCCGATGACCGAGAAGGTCGAGGTGAACGGTGACGCGCGGCACGGGCTGTACGGGCACCTCGTGGAGACCGCCGACGCCGAGGGGCACTCCGGCGACATCCGCTGGAACTTCGAGAAGTTCCTGATCGGGCGCGACGGCAGCGTCGTCGGCCGCTTCTCGCCGCAGACCGAGCCGGAGTCGGCCGAACTCGTCGCCGCGGTCGAGAAGGCCATCGGCTGACACCCGGGCTCTCGGGCTCCTGGGCTTCCGGGCTCCTGAGCTCCCGGCGTTGACCTTGCCCCTGGGGCAAGGGGGAGCGTCCCTGTCACCGGGCGGAAGGCGCCCGGTGACGGAGGATGACAGGGTGGACAAGGACCTGCTCACCATCGGCGCGTTCGCCTCGCGGGCGCGGCTGTCGGCGAAGGCGCTGCGGCTGTACGACCGGCTGGGGCTGCTGGCCCCGGCGTACGTCGACGAGGTCAGCGGCTACCGCTACTACCGCGCCGGGCAGACCGAACGGGCCCGGCTCGTCGCGCTGCTGCGCCAGCTGGACATGCCGCTGGCGCGGATCGCGGACGTGGTGGAGTCGCCCGGCCCACAGGCGACCGAGCTGCTCGCCGCGTACTGGGACGGTGCCGAGGCCCGGTTCGCCTCGCAGCGGGCGCTCGCCGACTACCTCCGTGGACGTCTTTCCGGGAGGAGTCGCGAGATGTACGAGAAGTTCGCCGTCGAGACCACCGAGGTGCCCGAGCAGGTCGTGCTGGCCGAGAGGCGGCACGTCCTGGCACCCGAGCTGCCGGTGTGGATCCCCGGCGCACTGGGCCGGCTGGAGGAGGGTGCCCGGGAGGCCGGGGGCGTCACCGGGCCGCCGTTCGTCGTGTACCACGCCGAGGTCGGCATGGAGAGCGACGGTCCGGCGGAGGCGTGCGTGCCGGTCGCCGACGAGGCCGCGGCACGCGCCTGGGCGGAGCGGCAGGGCCGGGCCACCGGGGCCGCGGTCCGTGTCGAACCGGCCCGGAGCATCGCCTTCGTCCGCATCACCAAGGCCCAGGTCGCCCACCCGCAGATCCTCGCCGCCTTCGAGGCGGTGGAGCACTGGGCCGCCGAGCGGGGGCTGTCCGTCGACGGCCCGTGCCGGGAGATCTACTTCGCCGACTGGGACGCGGCGGGGCCCGGGGACCCGGTGTGCGACGTGGCGTTCCCGGTGAGGTGACCGGGCCGGCCGCACGGTCGGGGTGCGGTGACCGGCCCGGCCGCACGCCGAGGTGACGTGACCGGCCCGGCCGCGGTGGGGTGCGGTTCGGGCCGGATCCGCGGCGCGCTCCCCGCGGTGAGGCGACGGCGTGCCGTGGCTGCCGCGCCCCCCTTCGTGTGGTGCGGCGGCCACTTCGCGCACTGCAGCGCCCACCTTCGTGTGACATTGCGGGCGGTGCACCCGGGAGCCGTGTACGAGTGGGGAGTTTCGGTGGTCTCGTCCCCTCCCGGGAGTTCGCTGTGCCTTCTGTCGCTTCCTCGGTCCCTGCTCTCGTCCCGGCGCCGGGAGGCGGGGCAGTCACGGAAGTGGCGGAGTACCGGCTCTCGTGGAAGGGCTACGCGTACACCGCGCGGATCGCCCGGCACGGTGCCCCGGTCACCGAGCCGCTGCTCGTGCTCGGCGGGTCGGACCAGACGCGGTACTCGTGGATGCGGCACGAGCGGTGGCTCGGGGAGCTCGGGACCGTCGTCACGGTGGACCTGCCCGGGTTCGGGGACGCGGACTTCCTGCCCGTCGAGCACGGGATCGACTTCCTGGCCGAGTGCGCGGGCCACATGCTGCGCGAGATCGGGCTCGGACCGGTGAACCTGTACGCGGGGTGCTACGGCGCGGCGGTCGGGCTCCGGCTCGCCCAGCGGTATCCGCACCTGCTGCGCCGGATCGCCGTGCAGGGGATGTCGGACCACATTCCGCGCTGGTTCGCCGAGGCGACCGTGGGGTGGGTCCGGCTGCTGGAGGAGGGGCGCGTCGAGGAGACCGCCGAGGAGTTCGTCCGGTGCTTCGTACCGCCGCCCGGCGACCGCACCGTGCGCAAGCACGCCGCGCTGACCCGGCTGATGTACCGGCAGTTCGCCGCGCAGAGCCCGCGCGACATCACCGTGATGGTCGAGCGGAACCGGCGGCTGCTGGCCCACGAGTGGTACCGGCGGGCGCCCGTCCCCGCCGTCCCGTACCTCGTGTTCACCGGCGAGCACGACACGCTCGCCACGCCCGACATGGCCCGCGCGGTGGCGGCGGACCTGCCGGGCGCGTGGTTCACCACGATCACGGAGTGCGGCCATCTGGCCCATCTCCAGCGGCCCCAGGACTTCTGCGATCTGCTCGTCCGCTTCTTCCGCGACGGCAGGCCGGAGGACTCCGGCCTGCCGTACTGCGGGCCGTTCGAGCGGTTCTAGGACGGCAGGGGCCCGGGACTCAGCGCAGCTCCTCCGGGCACGGGGTCCCCCGGGGGAGCTGGTACGGCGCCGCGAGCCGGTAGGTGCCCGGCTTCGGGGCGAGCAGTTCCGTCCAGGTGTCGCCCGCCGCGGTCTCCTCCGTCGGCGTCAGACAGCCGTTGAGGTTGTCGTACGTCTTCGGGGTGCCGTCCGTACGGCGCTTCGAGGCCTTCGTCTCCTGGGGCGCCTTGAGGCTCTTGCCCTTCTCGTCGACGATGCTCAGCCAGGGCGAGTACGGGATGCGGATGAGGATGCGGCCCGCCTCCTTCACCTCGATGGTCATCTCGCCCTGCTCCGCCAGATCGACCACGGCGTGCGGCTCGGCGAGCGGGGTGGGGTCCGTGACGGTGAACAGCTGCCAGTTGGCGTCGCCCCAGATCTGCCGCAGGTAGGGCATGCCCCGCTGGACGAGTTCACGTTCGCGCTTCCCGCCGTCGCCGTCCGGTTCGCCCTTGGGCAGCACGACGTAGTGGATGGCCCAGCGCTGCAGCCATTCGTGGTAGTTCGCGGAGTTGAGCGTGTCGTCGTAGAAGAGCGGGTTGCGCTCCATGTCGGCCTGGCGGTTCCAGCCGCGGGCGAGGTTCACGTAGGGAGCGAGGGCGGACGCCTCGCGGTGCGAGCGGGCGGGGACCACCTCGACGCGGCCCTTCTCGGCGTCCGCGAGCTGGAGCTGGTGGACGAGCGGGGCCAGCTCGCGCGCCCAGGACGCCGCCGGGGTCGTGTGGATGATGTCGTCGACCGTCTTGACGCCGATCCATCCGGTGAACACGGCGAAGGAGAGGACGATGCCGTACCACCGGCGTGACTTCGGGACGGTGAAGGGCAGCGCGGCGATCAGGGCGACGCCCGCGAACAGCATCGCCAGGCGCGTGATGTTCGAGCCGATCTGGGAGCTGATCAGCCAGACGAGGAGCACGGAGAGGCCGTACACCGCCGCCGTGATCCTTACGGTCGTCCACTCCTTGGGGACCAGGTAGTACACCGCGGCGGCGGACCCGAACGGCAGGATGACCGAGAAGAACGTCATCGGCTGGGTTCCCGAGAAGGGGAACAGCAGGGCCGAGAGCCCGACCACGACCGTCGGGGCGATGCCCAGCGCGTAGGCGCCGGGCCGTCGCTTCTGCAGGAACAGGGCCACGGCCAGCAGGCCCACGAACAGTCCGGCGACCGGTGAGGCGGCCGTCGCGAGCGCGGCGAGCGGCGCCGCGCACAGGGCCTTCGCCCAGCGTTTGTAGCGCCAGCGGTGGGGCCAGCAGAAGACGACGGCGACCGCGCCGAGCGCGAACGCCGTGCCGAGGCCGTACGTCACCCGGCCCGAGATGGCGTTGCAGAGCAGCGCGAAGACACCCGCGAGCGACGTGGCGACCGGGTTCCGGACGGCTCGGCTGCGGACGAGGATCATCGTCAGCAGACCGGCCGAGACGGTCCCGGCGATCATCATCGTCGTCCGGACGCCGAGCACCGACATCAGGTACGGCGACACCACGCTGTAGGAGACCGGGTGCATTCCGCCGTACCAGGCGAGGTTGTACGCCGAGTCCGGGTGCCGGCCGACGAACTCCGCCCACGCGTCCTGCGCCGCCAGGTCACCCCCGCTGTTCGCGAACGTGAAGAACCACACGATGTGGAGCACGCCGGCGAAGGCGGTGAAGGAGAGGGCGGGGGCGCGGCGGAGGAGGTCGCGGAGCGCGGCCACGGCACGCTCGGCCGGCGGGGTCTCGTCGGGAGCGCCCGCGCTCGGGGCAGGGTCCGCGCCCGGATCGGCACCCGGGTCCGCGGCCGCCGCTACGTCGCGGACCGCTTCGCGGGTGTCTGCGTACGGCGGTATTCGCGGGCCCGTTCCCTGGCCCGCGTCGGCGTCGTCGGCGTGTGTCGGCTCCGCTGTCGCCACTGCAAGGTTCTCCCCGTGTCCCGTGGGTCCGTCATGGGCCGGGACCCGCGGCTCGCGAGCAGCCCCGATTAGCGCGACGCTAGCACGCACTCCGCCGGAGGCGCCCCGAGTGGGGCGCCGTCCGGCGGAGTGCGGTGCGCGTGCCGCTCCCCGTCGTACGTCACCGGTGCGTGCGCGTGTACGTCACCGGTGTGCGCGTGCGCTCAGCCGACGCGGGTCAGCTTCGCGCCGAAGCCGGGCTCGGCGAGGTCCGACCGGAGCGCGACCGGAATCCGTACGGCCTCGCTGGAACCGTCGCCGACCCGCAGCTCGCCGACGACCGTGCCCGCCTTGCCGGTGTGCGGCACGGCCGACTTGCCCTGGCCGATGCTCAGCTTCGTCTTCAGGCCGGGCCAGCCGATCGCGGTCATGTTCTTGGTGGCGACGACCGGGGTCCGGCCACCGAGCTGGTCGTCCACGTACCCGACGACCTGGCCCTTCTTCACCACGGTGGCGGTGATCAGGCTCTTCTGGACCTTGTCGATCAGCTTCTGGCTGTTCGCGATCGCCAGCTGGAGGCTGTCCCAGAGCTTGCCGGTGTGGGCGTTCTGGTTCATCACCGCGCCGTAGATCGTCTGCGTCTTGCCGTCCACGACCTTGGTCGCGGCCCACACCAGGTTGCCGCCGGCGGGCGTCGACGAACCGGTCTTCAGACCGATCACGCCGACCTGCTTCACCAGCAGGTCGTTGTTGTTGTAGATCGTGCCGGGCAGCCCCGGGATGTCCGCCTTGGCCATGCCGACGATGCTGCGGAAGACGTCGTTCTTCATGACCTCCTTGGCCAGCTTGACCTGGTCGGTGGCCGTGCTGACCGTCGTCTTCTGCAGACCGCTCGGGTCCGTGTACGTGGTGTTCGTCATGCCGAGGTCCTTGGCCGCGGCGTTCATCTTGGCGACGAAGCTCTCGGCGTCGGAGTCCCAGCGGCTCAGCAGCCGCGCCACGTTGTTGCCCGAGGGGATCATCAGCATCTGGAGCATCTGGCGCTCGGTGAACTGCTGGCCCTTCGTCATCCGCGCCGTCGACTCGTCCGGCAGCTTCGACTCGTCCTCGGCCTGCTGGTCGACGGTGATCTTCTCGCCGTCCCCGTTCCCCTTCAGCGGGTGCTCCTGAAGGATCACGTACGCCGTCATGATCTTGGCGACGCTCGCCGTGGGAGCGGGGGCCTGCTTGCCGTCGGTCCCGAGGCTGCCCACGCCGTCCACCTCGATCGCGGACTGGCCCTGACCGGGCCAGGGCAGGTCGAGGGTGCCGCCGCCGAAGGTGTACGTGCTGTCGGCGCTGAGCGCGAGGGACGGGGCCGGCAGCGGGCGGAAAGCCTGCGCGACTGCAAAGATCACCACGAGCAGCAGGACCAGCGGCGTCCAGATCTTGACCCGCCGCACGAGGGTGCGGACCGGGGTCTGCGGCGGCGGCGGGGTGTTCGTCAGCTCGGCGAGCAGGTCCAGTGGGGGCTTCGGCGGAAGCGGCAGCTGGGTGGTGCGCTCGGGGCCGACCTGCGGGATGGCCGCGGTGGCCGCCGCGGGTCTGTCGACCGGCTTCGGGGCGGGCGCCGGCGCCGCGGTGCGCTCGGGCTTCGGGGCGGACACGGGCGCCGCGGTCTGCTCGGACTTCGCGGCCCACTTGGGCCTGGCGGCGGGCTCGGGCTTCGCGGCGGGCTCGGGCTTCGCGGTCGGCTCGGGCTTCGGGGCCGGTTCCGGCTTCGCGGCGGGCTCGGGGTCGGGCTCGGGCTTCGGGCGCGCAGGGGCGAAGTCGTCGAGCCGGTTGAGGGGGACGAACTTGCTGGTGCGCACGCCGGAAGTGCCCGCGGGCTTGTCACCGGACTGCTCGGCCGGCTTGTCCGCGGGCTTGTCACCGGGCTTCTCGTCGGCCGGCTTCCGGGTGGCGCCGCCCAGCTTGAGCATGGTGGTGGGCTGGTCCACGGCGGGGCGGCGCGGGGTCTTGAAGACGGCGGTGGGCTGATCGACGGCGGGCTCGGGGGCGGAGTCCTCGTCGGGCTTCGCGTCGGAGGGCTCGTCGGACACCGTGTCCGAGATCTCGTCCTCCGGGGTGTCCGAGATCTCGTCGGAGGAGTCGGGGACGCTGTCGAGCCGGCCCTCGGGCGCGTCCTCGGGTTCGTCCTCGCTCTCGTCCGCGGACGCGGGCTCGTCCGCCGGCTCGTCCGCCGGCTCGGGCTCGTCCTCGGACGCGGGCTCGTCGTCCGCGGGAGTCCCGTCGGAGGCGGCCTCCGGCTCCCGGCCGGACCCGGGGTCCTCGTCGGAGTCCTCGTCGGTGTCGATATCGATGTCGCGGCCGGAAGCGTGGTCGGCGGCCTCGTCCGTGCCGGACGCCACGTCGACGGCCTCGGAGGCGTCAGGGTCCTCGGACGACGCCTCGGGCGCGTCCTCGGCCGTCGCGGGCTCACCCGGCTCGTCGGCGGGCTCCGCCGCGGCGTCGCCGTCCTCGGCCTCACCGGCGGCCCGTGCGCCGTCCGTGTCCGCGTCGGACCCCTCGGCGCCGCCGTCGGTGGTCCCGGCGTCGTCCGTGGCGTCGTCGCCGTCCTCGGGCCCGTCAGCGTCCGCGGAGCCTGCCTCGGCGTCGGTGTCGGCCGAGTCCGCCGGAGCGGGCTCGTCCGAGCCGGCGACCCACGCGGCCACCGCCGCACGCAGCCGGGTGTCGCCCTCGACGTTCTTGGTCCCCGACGCGCCGTCGTCGTCGGCGGACTCGGAGATCCGCTCCGGCTCCGCCGTACGGGAGGCGCCCGCCGTGCGGGAGCCCTCCTCCGACAGCGCCTTCGTGGAGAACACCGCCGTCGCCTGATCCACCCGTACCGTGGCGGCCCTCTCCCGGGCCATCGCCATCCTGGGGTCGGCCGGAGCCGAGCTCTGGGCCGACGCCTGCGCGCCCGCCCGCGCCGGACCGGGAACCGACGCCGGGGTCACCGGCGTCGCTTCTGCCGACGACGCCGACGACTCGTGCTGCTTCGACCTGTCGGGGGACTCGCCCGCCACCGATGCCTCCTCCATGCGGCGCGCGCCCTCCGCGCACCGAAAACGAACCGTCAAACCCTTGAACCGCCGCCCGGACACCGCTGCCCGAACCATGTACCAGTGTCCTGTGCGAGGGCTCGACTCTTGCGGTAGACGAGAACGACATACCTGCCGGTTCCCTCATATTCCGGTCACGTGCTCTCGACAGACCAATGTGAGAGGGGTCACCCTGTCATTCATCCACGCGGGGAGGCATGGATGGGCAAGAGCCGCAGAACAATTCCGGAGGAGCTTCTGCTGCTGGCGTTGGACCCGACCACGGGTACCACCGCGCAGCCGCAGTCGCTCGACCTCGGTCTGGCCGGAGCACAGCTAGTGGAGCTGGCGCTGGCCGGACGGATAGCCCCAGACGGGGATCGTATCGCCGTGGTGGTGCCACGGCCGACCGGAGATCCGACACTGGACTGTGCGTTGGAACTCCTTCGCCGACGCGGAGCACCCGTACGCGCGGTCAACTGGATCGGCGGACCCCGCCTGGGGCTTCGCCAGACCTACCTCTCGCATCTGGAGAGGTGCGGCATGGTCCATGCCGTGGCAGGCCAGATGTGCGGGGTGCTTCCGACGACTCGCTACCAAGCGACGGACACGGACATCAGCCGGGAGATCCGAGCCCGGCTGGACAACGCGATCCGCACCGGCGTACCGCCGGACCCGCGGACCGCGGCGCTCGCCGCACTGGCCCACGCGGTCGGTCTCGGCAAGCACCTGTATCCGGGGAACGAGGGACGATCGTCCCGGTCCCGGCTGCGGGACCTGATCAGGCACGACCCCATGGGCGGCCTCGTGGCGCACGCCGTGATGGACGTTCAGAGCGGTGTGGCGGCGCAGCCGCGCCGCAACCCGGCACCGGCAGGCCGTCCGGCCACCGCCGGGGTCAGGTCCGCACCGGAGACCGCACGCGGTGTTCCGATGCAGCCGCGCCACGGTTCGATGGCGCGCGCCGTGGCGCACTGAGCCGCGAGCCCACGGCGGCCCGCGTCGAGCACCGCCGGCAGCACCCGTGGCACGCGTCACCCGCACCGCTCGCACCTGCACGGCCAGCACCGCCAGCACCGCCAGCACCGCCAGCACCACCGTAAGACCCAGCGCCGCACCGCAGTCCCCATGATCCGGTTCGGGAGCCGCAGGCTCGCGCGGGGTGGCTGGGACCGTACGTCCGGACGACGGCACGGTCCCGGCCGCCCCGCGCGACCGCATCCGGCGCGACCGCGTCCGGGGAGAAGCCCGCCTCCGAGGGGACCGCGTCCGCGCGACGGCGGTCCGTGCGGCGGCGATCGCCCGGAACCGGCGGCGGTCCACCGGCTCCCGGCGGTGATCTCTCCTGTCCCCGAAGGGAGTTCGCGGGGCCGCGACGACAGCCTGCCGCCGGGGATACACGCCGAATCTGCGAACTTGCGCCCACCCGGCGCATATACGCCGTTTCCCAGCGGTAGAAAGCACCTTGGTGGCAATCTGCTCAACAGCAGATACGCAAAGTACAGGCCCGTAGCCGGAGGTGCACGTCCCGTGGCGTCAAGTGTCAATCCCACCGTCCGGCGACGCCGGCTGGGCCAGGAGCTTCGGCGGCTCCGCGAACTCAAGGGCATGACGGCCGAAGAGGTCGCCGAGCGCCTGCTCGTCTCCCAGTCGAAGATCAGCCGCCTGGAGAACGGCAGACGCAGTATCAGCCAGCGCGACGTCCGCGATCTGTGCGGGGTCTACGAGGTCGAGGACCACCGGATCGTCGACTCGCTGATGCAGATGGCCAAGGACTCGCGCCAGCAGGGCTGGTGGCACTCCTTCGGCGACATCCCGTACAGCGTCTACATCGGTCTGGAGACCGACGCCGCGAGCCTGCGCGTGTACGACCCGCAGGTCGTCCCGGGCCTGCTGCAGACCCGGCAGTACGCCGAGGCACTGATCGCGGGGGCGCTGCCGGAGACCGCGCCCGCCGACATCGACAAGCGCGTCCAGGTGCGGATGAAGCGGCAGGAACGAATCTCCGCCCCCGACAACCCGCTGCGCCTGTGGACCGTCCTCGACGAATCCGCCCTGCGCCGCGCCGTCGGCAACCGCGCGCTGATGCGCGAACAGCTGGAGTACCTCGTCGAGCAGTCCCAGCTGCCGCACGTCACCGTGCAGGTGATCCCCTTCGACATGGGAGCGCACCCGGGCCTCAACGGCCAGTACGCGATCCTGGAGTTCCCCGACGCGGCCGACTCCAGCGTCGTCTACATCGAGGGCGTGACCAGCGACCTGTACCTGGAGAAGGCGAACGACGTCCAGAAGTACAGCGTGATGTACGAGCACCTGCGGGCCCAGGCCCTGAACGTGGAGCACTCGCGCCAGTTCATCGCGGACATCGCGAAGGAGTACGCGCGCTGACCGGCACGGGGGCGGCCCCGCGAGGGTGCCCCCGTCGATGAGCGGCCGGACCCTACACCGTTACCGTCCAAACGCGGAAGACCCCTATGGAATATGCCATCCAGTCGAGTGAATAGTCGCTTCGTCAGCCGATGTTGGCGAGTAGCGTCGATCACGCCATCGGGCAATGACGTTGGCGCAATCCGGACTGCGGGTTCCCTGACGGATCCGCAGTCCGGTGACAGCGCGCCGGCGGCCCGGTGGCGGCAACTCATCGACGTACGACAGTTCTCTGGAGCGATCATGGCAATTCAGCAGGGCGCCAACGACACCTGGACCAAGTCTTCCTACTCCACCGGCAACGGCGCCTGCGTCGAGGTCAAGTCCCCGGTTGTCGCGGCGATGGCCGTTCGGGACTCCAAGGTCCCCGCCGGCCCCACCCTCGCCTTTCCCGCGGACGCCTGGAACGCCTTCGTCACCGAGGTGAGCCGCGGAGCGTCCGACCTCGTCTGACCCCTGTGGCCGGAACACCTTCATACGTTCCACCGACAGAGCCCTCTCGTCCGGCCCGCCGTCCTGGCCGAGAGGGCTGCATCACTTCCTCCGCCCCGTTCTCCCGCTCGGTTCGCGGGGCACCCCTTCTTCAGCGCAGGCGGTCCACGTAGGTGTCCGTTCCCGGGACCGTGGGGATGAAGGGGGCCACCAACTCCACCCGGCCCAGCCCGGATTCGGCCACCGCCTCGTCCAGGCCCGTGAAGTGCCTCTCCCAGCAGTCGCGCGGATCCTCCTGCAGGAACCACAGCAGCGTCAGCCGGGTGTCCACGCCCTCGACCTGCTTCACATAGGTCATGCGGTCGCCGGGGAGCGGGGTCGGCCGGAAGACGGTGACGAGGGCGGCGGGTGAGCCCGCGAGGCGCCCGGGGAGGTGGCGGGAGCGCAGCCATTCCAGCAACTCGGCGCGCTGGGCGGCGGATTCGGCGTCGATGACCTCGACCACGAGACCGGCGTAGGGGTGGTCGAGGGCGTGGAAGTCGCGGGGGCCCGCGGCGCCGTCGCGGTAGACGGTGGCCTCGTGGTCCTGGAAGGCCGTGAAGACGTGCGTACGGTCCTGGTAGACGCGGCCGTCGCGGTTCAGCCGCCGGTTGATGCCGACGGTCCACTTCATGTGGTCGTCGTAGCGGCCTTCGGTGACCCAGTAGGTGGAGATGTAGCAGCCCGCGGTGACCGGCTGGGCGACCGCCGACTTCTCGGGGTAGCGCAGCAGTTGGAGGTCACGGGTGGCGACCCAGCGGCGCCCGGCGTACATCCAGGGCATGGCCATCGCGCCCGCGTAGTAGTGGTCGTCCTCGTACCAGCGGTTGTAGGCGTACTCGTGGCCCGGGTGCGGTTCGACCAGGGTGATCAGGGCGTGGCCCGGGCGGACGCCGTACGGGCCGAGGGCGGCCAGTTCCGCGTAGGTCTGACTGCGGGTCTCCTCCGACATGACGATCCCCTTCCTCGGTGGAACGTGCGCGGGACTTCCTTCCTCCGCCGGACGCCCATACTCTGACGCCCCGTCAGACAATGCGCCAGAGTCGCGTCGCGGCGAGTGGGCCGGACCCTCGCGCCGCGGACCGGCCGGGCCACGACAAGGGGAGGCCTCGCATGTCACTGCTCGACGGCAGGACCGTGGTGGTGTCGGGTGTCGGAGCCGGGCTCGGCCATCAGGTCGCGGCGGCCGTGGTGCGCGACGGGGGCAACGCGGTGCTCGGGGCGCGCACGGAGGCCAACCTCGCCAAGGCGGCGGCCGAACTGGACCCGGACGGCACGCACACGGCGTTCCGCGCGACGGACATCACCGACGAGGGGCAGTGCGAGGCCCTCGCGGCCCTCGCCGCCGAACGCTTCGGCCGGATCGACGCGGTGGTCCACGTCGCCGCCTGGGACAGCTACTTCGGCGGCCTGGAGGACGCCGACTTCGCGACCTGGCGGTCGGTCATCGACGTGAACCTGCTCGGCACGCTGCGGATGACCCGCGCCTGCCTGCCCGCGCTGAAGGAGCGCGGCGGGTCGGTCGTCGTCATCGGCACGCAGTCGTCGGTCGCGGCGCCGAGCCAGGTGCGCCAGGCGGCGTACGCGGCCTCGAAGGGCGCGCTGACGAGCGCGATGTACTCCCTGGCGCGCGAGCTCGGCCCGTACCGGATACGGGTCAACACCGTGCTGCCCGGCTGGATGTGGGGCCCGCCCGTCGAGGCCTACGTGCAGTTCACGGCGTACACCGAGCAGGTGCCCGAGGCCGACGTCCTGAAGCGGCTCACCGAGCGGATGGCCCTGCCCGAGCTGGCCACGGACGGGGACGTCGCGGACGCCGCGGTGTTCCTGGCGTCCGACCGGGCGCGGGCGATCACCGGACAGTCCCTGCTGGTGAACGCGGGCGAGATCATGCGGTAGGCGGTGCGGCCGGCGGCCCCTCTCCCAGGCGCACGGGACCCGCATCCCGTACAGCTGTCGACTCGTCCTTGCTGCTGTGGGTCTGACGAAGTGCCCGCTCATGGTGTGGTCCACGTCACGAGCACGACAACCGCCCGGTGGGTAAAGTGGAGGCAAAATCGTTCTGCTTTCTGATCTGCGTTCATATCCATGACCGCGCGAGGTCTTGACCGGCCGGTCGGACCAGCGGTTCAATCCCCGAAGTCCCCGCTCCCGCACGGGGGCGCCGCCCTCCCCCCTGCCGGCCTCGCCCGAGCAGGGGGAGCCATGCGTACTGGCGAAGTGCCGTCCGGTATCTGCAGGTTCACAAGGCGGACCCCTGGAGGGGGCACATGAACGGTCTCGACTGGGCCGTCCTGGTCGCGTACTTCGGCGTGATGACCGCGATCGGCGTCTGGTCCCACAAACGTGTGGACGATGTCAGCGACTTCTTCACCGCGGGCGGCAAGATGCCGTGGTGGCTGTCCGGCATCTCGCACCACATGTCGGGCTACAGCGCGGTGATGTTCACCGGCTACGCCGGCATCGCGTACACCTACGGCATCACCTCGTACGTCACCTGGGCGCTGCCCATCGCCATCGGTGTGGCCATCGGCGCCAAGGCCTTCGCGCCGAGGCTCAACCGGCTGCGCTCACGACTGCACGTCGCCTCACCCCTCGAATACCTCAAGGACCGCTACAACGTGCCGACCCAGCAGGCGCTGGCGTGGTCCGGCATCCTGCTGAAGATCGTGGACGTCGGCGCGAAGTGGGCGGCCATCGCCACCCTGCTCAGCGTCTTCACGGGGGTCTCGCTCACCCAGGGCATCATCATCACCGGCGGCATCACGGCCGTGTACTGCACGATCGGCGGCCTGTGGGCGGACGCGCTGACCGAACTCGGCCAGTTCGTCATCCAGTTGCTGGCCGGTCTGTCGATGCTGGTCATCGTGCTGAACAAGATCTCCGACCAGGGCGGCCTGTCCAAGGCGCTGGACTCGCCGAAGCTGCACGGTCACGGGGACGGGTTCGCGGGCCCGTACCTGACGGTGTTCTTCATCGCGTACCTGTTCATCAAGCTGTTCGAGTACAACGGCGGCATGTGGAACCAGGCCCAGCGCTACATGGCGACCGGAAGCGCCAAGGAGGCCACGCGGTCGGCGCTGCTGTCCGCCGGTCTGTGGTTCGTGTGGCCGGTGATCCTGTTCATCCCGATGTGGCTCTCGCCGCTCCTGGTCACGGCGCAGAAGCCGGACGGCTCGGACGCCTACGGCCTGATGACCGAACAGCTCCTGCCGCACGGCCTGCTGGGACTGGTCGTCGTCGGGTTCTTCTCGCACACGATGGCCATGTGCTCCTCGGACGCGAACGCCATCTCGGCCGTGTTCACCCGGGACGTGATGCCGGTGTTCTCCCGGGCCGCGCGCGCCTGGGACACCCGCTCGGGGCTCATCGCGGGCCGTGTCACCACCGTCGCCTTCCTCGGCTTCTCCATGGCGGTGGCGACCCAGGTCAACTCCCCCACGTTCAAGGACATCATCACCGTCGTCATCAAGTGGGTGGCGGGCCTGATGGGACCGATCGCGATCCCGTTCATCCTGGGCCTGCTGCGGCCGTTCCGTAAGTCCGGGCCGACGGCGGCACTGACCAGCTGGGCCTGCGGCCTGCTCGCCTTCTTCTTCGTCAACTACCACCTGGACTTCTCGCAGCGCACGGACGTGAAGCTGGAGTACCAGGTCTCCGTCCCGATGGTCATCTCCCTCGTCCTGTACGTCCTCATCGGCTTCCTGCGGCCCGAGGACACCCCGGAGCGGGACGCGGTCATCGAGCTGATCAACACGGACGACGACGGCACGGCCGCCGCGGCGGTCCCGGCACCGGCGGAGGCGGCGGACGGCACGGTGGGAGCGGCGGACGGCGCGGTGGGCACGCCGGTGAAGGACTAGGGCCCGCCGCCGGGACCCTGCCGCCGCCCGGTTCAGGCGCGGGGGTA
Source organism: Streptomyces sp. NPDC021080 (assembly GCF_044333225.1). Lineage (NCBI taxonomy): Bacteria > Bacillati > Actinomycetota > Actinomycetes > Kitasatosporales > Streptomycetaceae > Streptomyces > Streptomyces sp. NPDC021080. The sequence continues at coordinate 317,825 of NZ_JBIRQM010000008.1, read as the reverse complement.
GCGGGCGAGCCAGCCCGGGGACGATCCGGCGGGCCCGTGCAGCGCGGGCCCCTGGGTCATCTCCATCGCGAAGTCGTCCGCGAGGACCAGCACCGTGGGACGGCCCTCCAGTTCGGCCAGCCAGGCCGGCGGAAGGGCCGTCTCGCCGTGCAGGGCGCCCAGCAGACCGCCCGCGAGGGCACCGGTGACGGCGGAGGGCCCGCCGTGGTTCACCGCGAGGCACAGAGCGTGCCGGACGTCCTCGCCGACGAGCACGCAGTACACCGCGGCGGCGAGCGGCCCCTCGGCGATGCCGCTCACGGCGAGCTCCTGGACCCGCTCGGGCGAGGGCAGGCCCTGCCGTACGGCGCCCAGCGCGTGCTGGAGCGCGGCGGCGACCTGCTGGTGCCCCGGGCGGGTCACCAGCAGCGCGAGAGCCTGCTGCACGGCCGCGTCGGGGTTCTCGCCACGGGCGAGCGCGTGCACGATCACGGCGTACGCGCCCGCCGTCAGGTACGCCGAGGGGTGGCCGTGCGTCTGCGCGGCGCACTCGACGGCGAGCTGCATCACGAGCTGCGGCTCCCAGCCGACCAGCAGCCCGAAGGGCGCGGAGCGGGCGGCGGCCCCGGGGCCCTGCTCACCGGGGTTCTTGGGCGCGTCCAGCGTTCCCATGATCTCGTCGGCGAGGCCGAGCAGACAGGCCTTGGCCGGGTCGCGGCGGGCGTAGAGCCACTCCTCGCGGGCCAGCCAGCCGTCGTCCTTGCGGCGCTCGTCGGGCCCCCAGTCGCTCTGGGTGGCCGACCAGCGGCGGTAGGCGCGGTGCACGTCGGACGGCGGATGCCAGGCGCCGGTGTCGCGGCGCACCTGGGCGCGGATGAGCCCGTCGACGCCGAACAGGGCGAGCTGGGTCAGATGCGTGACGGCGCCGCGCCGCCCGTACGCGGGGGCGAGTCCCACCAGGCCCTCGGCTCCGTAGGCCTCCCGGATGCCCTCCAGGGAGAGCCCGTCGACCGGGGCGCCCAGCGCGTCGCCGACGGCCGCGCCCAGCAGCGTCCCGCGGACCCGGCTGCGGAAGTCCTGCTGCTCCGCACGCCCCCAGACGGCACCGGCTGTCGTACCCACCGAGACCTCCTGCGGCACTGTCGTACGTCCGACAGCAGAGCACTGTAATCGAACACGAACGGTCGGTTCAGGCCATGGATCCATAAAGGTGCGGTCGGATCCGCGACGGGCATGATCAACCGGTGTGGCGCTCCCGGACGGCGTCGCGGGCCGCCGTGACCGCCGCGAGGCGCGGGGTCAGCTCGGCGGTCCCGGCGCCGGGGCAGCGCAGGAGTTCGGCGAGGACGTCCACGAGGTTCGCCAGCTCGTCCCAGCCGGGTTCCAGGGCCAGGAGACCGGTCAGTTCCCGGTCGGCGGCGGCCCAGTCCGCGAGGGCCCAGCCGACGATGCACCGGCCCGACCCGCGGAGCCCGTCCTCCGGTTCCGTGTCCAGCAGCCGCGCCAGCTCCCGCCACCAGGGCTCCGCGGCCGCCCGGCCCCGGAACCGCCGCTCCGTCATCGCCAGCTCGAAGGTGCCCTGCAGCGGGGCCTTCTCGCGCAGCCGCTCGGCAAGGTCCCTGGCCTCCTCCCACCGGCCCGTGTGCCGGAAGACCTCGACGTGGAGCTGGTCGCGGTCCGGGACGAGGTCGTCGTCCGGGCCCGGCGCCGGGTCCTCGGCCAGCCGGGCCGCCGCCTCCTCCCACCGGCCGCAGTGGATCAGCAGCTGCACGATCTCGCGGCGTGCCGTGGCCGTGTCCCCGCCCAGGGCGACCAGCCGCTCCCAGTCGGCCAGCGCCCGCTCGGTCCGGCCGGTCGCGAGGAAGACGCGGGCCCGCTCGTCGCGGGCGTAGGCGTAGTCCGGGTCGGCCGCGAGGGCCCGGTCCAGCCAGACCGACGCCTCCGCGTGCTCTCCGAGGTCACGGAGGACCGCTCCCAGGCAGCCCATCGCCGAGGCGTTGCCCGGGTCCCGCTCCAGGAGGTCCCGGAAGACGGCCGTCGCCTCCTGGTGCCGGCCCTCCAGGTAGTAGGTGTTGCCGAGCTCGATCTCGGTCCAGTCGGCGTCCGGGTCCGCCGCGAGCGCGCGCCGCAGGTCCTCGTACGCGCCGGGCAGGTCCCCGAGGCGGCGTCTCGCCCGCGCCCGCATCACCAGCGCCCAGGAGTACTCCGGGGCCAGTTCGACGGCGCGGTCGAGGTCGGCCAGTGCCTCCGCCCCGTGACCCAGTTCGTGGTGCGACACCCCGCGGCTCGCCAGGGCCGAGGCGTGTTCGGGCTCCAGGGCGACGGCCCGGCCGAGTTCGGCGACGGCGTCCTCGAAGCGGCCCGCGAGCCGGTAGGTGTCGCCCCGTTCCGACGCGACCCAGGCGGAGTCGGGTTCCAGGCGGGCCGCCCGGTCCAGATCGGCGAACGCCTTCTCCCACTCGCCCGTGTCCCGCCGCAGCCGGGCTCTGCGCACGAGCGGCCACAGGAGGTCCCCGTCGAGGCTCAGCGCCCGGTCGAAGTCCGCGGCCGCCTCCTCGAACCGGCCGAGGGCGTGCCGGCACACCGCCCGGGAGGCCACCGCGTCGGCGTTCGTCGGGTCCAGGGCGAGCGCCCGGTCGAAGTCGGCCGCCGCTTCCTCCGTGCGGCCGGCCATGCGATGGGTCTCCGCGCGCTCGGCGATGATCCAGGCCGTGCCGGGCCGCAGTTCGTCCGCGCGGCCGAAGGCCGCGAGCGCCGCGGGGAAGTCGCCCCGCAACTGGTGGGTCAGGCCGCGGCCGTAGTGCACCCGTGCCTCGTCCGGATCGAGTTCCAGCGCCCTGTCGTACTCGGCCAGGGCCCGCGTGTACTCCCCGGCGATCCGCAGTTCCCCGGCCCGCACCCCGTGCGCCAGGGCCCGGGCCGGACCCTGGAGTTCGGGGCGGGCCAGCAGGAGTTCCATCGCCCGGCCGACCCCGTCCCCGTCGTCGGCCAGGGCCTCGGTCAGCGACCTGCCCAGGTCGCCCGGGACCGGGGCTCCGGCCGCGTCCCCGGCCTCCTGGAGCATCCTGGCCCAGGTGCGCCCGGCCACCGGGTCGGCGCGGCAGGCCTCGACCATGGCGTGCAGCGCCTCGCCCAGTGCCGCGACGGGGCGCGCGCACAGCCGGTGGTAGGACTCCTCGAGCCGAAGCCGCAGCCACGGTTGGTGCCGCCACGCCTCGTCGGGATCCGTCAGTTCCCTCCCCGCCTCGTCGCGCCACCGGCGGAAGACCTCCGCGAGCCGTTCGTGGCGCTCGGTCCAGCCGCGCGGGGAATGGCGCCGCTGGAGCCGGAGCATCGCCTCGCGGACCAGGTCGTGGTAGCGGACCCGGTCGCCTCGGCCGTCCACGAAGGGCAGCGCGCGCAGCCAGTCGAACAGCGCGCCGCTCCCGTCGTCCGCGTGCTCCCCGTCCGGACGTTCGACGGCCGCCCGGAACACGTCCAGGTCCAGGCTCCGGGGCAGGGCGCCCGCGAGCGCCACCGCCCGGCGCGGCGGATCCGGTTCCCACTTCAGGAAGCGCTCGACGGCCGTGGCCGAGGGGTCTCCGACGTCCTCGGGATCCGCGGGGCGCTGCTCGGCCAGGGTCGAGACCAGCAGGGGGAGTCCGCCGGTGAGCCGCAGGACCTCCGCCACCACCGGCTCCGAGACGACGCCCTTGCCGGCGAGGAGCCCCCGCGCCTCGGTCTCCGTGAACGGTCCGAGGGGCAGGTCGGTGACGAAGTCGCCGAAGCCGCCCCAGCGGGCGGTGTCGAGGGGGCGCTGTCCGGCGGTCACCACGACGACCGTGGCGGGCAGCACGCCGTACTCACGGGTGGTCATCATCGCGTGGAGCCAGCCGTCGAGGAACGGGCCGGTCCTCTCGTACGTGTCGAAGAACAGGACGATCCACGGCACGGCCCCGGCCGCCTCGGAGAGCTCCGCGACGAGGACCGGGGTGAGCACGGCCTGCGGCGCGAGGACCAGCCGTACGTCCTCCTGGCTGCGCAGCCGGGCGCTGACCCTGGCGTGCAGCCGGTCGGCGCCCTGGGCCAGCTGGGCGGGGTCCACGACCCCGGCGAGGGCGCCGACGCCCGGCACCATCCCGAGCCCCAGCAGGCCGGCCCGCGCCACCGTCAGGCCGGTCGCCGAGGGGCCGGGCCGCTCCGCGTCCTGCGGGGCGGGGACGGCGGCCTGCGCCTCGTGACGCCGTTCGTGGTACGCCGTCAGCAGGCGGTCGAGTTCCTTTAACCGGTATCCCTGTGCGGCGAACTGACGGCTCATCGCCTCCATGGCCTCGGGCAGCCCGGTGACGTTCTCGTCGACGCATGCCGTCAACGCCCCGTGTTCGGAGGCGAGTTGTTCCATCTCGCGGACGAGGAACGACTTTCCGACGCCCGCGTCGCCGTGCACATGGAACAGGAACCGGTGCCGCTCGTCCTCCGGGGGCAGCTCGAAGTTGGCGCGGAACAAGGCGCGTTCGGTCCCGCGCCCGACGAATCCGTGCCGCCGCCGCCCCTCGATCAGCTCCTGCATCGACGGCCGCGCCCGCACCATCGCCCGCCCCTCCCCGTGGTCCGCCCGGTTCGTCCCCCAGTCTGACGCACCTCGTCCCGGACCGAACGGCGATGACCGGATACGTACGGGCGGCCGGAACGTGCTTCCGGCCGCCCGCTTCGGCGGTGTCAGTACCCAAGGGACCGGAATCGGTTCCCTGGGCCCGGGTTCAGGACCCGGTCACCGGCAGGATCACGGGTCGATGCCTGCGCCCACGCCGAGCTGCCTGACCTGCGTGTCGCTCAGGACACCCTGGTAGGCCTGCACCTCGTCCACGTCGCCGTGGAGGTACTCGGTCCAGCCGTCACCGGCCTTGGCCCGGCCGACCTGGAGCGCGCCGGAGCTGTGCCAGCCGTTCGGGAAGTCGGCCGTGTCCCCGCCTCCGAGCTGTCCGTCGACGTACAGCCTGATCGTGTCGGCCCCGTCGTCGTAGACCACGGCGAGACGATGGCCGAGGCCCTCACCGCCGTCGGCGCTCTCGACCTCGGACACCACCTTCTCCGGGGCCCCGGCCTCGTCCTTCTCGGGCATCACGAGCTGCCAGGTGTGCGTGGACGGCTCATAACGCACCCGGAAGGCGTCGGTGTGCTCGCCCGCCTGGGAGAGCACGGTCATCGCGTGGGCCGGCTCGGAGTCGGCGAGGCGCACGACGACGCCGAGGGAGAAGCTGTCCCCGGTGTCCACGGCCGGCCCGTCGGTGGCGGCGTACCCGGTCTCGCCGTCCAGTTGCAGGTCCGCCCCGTCGGTCAGCGCCGGCGGCACGGGGGTGCAGTCCGGGTCGAGCTCCGGGATGCAGGAGTCGTCGGAGCCCTGCCGGATCGTCGCGCCGCCGCCGAGCCGCAGCGGCGAGCCGCCGTCCTTCTCGGGGCTCACGCCGCCCGTCGCGCTCTCCAGCGACCAGTGACCGAGCCGCTTCGGGGCGCGGTGGGCCAGTTCGGCGACCTCGGACGGTACGACGACCCGGTCGTGGACCTGGACGTCACCGACCTCGCCGTGCCAGCGGTCGCGGTACCCGGCGGCACCGCGCGCACGGCCGATCTGGAAGGCGCCGGCCGCCTCGGCGGGCGTCGCGTCCACCGCGGTGCCCGTCTCGCGGCCGTTGACGTACAGCCGCGCCGTGCCGGTCTCCGCGTCGTACAGCCCCAGGACGTGGGCCCATTCGCCGGTCTCGGGAGCACCGCCGGAGACCCGCGCGCCGCCGATCGTGAACGACCAGGCCGGACCCGAGTCCTCGGCGCGCAGGCCGAGCGCGAAGCCGGGCGCGTCGGCGTCCGTGTCCTGACTGGCGACCGTCATGGTCCGGCCGGTCTCGGCGGGCCGCACCCAGGCACTGACGGCGAAGGACTTGCGCAGGTCGGTGGCGGGGGCGTCCGGGGTGAGGAAGCCGTGGCCGCTGCCGTCCAGCGCGACGGAGGAGGCGATGCCGGCGCCCGCGGGCGCGGGACCGCCGAAGGTCACGCCGGTGCCGGCGCGGGCGGCGGTGCCCGTCTCGGCGGCGGCCGACCCGGATCCCGCCGGGTCGGTCAGCTTCCAGCGGGCGACGGGGGCGCGACCGGACTTCACGTTGAAGTCGTAGGTGGTCTGCCCGCTGCTGCGGCCGGCCCGGTCGATCGCGCGGACCTGGAGGTACTTCGGCCCGCTGCTGAGGGGCAGATACGGAATGGTCACGGGGTCGCCCGGCTCGGCCGCCGAGACGGTTCCACCGGGCCCGCCGAGAAAGTAGTACGCGTACGAGACCACGTCGTCCGAGGGCGAGTCCACCGTGAAGTGGCCGTAGACGCCGACGCCGTCCACCCAGTACTCCTGCTCCGGGGTGGGGTATTCGGGCGAGGTGACCGTCGCGTTGACCGGATTCACGTCGTCGAACACGAACGAGCAGACCGAGCCGTCGCCCTCGTCGCTCCACGCCGAGGTGGCCTTGCCGTCGTTCGCGCGGACGTGCCAGGAGACGGCCGTGTTCGCCGGGATGTCGTCGGGCAGGGTCCAGTCGTGGCGTGACCCCGACCTCTTCGCGAGGCCGGTGTAGGCGCGGCGCTGCTCCACCCCCGCCGCGTCCGTCCACCAGGCCTCGAACTCACCCTTGACCGGGCTGACCTCGGAGGGCGGACTGCCCCCCTCCGAGTCGTACAGCACCGCGCTGAGCCGGGGCCGCTCCGCGACGTACGCGATGCTGTCACCGCTCCCGCACGCCTTGCCCCCCGACGTCAGGTCCTGCACGAGCGGCTGCTTCGGCGGCAGGTTGTCCACGGCGTACGCGGTACCGGCCGTGGTGGTCAGCAGCGCCACCGCGCAGCACCCCACCGCCAGCCCCCCGCGTCCGACCGCCCTTCTGAGATCCTTCAAGTCACCCTCTCCTGTTGGCACTTGGGGCTCGCTGATCAAGCGAGCCGCATGAACCTAACAGAGGCCACCGACAGGACGGAAAGGGATTTCCCCGGGCCTCAGTCCAGCACCGGCAGCAGTTCCGGCAGGTGTCCGTCCGAGGCGGCGGCCGCGCGCTGCCGCTCCTGGGAAACCTCTCCGTAGAGGGTGGTGCGGGGCCTGGCGGGGCGGCCCGCGGCCTCGGCCACCGCGATCAGGTCCTTGACCGACATGTAGGAGCCGTAACGGGAGCCCGCCATACGGGAGATGGTCTCCTCCATCAGCGTGCCGCCCAGGTCGTTCGCGCCGGAGCGGAGCATCTCGGCGGCGCCCTCGGCGCCCAGTTTGACCCAGCTGGTCTGGATGTTGGGGATGTGCGGGTGCAGCAGGAGGCGGGCCATCGCCATGACCGCGCGGTTGTCGCGGGCCGTCGGGCCGGGCCGGGCGATGCCGGCCAGGTAGACGGGGGCGTTGGTGTGGATGAAGGGGAGGGTCACGAACTCCGTGAAGCCGCCGGTCTGCTGCTGGATGCGGGAGAGCGTGCGGAAGTGGCCGAGCCAGTGACGGGGCTGGTCGACATGGCCGTACATCATGGTGGAGGAGGAGCGGATGCCCAGTTCGTGGGCCGTGGTGACGACCTCGATCCAGGTCGCCGCGGGCAGTTTGCCCTTCGTCAGGACCCAGCGGACCTCGTCGTCCAGGATCTCCGCGGCGGTGCCGGGGATGGTGTCCAGGCCCGCCTCCTTGGCCGCGGTCAGCCATTCGCGGATGGACAGGCCGGTGCGGGTCGCGCCGTTCACCACCTCCATCGGGGAGAAGGCGTGGACGTGCATCCCGGGGACCCGTTCCTTCACGGCCTTCGCGATGTCGAAGTAGGCCGTGCCGGGCAGGTCCGGGTGGATGCCGCCCTGCATGCAGACCTCGACCGCGCCGACGTCCCAGGCCTGGGCGGCACGGTCCGCGACCTGCTCCAGGGACAGCGTGTAGGCGTCGGCGTCGGTGCGGCGCTGGGCGAAGGCGCAGAAACGGCAGCCGGTGTAGCAGACGTTGGTGAAGTTGATGTTGCGGGTGACGATGTACGTGACGTCGTCGCCGACCGCCGCCCGGCGCACGTCGTCGGCGATCCGGCACAGGGCGTCCAGCGCCGGGCCGTCGGCGTGCAGCAGCGCGAGGGCCTCGTCGTCGGTCAGCCTCGTCGGGTCGTCGGCCGCGGTCGCCAGGGCGGCGCGGACGTCCGTGTCGATCCTGGACGGCACCATCCCCGGGGCCGCGGCCTCCTTCAGCTCCGCCCAGTCGCCGTACACGGTGTCGAAGTCCTCGCGGCGGTCGCCGGTACGGCCCTCGGTGTCGACGGTGCGGTGCAGATCGGTGCGCCCCGAGGAGGTGAAGGCCTCCTCCGGCTCCTGCCACGGGTGCCCCTCGACCACCGCGTCCGGCAGCGCGAGGCCCGTCTCCGGGTCCGCGAGCGCCCGTACGTGCGGCAGCAGCCGCGGGTCCAGCCAGGGCTCCCCCCGCTGCACGAACTCCGGGTAGACGCAGAGGCGTTCCCGCAGTTCGAAGCCCGCCTCGGCCGACCGTTCGCGCAGCAGCTCGATCTGCGGCCAGGGGCGCTCCGGGTTGACGTGGTCGATGGTCAGCGGCGAGACCCCGCCCCAGTCGTCGATCCCGGCGCCGATGAGCCGGGCGTACTCGCCGGCGACCAGGTTGGGCGGCGCCTGGAGGCAGGCGGACGGGCCCATGATGTGCCGGGCGACGGCGACGGCGGCGATCAGCTCGTCCAGCTCCGCGTCCGGCATGCCGCGCATCGCGGTGTCCGGCTTGGCGCGGAAGTTCTGGATGATCAGTTCCTGGATGCCGTGGTGTGCCCGGGCGATCCGGCGCAGCGCGAACAGGGAGTCGGCGCGCTCCTCGTACGTCTCGCCGATGCCGATCAGCAGCCCGCTGGTGAAGGGGACGGAGGAACGGCCCGCGTCCTCCAGGACCCGCAGCCGCACGGCGGGTTCCTTGTCCGGGGAGCCGAAGTGGGGGCCGCCGGGTTCGGACCACAGCCGGGTCGCGGTGGTCTCCAGCATCATGCCCATGGACGGGGCGACGGGCTTCAGCCGCTGGAAGTCGGTCCACGACATCACACCCGGGTTGAGGTGCGGCAGCAGGCCCGTCTCCTCCAGGATGCGGATCGAGATGGCCCGTACGTAGGCGATCGTGTCGTCGTAGCCGTGCGCGTCCAGCCATTCGCGGGCCTCGGGCCAGCGGTCCTCCGGCTTGTCGCCGAGGGTGATCAGGGCTTCCTTGCAGCCGAGTTCGGCGCCCTTGCGGGCGATGTCGAGGACCTCGTCCGGGGACATGAACATCCCGTGGCCGGCCCGGCGCAGCTTGCCGGGGACGGTGACGAAGGTGCAGTAGTGGCACTTGTCCCGGCACAGCCGGGTCAGCGGGACGAAGACGCTCTTGGAGTACGTGATGACACCGGGGCGGCCGGCCGCTTCCAGGCCCGCGTCCCGCACCCGCGCGGCGGAGGCGGCCAGGTCGTCCAGGTCCGTGCCGCGGGCCTGGAGGAGCACCGCGGTCTCGGCCGGGTCGAGCGCGACGCCGTCCCGCGCGCGTCTGAGCGCGCGCCGCATGGAGTTCGCCGTCGGCCCGGATCCGGGAGTCGCGCCCGTTGCGGAGGTCGTCATCCTTCGAGCATACGGTCGAGGTGATCAGGTATCGCCTGGCGTGCCCGGTTCGAGCCGCACGGCATCTGTCGGTCTCCCCGAAAGCCGTCGATTCCCCTGGTGTGCACTCGCGTTCACAGCCTGCTCCCACAGTGGTCCGTGGCACTTCGCGTCACTCATGTCACTGTCACACCCGACTCCGGGGGGAGCAGCAGTATGTGCGAGGACGACCACGGCATCGGCAGGCGCGCTCTGTTCATGACGGGAGCGGCTGCCGCCCTTACCTTGGGAAGCGTGACCTTCGCCGGCGGTGCGCACGCGGAAGCGGCGGACGAGAAGGAGACGAGGACGGTGCGCGGCACCCTGCCCACCGGCTCCCCCGACTTCGTGTACCTCCCGGTCGACGTACCGGCCGGGGTCGCGGAGATCCGGGTCTCCTACACCTACGACAGGCCGTCCGTCCCGGCCGGCACCATGGGCAACGCCCTGGACATCGGCATCTTCGACGAGCACGGCACGGAACTGGGCGGCCGGGGCTTCCGCGGCTGGTCGGGCGGCGCGCGCACGGAGTTCTTCGTCCGCTCGGACGACGCGACCCCCGGGTACGTCCCCGGTCCGGTCCGCCCCGGCACCTGGCACATCGCGCTCGGCCCGTACACGGTGGCCCCGCAGGGACTGGCCTACGAGGTCACGATCACCCTGACGTACGGGGCTCCGGCCCCGGCGCCGGAGCCGGTGTACCCGCCCTCCCGTGCCAAGGGGCGCGGCCGTGCCTGGTACCGCGGCGACTGCCACCTGCACTCCTGGTACTCGGACGGCCGCCGCACCCCCGCCGAGATCGCGGCGCTGGCGCGGGCGGCGGGCCTGGACTTCATCAACTCCTCGGACCACAACACGCATGCCGCGCATCCGCACTGGGCGGACCAGGCGGGCGACGACCTGCTGATCATGCTGGGCGAGGAGGTCACCACGCGCAACGGGCACGTGCTGGCGCTCGGCACCGAGCCCGGCACCTTCGTCGACTGGCGCTACCGGGCCCGCGACAACCGGTTCGGCCGGTTCGCGCGCCGCATCCGCGGGGCCGGCGGGCTGGTGGTGCCCGCTCACCCGCACGCCACCTGTGTCGGCTGCGGCTGGAAATTCGGCTTCGGCGAGGCGGACGCGGTCGAGGTGTGGAACGGCCCGTACACCCCCGACGACGAGGTCGCCCTCGCCGACTGGGACAACCTGCTGGTCGCCTCCGTGCGCGAGGGCCGCGACGGCCGCGGCTGGCTCCCGGCGATGGGCAACAGCGACGCGCACCGCGACCCCGACCAGGTCGGCTCCCCGCAGACGGTCGTCCTCGCCGACGACCTGACCCGCGAGGCGATCCAGGACGGCATCCGCGCGGGCCGCTCCTACGTCGCCGAGTCGAAACTGATCTCGCTCGCCTTCTCGGCGTCCGGTGCCAAGGGCGAACACGCGGGCATCGGCGAGCGGTTGCGGGTCGCCCCGGACACCCCGGTCACCGTCCGCCTGGAGGCCACGGGCGCCCCGCGCTGCACGGTCCGCCTGGTCACCGACCAGGGCGTGCTGTTCACGAGCGATCCGCTGCCGGTAGCGGGCTCCGGCACGGTGGAATGGCGTACGACGGCGGCCTACGCGGCGTACGTCCGCGCGGAGCTGCGCCACGAGACGGCGGCGGGTCCGGTACCGGGGGCACTGGCGGCGTTCACGAACCCGATCTTCCTGGGGGCGTAGGCGGTCCCAGGCTTTCTTCCATTTACCCCTCCTTTTCGCTGTCATTTCTTTCCGGTTCGGAATCATCACTTTCCGACACAAAGCCCGATCTCCTGGTTGAGTCCGAGACGGTCCACGACTATTCCCACGGCCGAAGAGCCGACATCCGACCTTTTCGCCGGAGCGACGACGATTCCGTTCGGCCCGTACGAGACGGCCTCGATGACGCCGACAATGCGGTTGACGCCAAGAGATAGGGATCAGCCAATCCCCGGGCCGCCGGCATGGTGGTGAATCGAGGGGCGGCGGGTTCGAACGTCGATTCCGGTAGCCGGGTCGAGCATCACTGATCACGGGGCCGGGAGTGTCGGGCCGGAGCTTCCGGTTCGAAAGTACTACGCACATCAACCGCTTCCGCGCCCCAGCCACTGCATGGCCACATTGTGATGTTCGGTCGTATTGGCCGTTGTGGATCCGTGGATCGCCTGTGAATGATCTGAGCGAGGCGTGGCACGCTCCGCCTCGGCCGACCTCGGGCGGCACAAGAGCTGCATCGGCCAATTCAACGGGAGGAAAACTCATGCGCAGGATCAAGGTGATAGCCGGCTTAGTGCTGGCCATCGGTATCGCGGTGCCCACCACCAGTGCCATGGCGCTCAGCGTCAAGGGTGGCGGTGTCACCGCCACCAGCCCGTGGAACAACGACAGCGGGCTCATCTCCGTCTACGACGGCAGCGACGACGGTGACCCGGGCAAGGCCGAGTACTACCGGCAGGACAGCGCCGGCACCCTTCGCACGCTGTGGAACCAGAGCGGTTACAAGACCCGCGTGATCTCGGGTGACGGCTCGAAGGTCATCAAGTTCAAGGCGTGCGACGACAACGACTGGGCCGAGGACGACTGCTCGGGTTGGGTCGCTCCGTAACACCGTCCGCCGGGCAGGCCGCGCCGCGGTTTGCCCGGCGGTACCCGTTTCCTCTTCAACTTGCCTTCCTCAAGAATACGGACATGCCGTGACCCACACACCGCCGATGGGCGATGGCCTTCGGGTAATGGGCTTGACCTACCGGGTCGAGGACCGCGTACTCCTCAACAACGTCGACCTCACGGTGGCTCCAGGGGAGTCCGTGGCCATCACCGGGCCCAGCGGGTCGGGCAAGTCCACACTCCTGATGTGCGTACTCGGCCTGCTCAAGCCCGACTCCGGCACGATCACCGCCGGAGGGCACCGTCTGACCGGTCTGTTGCCCGGCGCCCTGGCCAAGGCCCGTCGCAAACACCTCGGAATGGTCTTCCAGTTCGGCGAGTTGCTCCCTGAGCTGACGCCTGTGGAGAACGTCGCACTGCCCATGCTCCTGGACGGCTCCGACCACCACCAGGCCTACGAAGCCGCCATTCGACTCCTGGACGAACTCGATGTTCCCCACGGCACCACCCCCACGGGAATGCTCTCCGGTGGAGAACGCCAGCGCACCGCGGTAGCCCGGGCCTTGATCGCGCGACCGCCCGTGCTGCTGGCGGATGAACCAACCGGTGCGCTCGACCCCAAAGCGCGTGAAAACGTCGCCGACCAACTCTTCCGCGTCTGCCGCGAACGCGACTGCGCGCTTCTGGTCGTCACTCACGACCCCTCCATCGCCGAACGTGCCACGCATGCGTTTGAGCTGCAAGAGAGCATTTTCGTCCCCGTCCACCGAGGAACCCCCGCGTGACCGGCTCACATCCCGCCCAGACCCGCCGCCCAGGCCGACTGTGGATCCAGCTCCTCAGAGTCGGTCTGGCCGCGGCACGAACGACGCCCGGCACCCGACTGCGCTTTTGGGCATTGCTGGCGGCCTCGGCCGCCATGGCCCTGACCGCCCTGGCGCTTGCCACCACCACCGCCACGTTCGACGGGCGTACCCAGCGCGACACTGCTCGCGGCCCCGTCGTGACCGGCAGCGCGCGGCAAGCCACCGCCTTGTGGAAGGAGGCCATCGACTCCTTCGGCACCTCACCACACGGCGTCATCTACATCGAGCCGCTCACACCCAAGAGCCCTCCGCCTCCAGGGCTCTCCCGCTGGCCTCACCCCGGCGAAGCCTTCTTCTCTCCCGAGCTGGCCCGGGCGGCCGAGGACTACGACAGCCTCGACCGTTACGGTCACTACGCCGGCACCATCGACCCGCAGGGTCTGAGATCGCCTTCCGAGCGTATGGCGTACGTCCGCCCGGCCCATCCGCCGGCTGACCCCACAGCAGAATCCTGGCAGTACATCACGGGCTTCGGCCGGCTCTTCCCGATGAACCAGGACACCTATCCCCACACGGCGGTCGAAACCGGCGGTGTCATCGCCGTCCTGATGGCTGTACCCGCCCTGGCGCTGCTGGTTGTGGCCACCCGTGTGGGATCGGCGACCCGTGACCGCCGTAGCCAGCTCGTCAACGCGCTGGGCGCCTCATGGGCCCATCGAGCCGTGATCAACCTCGGGGAGGCCTTCGTACCGGCCGCTGCCGGAACCCTCGCGGCTCTCATCCCCACCGCGCTGCTGCTTGCCACCGATGTGCGCCTACCCATCACCGGCTACATCATCGACACGGCCGACACCCGCGGGGCATGGCCCGAACTGGTCGGCGCACTCGCCTTGTCCCTGGTCCTGACACTGGTGCTGGTCGTGATTCTGCACCGGGTGCAGCGTTCCAGGACGGCCACCCGGCCGAGCACGTCCACTTCACGCCTGCCGAAATGGCGCCTGGCCCTGTGCGTGGTCGGCGTCCTGGCGATCGCCTTCAGCCAGTACGCCCCCAAGGGCCCGGACATCGCGATCTTCCTGGCCGGTACCGTCCTGATGTGGGCCACGCTGCCTTCAGTGGTCGCCCAGCTGTGCATCGCCAACGGCAGACGCATCGCCGCCAGCGGCTACCGCAACGGGGATCCCGGCCGACTCATCGCGGGCCGCTGGACCGCGGCCCACCCGGGCGTCCTGGTGCGTCTCTCCGTGGTCTTCATCATCGGCATCGGCCTCATCAGCCAACTCCAGGTCTGGAACAGCCGCTTGGGAGACAGTGCCGCCGCCGCACAGCGGATCACCCAACGCGTCGGGGACACCCTGTACACCGTCCACAGCAGCACGCTCACCGCCGGCGCTGTCAAGAACTTCTCCCGCGACCTTCCCGAAGGAACGCATCTCCTGGTCGCGGCCACACACCCCGAAGGCGACCACCCTCACATAGATCTGACGGGATCCTGCCCCGACCTGGAGTCCCTGCGCCTGCCCTGCCCGGACACCGCACAGCGGGTCACCACGAGTGATCCCCGGCTGGAAGAACTGGCCCGGCCCTACGCGGACAACCTCACGGTCCGGGCCGTCAAGAGCGACTTGCCCGTCAGCCGGACCAACGGGTCCCTCATCGTCATCACCGACGAATCCGGACACCGTGCCGAGATCGAAAAGGCCGCCTACGCCGCCCATCCCGGCATCAACGTCGAGACTCCCGGAGAAACCTGGGTGATCGGCGCCCAACAGAAGAACAAGGTCAACAACTGGCTCTTCCTCTTCGGCGGCACCGGCCTGACACTGCTGCTCGTGGCGGGGCTGATCAGCGCCGCCGCCGAGTTCGTACGCATCAGAGCGGGGCTGGCGCCGCTGAGCGTCCTGACCGGCAACGACCAGGTCTTCCGTACGATCGCCCTGTGGTACCTGACGGTACCGCTGCTGATCGCGACCGCCCTCGCGGCCTTCATCACCAACTGGCACTCGCTGTTCTTCGTCATCTCCCTGCGCGAGGGCAGGTTTTCCTGGCAGGTCCTGGCCACCGCAGCCGCCGGCTTCTCCCTGGCCGCCGTGGCCATCGGCCTCCTCGCGGCGCGTTCCGCCCGTCGCGCCGCACCGTTCTGGAGACCAAAAGCAGACTGAAGCGTGCTGCAGAAGGCGGTGATTTCGCAGGTCAGGTCCGGGCCGCTGCTGTTCTGATCACGTGGCCAGGGCGAAGTTGCGCACGTGGGCGACGGCTTGGACCGCGTGGTGGAGGCCGTCGCCGTGCTGCCGGCGATCACGGAGGATCTTGTAGTTCTTCAGTCGGCCGATCGCATGCTCAGCCCGCGCGCGGACCGGCAGTGTTGCGGCAGGCCGGAGTCGCGCCGTCCGGCGGCGAAGCGGGCGCGACACCCGCACGGTCACCGGGCGGGTGTCGCGCTCCGGCACTCCGCCCACAGCAGCTTCCCGCCCCTGGACGCGCCCATCTCGCGCAGCACGGACACGCCCCAGGCGTCGGCGCAGGCGCGCACGAGGTGCAGGCCACGGCCGTGTTCGGCGTCCGCCGGGGGTACGGGGACGTGGGGCTGCCCGTAACCGGGCGGGACTCTCGGGTCGGTGTCCCAGACGGCGACCGTCAGCCGGTCCGGCTCCGCCGAGAGGACGCGGAGGGCGTACGGGCCGCGGGTGTGCCGATGGGCGTTGGTGAGCAGTTCGGAGGCCAGGAGCTCGGCGGTGGGGGCGAGTTCGGTGAGGTCGTGGGCGGCGAGGACGGTACGGAGGGTGGCCCGGGCGATACCGGGGGCGCGGGGATCGTGCGGGAGTTGGAGGGCGTAGGCCCACGGCGGCGATACGGTGGCCATCGGAAGTCTCCGATCACGAGAGGGGGGGGTGAACTCTCTTCGTCTCCGGTGCCCAGTGACCTGGCCGCTCCGTCGAGCGGGGTGCTTCTGGGCGAGGGCGCCTGCACACCAAGATAGGGCCCCGCAAATTAAATTTGCACGAGTTCGAGATGATCCCGCCCGACTTCCCTCGTGTGAGTGACAACTCAACTCAGCTTGCACGCTCGAGGAGTTCGCATGACCGCACGGCCTGCCCCCACAGCTCGGCGAATCCGCCTGGCAGCAGAGCTGCGCAAGATGCGAGAGCGCGCGGGCATGACGTCAACCGAGGCGGCGCGCGCCCTCGGAACGAGCCAAGGGCAGCTCTCCAACGTCGAAGTGGCCCGGTTCGGCGTGAGCCCCGACCGCATCAGGTCCCTGGCCCGCTTGTACTCGTGCCCCGATCAGGCCTTCGTCGAAGCCCTGGTCGAGATGGCGACGGACAGGACGCGAGGCTGGTGGGAGGCGTTCCGCGAGACCCTGCCGTCAGGGCTGCTCGACCTCGCCGAACTGGAACATCACGCCACTGCCGTTCGCACGGCGTACACCACCCACATCTCGGGACTGCTCCAGACCCGTGAGCACGCCCGCGAGATCTTCCGCCACGTGATCCCCGCCCCCACTCCCCCGGAGATCGAACACCGTGTCGCGCACCGCATCATGCGGCAGGACGTCATCTACCGTCCCGGCCCGGTCTCGTACCGGACCGTCATCCACGAAGCGGCCCTGCGCATCCGTGTCGGCGGACGGGAGGTGGCTCGCGCCCAGCTACGGCACCTGCTCCACATGAGCGAGCGGGAGCACATCACCGTGCGGGTGCTTCCCTTCGAGGTCGGAGCATTTCCGGGGTCGGGCCAGTCCATCAACTACCTGCACGGGCCCGTCCCCCAGCTCGACACAGCACAACTCGACCAGTTCCACGGTCCCGTGCTGCTGGACGCCGAGGCACTCTTGGAGAAGTACCGGAACCTGCTCGACGTCGTCGAGGACGCCTCGCTGAGCCCCGAGAAGTCCCGGGACCTCATCAACGCCATCGCCAAGAACCTTTAGGGGAGCCCCATGCCCAGTCACGACTGGCAGAAGTCGACCTACTGCCAGGAAGGCGACGCCTGCCTCCACGTGGCCGCCTCCGGCACCGCAGAAACGGTCCACCTGACCGAGAGCGCCGACCCCTCCCACTCCATACTCTCGGCCACCCCCGCCGCCTTCGACGCCCTTCTCCGGGCGCTCAAGGGCGACGACCGCGGCTGAACCGGTGGGACCTCAAGGCGCGTCCCGGCCGTCCGGGGTCAAGGACAGGTCGGCCACGACGGCCGCGTGGTCCGAGGGCCACACCCCGCCGACCGGGCCGTCCCCGGCCCGCCGTACAGACCGGACGTACCCGAGGCCGCCGGGGCCGGGCGGGCCGACGTGGACGTAGTCGATGCGTACGGCGGGGCTCTGCGGGCCCACGTAGGCGTTCGCCGGGTCCCAGGTGGCCCAGGGTGCCGTCGGGTCGGCGTACTCCCAGGCGTCGAGGAAGACCTGTCCGGGAACCACGGGGGACGTCTTGTATCCCCCGAACAGGCGGATCTCGTCGGAGTCCGGCCAGGCGTTGAAGTCACCCGTGACGACCGGGGGGAAGTCGGTGCCGCCCCGGTGCGCGGCGACGAACTCCGCGAGGGCGGTGACCTGTTCGCGGCGCACGCCCGAGGCGTGGATCGCCGAGGTGAGGTGGGTGGTGAAGAAGGGCACCTCGTGGGTGGGCGTGGCCAGGCGGGCGTGCAGGGCGAGCCGTCCGTCGTACAGCTCGTCGGGGGCGGGCAGCCGCAGCACCTCCTGCGCCACCACCGGCCAACGGCTCAGCACGGCGTTGCCGACGTCGACCGTGGGGTCCCCGATCCGCCGCTGCCAGCGGTCCGAGGCGTCGGAGGCCGCCCAGGTCCAGTGCATTCCGAGCTCGTCCGCGAGCCATCCGGCGAGGTTCTGGCCGCCGCACTCCCACACTTCCTGCAGCCCGACGACGTCGGGCCGCAGCTCGCGCAGCACGGCCAGGACGGCTTTCTGTCGCTCCTCCCAGGGCCCGAACCTCCACCAGAGGTTCCAGGTCACGACCCGCATCCGCAGCCACCTGCTCCCGTCGCGCGACATCGGGGACCATTGAAGCAACTCCCTTGCGCCACACACCAGCCCGGACAGGAGCCCCACGGACCATGACCCGCCGCACCGACCTCAGGTTCCGCACCACGACCGCCTTCCAGCGACGCCTCGTCAACCCGCTCGCGCGCCGGATGCCGTTCCAGACGCTCCTGGAGACCACCGGCCGGGTCTCCGGCCTGCCCCGGCGCACCCCGCTCGGCGGCCGCCGCGTCGGTGACGTCTTCTGGCTGGTCTCGGAGTTCGGGGAACGGTCGCAGTACATACGCAACATCCAGGCGGACCCGAGGGTGCGGGTGCGGCTCCGCGGCCGCTGGCACGAAGGCACGGCGCACCTCCTCCCGGACGACGACCCGGTGGCCCGGCTGCGCACCCTGCCCCGGGGCAACAGCACGGCCGTACGGCTGATCGGGACCGGGCTGATGACCGTGCGGGTGGATCTGCGGGGGTGAGGTCGCCGGCGTGAGGGCGCCGAGGGTCCTCACATCCCGGACGGCATCCCAGGCTTCCGCGTTTCCGCAGGTCATCCGGGGTGGGATGGTTTCACCGTCCCAAGTTGGCGGCTTCCGTTGTCCCAGGCCCACGAGAGATCCCATGCTGTGGCTGTCGCACCGGCCGAGCGAGTCATCCGCTCGGCAGCGCCACGACACCCCGGCCCGCCCGTCCGCATGGGACACCCATGTCCGTCGGTCCGGAGTACCGACCGCCGGCGCACGCGGCCTCTCCACGGACCGAAAAGGAAACGGGACACCATGAACACGCCTGTCCGCAGGAACCACAAGAGCCCCAGGGGCTGGAAGTCCTACGCCCTCGGGGCCGCGGCGGCAGCGACGCTGCTCGCGACCACGGCGTGCGGGCACGGCTCGGCCGACGCTTCGGGCGGCTCCGAGTCCTCGGCCCAGCCGAGTGCGACGGCTTCGGCGAAGCCGAGTGGCGCCCCGAGCGAAGCGGGCGGCGAGAGCGCCGGCGGCAGTGGCGGCACCACGGGCGGCGCCGGAACCAGCACCGCCGGTGGCACCAAGGGCGGCGGTGGGACCGGCCGCAGCGGCGGCTCGACGGCCGGCACGGGCAGTGGCGGCACCACGGGCGGCACCAAGGGCAGCGGTGTCACCGCGGGCACCACGGGTGGCGGCGGCAGCGCCATCGCCGCCTGCACCCAGAAGGAGCTCGGGGTGTCCGTGGTGAAGGAGGGGGACTTCCGGCACCTCCTGCTCACCATGCAGAACGCGAGCGACAAGAAGTGCAACCTCTACGGCTACCCCACCGTGACGCTCGGTGCCGACGCCCAGTTCACGACCCCGGTGATCAAGGACAGCAACGGGACCCCGGGCGAGCCCGTCACCCTCGACCCGGGCCGGGAGGCGTACGCCGCCCTGCTCGTCAGCAGCGGCAACACGGGCGAGTACGAGGCGAAGAGCATCACCCTCACCCTCCAGGGCAGCAGGCCCGGCAGCAGCGTGGGCAGGCCGATCGACGTCCCCCTGCCCACCAGCGCCCTGTACGCGGACAACAAGCAGCTCGTCACCTACTGGACGACCGCTTCCGGCTTCGCCCTGCGCTTCATCATGTCGAAGTAGGGAACCTCGGCCGGGCCTCAGCCCGCGTCGGACAGGCGGTCCAGCCATTCGGTGAGCAGGGTCGCCTCGGCAGGGGTGAGGGCGGGGCTCGGGTTCTGCCGGAGCAGGGCGCCGAGGCGGGTCGCGGTGGCCGGGACGGCAGAGGTCCCGGAGCCGGCCGTCAGCGCCTCGGAGGCGGTCGCGTCCGGGGTGAAGACGGAGGCGTGCACCGCGTCCCGTACGCGGCGGGACAGGGTCTCGTCCATGAACGTCGCCGGGCGGGAGACCAGCATCAGGCAGACGCCGACGTTGGCCGACATGATCATCTGCGCGGCGAGTCCGGGGGTGAGCCGCAGCTTGCCCTGTTCGGCGGCGCGGCGCAGGTCGCCGGTGAGGATGCGGTGGGCCTCCAGCGCCGCTGCGGGCGGGGTGCGCATCGCCGGGGAGTGCATCACGCGGTAGAGGTTGGGGTTGCGCAGGGCGAACTCGGTGTGGCCGTCCCAGCCGTCGCGCAGGTCCTGGACCGGGTCCGTGCCGGGGTGCCGTTCCCGCTTGGCCGCGAGGTACCTCTCCCAGCCGTGGTCGACGACGGCCGACAGCAGGCCCTCCTTGTCGCCGAAGTGGCGGTAGAGCGCGGGGGCGCCGACTCCGGCGGCCTCGCACACGGCCCGGGTCGAGACCTCTCCGTCCGGGGACTTCGCGACCAGTTCGGCGGCCACGGCGAGGATGCGGGCCTTGGTGTTCGCGGGGGCTGCGCCAGGGTTCGTACGGTCGCTCATCGCGGAGTTCCTGAGGTCGGCGGGACGGCGGGCGGGGCGGACGGGCTCAGGCGATGCCGCCGTTGGCACGCAGGACCTGGCCGTTGACCCAGCGGCCCGAGGGGCCCGCGAGAAAGGCGACGACGGAGGCGATGTCCTCGGGGGTGCCGAGGCGCTCCAGGGGCGGCTGGGCGGCCATCCGGGCGATGGTCTCCTCGTCCTTGCCGTCCAGGAAGAGGGCGGTGGCGGTCGGGCCGGGTGCCACGGCGTTGACGGTGACGTCCCGGCCGCGCAGCTCGCGGGCGAGGATCAGGGTCATGGCCTCGACGGCGCCCTTCGTGGCCGCGTACGCGGTGTAGCCGGGGATGGCGAGGGCCAGTACGGAGCTGGAGAAGTTGATGATCGCGCCGCCCGCACGCAGCCGGCGCGCGGCCTGCTGGTCGACGACGAACGTTCCGCGGATGTTGGTGCGGTGCATCCGGTCCAGGGCGTCGAGGTCGAGGTCGACGAGCGGGGCCAGGGTCATGACGCCGGCCGCGTGGACGACGACGTCGACGCCGCCGAAGGTCTCCTCGGCCAGGTCGAAGAGGGCGGCGACCTCCGCCTCCTCGGCGACGTCGGCGCGGAAGGCGACGGCCTGCCCGCCGGCCTCGCCGATCGCCGCGACCGCTTTGTCGGCCTCGGCGGCGTTGCCCGCGTAGTTCACGACGACGGCGTACCCCTCGCGGGCCAGCCGCTCGGCGCTCTCGCGCCCGATGCCGCGGGACCCGCCGGTGACGATCGCGACGCGCGGGAAGGTGCTCGGCTGCTCACTCATGGCGTTGCTCCTTGTCTCGGCCGGGGTGGCGGTGCCACCATCCCGATGAGAGCAACGCTAACACTCGACCCGTAGCATCGCTACCAGAGTGCCCCTCACCCCGCTGCCGGAGCACCCTCCGCTCCGGCAGCGGTGCTACGCCTGCCGGAAGGCGGCGGACCGGAGCCCCTGCCCCGGCCGCGTCCGTCCCGCGACGCGGACGTCACCCCGGCCACACGATCGCCTGCGTCTCGCTGTACGCGTGCAGGGCGTACGAGCCCACGTCGCGGCCCACTCCGCTCTTCTTGAAGCCGCCGAAGGGGGCCTCCATGTTGCGGCCGACCGTGTTGACGCCGACGCCGCCCGCGCGCAGCCGGCGGGCCACGCGGAAGGCGCGGGCCACGTCCCCGGACCAGACGTAGTCGATCAGGCCGTAGTCGGAGTCGTCGGCGAGGGCGATCGCCTCCTCCTCGTCGTCGAAGGGCAGCACGACGACGACCGGGCCGAAGATCTCCTCCCGGACGACCCTCATGTCCCGTGTGCAGTCGGCGAGAAGGGTGGGGGCGACATAGAAACCGCCGGGGAGGGAGGGCCGTTCGCCGCCCGTCACCACCAGCGCGCCTTCCTTGCGGCCGAGTTCGACGTAGGACTCGACGCGGTCGCGGTGGGCGGCGGAGATGACCGGGCCGACCACCGTGCCCCGCTCGCGCGGGTCTCCCACCTTCAAGTGGGAGGCGTAAGCGGCCAGTTGCCGGACCAGCTGGTCGTACACGCCCCGCTGCGCCAGCACCCGCGTCGGTGCCGTGCAGATCTGTCCGCTGTAGAAGGAGAAGGTCGTGCCGATGCCCGCCACGGCCGAACCCAGGTCCGCGTCGTCGAAGACGATCGCCGCGCCCTTGCCGCCCAGTTCCATGAGCTGGCGCTTCATCCCGCGCCCGCACACCTCGGCGATCCGCTGCCCGACCGCCGTCGAGCCGGTGAAGCTGACCATGTCGACGTCCGGGGAGTCGACCGCGGCCTCGCCGGACTCCGGCGTCGAGCCGCCGACCACGTTCACGACGCCCGGCGGCACGCCCGCCGCCTCCAGCGCCTCGGCCATCCGGTAGACGGAGAGCGGGTCCTGCGGGGCGGGCTTGACCACCACGGTGTTGCCCATCGCGAGGGCGGGGGCGATCTTGCCGGCCGGGTTGGCCCACGGATTGTTGTACGAGGTGATGCAGGTGACCACGCCGACGGGCCGGCGTACGGCCAGCGCGCCCATCACGGCGGCCCCGCCGAAGGGGCCCGCCTCGTTGATCTGCGGCGGCAGCGCCGTCTCGACCGGTTCGGGCCGGGCGTAGCGCCGGAAGCGGGCCATGCCGACCCCGACCTGCATGCCGCGCGCCGTCCCGGTGGTGGCGCCGCTCTCCGCCTGCGCGAGGTCGGCGTACGCCGCGAAGTTCCGCTGGATGACGTCCGCCGCCCGCGCGAGGACGGCGGCCCGCTCCTCGGCGGGTGTGCGCGACCAGGGTCCGAAGGCCTCGCGGGCCGCCGCCGCGGCCGCGTGCACCTGGGCCCGGGAGGCCTCGGGGGCGAGTCCGACCACCTTCTCGGTCGCCGGGTCCCTCACCTCGTAGAACCCGTGGTCGGGTGCCACCCACGCCCCGCCGACGAACAGCCGCTGCCCGGTGCTCTCCGAGGCCGTCACCGGGTGCTCACCGTCCGGGTGTCGCGGCCCGACCGCAGGACCCTGCCCGGCACCGCGCCCGTGACCACGTCGTCGCGGATCGCCTCCACCCCGTTGACCCACACGGCCCTCACCCCGATCGCCCGGGAGTCCAGCCGCGGACTGTCACCCGGCAGGTCGTGCACCAGGGTGGCCTTTCCGGCGTCGATCCGCTCCGGGTCGAAGAGCACCAGGTCCGCATGGAATCCCACCTCGATGCGCCCGCGGTCGCGCAGACCGAACAGGCGTGCCGGATCGTCCGTCAGCATCTTCACGGCCGCTTCCAGGGAGGCGAGCCCGCGCCCGCGCAGACAGTCGCCGAGGAACCGGGTGGTGTACGGGGCCCCGCACATGCGGTCCAGGTGGGCGCCCGCGTCGGAGCCGCCGAGCAGGACGTCCTGGTGCTGCCAGGTCTCGGCGCGCAGGGCCCAGGAGTCCGGGTCGTTGTCGGTGGGCATGGGCCACAGGACCGTGCGCAGCTCGTCGGCGGCGCAGATCTCCACCAGGCAGGCGAAGGGCTCCTGGCCGCGTTCGGCGGCGATGTCGCGCACCACGCGCCCGGTCAGGCCCTCGTTCGCCGCGCTGTAGGTGTCGCCGATGACGTACCGGCCGAAGTCGGCGAGCCGCCGGAAGACGCCCGCCTCCTTGCTCGCCGCGCGCCTGAGCATCTCGGCGCGGACCCCGGGGTCGCGGAGTCGCGCGATGCGCTCGGGGACGGGCAGCGCGAGGACCGGCCCCCAGCCGGGGATCAGGTTCAGGGCGCAGAAGGTGCCCAGCGACATGTTCATCGGGGTGAGGATCGGCATGGTGAGCGCGACGATCCGGCCGCCGGACTTGCGGGCGCGGTCGCTCGCCTCCAGCTGGCGCGGGACGCGCTCGGGGACGGCGGAGTCGATCGTGAGGACGTTCCAGTTGAGCGGGCGGCCCGCGGCCGCGCTCATCTCGACGAACAGATCGATCTCGGCGTCGCTGAACTGGTCGAGGCAGCCGGCCGTGATCGCCTCGATCTGGGTGCCCTCGTGTTCCCCCACGGCCCGGGCCAGGGCGAGCAGTTCGGCGGGTTCGGCGTGCCGGGAGGCGACCGGCCGGCCGTCGCCGTCGGAGTGGGTGGAGGACTGGGTGGTGGAGAAACCCCAGGCTCCGGCGTCCATGGCCTCGTGGAACAGCCGCAGCATGGCGTCGAGTTGTTCCCGGTTCGGTTGTCCGCCCACCGCGTCGGGGCCCATCACGTACCGGCGCAGCGCGCAATGTCCCACCATGAAGCCCGCGTTGACGGCGATCCGGCCTTCCAGGGCGTCCAGGTACTCCCCGAAGCCGTGCCAGTTCCAGGGCGCGCCCTCCTCCAGGGCGACCAGGGACATGCCCTCGACCTTGGACATCATGCGGCGGGTGTAGTCGGCGTCCTCGGGGCGGTCGGGGTTCAGCGGGGCGAGGGTGAAGCCGCAGTTGCCGCCCGCGACCGTGGTGACGCCGTGGTTGAGGGACGGGGTCGCGTACGGGTCCCAGAAGAGCTGGGCGTCGTAGTGCGTGTGCGGGTCCACGAAGCCGGGGGCGAGGACGAGCCCGTGCGCGTCCTCGCTCGTCCGGGACGGCTCGGTGACCGTGCCGGTCACGGCGATGCGGCCGCCTCGTATCCCGACGTCCGCGGTGTACGCGGGCGCTCCCGTCCCGTCCACGACGGTCGCGCCCCTGATCACGTGGTCGAGCATCGCGGGAGCCCCCTCAGACGGCTTGGCGGAAGCGGGTCGTGCGGTGCACCGGGTCCGTGTCGATCTTCGGGATGACGTGCTCGCCGATCAGCCGGATCGTCTGGAGGGTCTCCTCCTTGGGGACGCCGACGGGCAGTCCGAAGCTGAGCTGGTCGGCGCCGGCCTGCTCCCAGCGCTTGCACTGGGTGAGCACCTCGTCCGGGTCGCCGCAGATCAGCAGCTCCTCCTCGATGAGGAGCTCGACGAACTCCGCGTTGTACTCGGGGAGGGTCTCGGGCCAGACGGGGAAGCCCTCGGGGCGCGGGAAGGTGTCGTGGTAGCGGAAGACGAGGGAGGGCAGGTAGTGCAGCCCGCCGCCGACCGCGATCCGGATCGCCTCGTCGTGGGTGGGCGCGCAGATCGCGGTGGTGGTCACCATCACGTTGTCGTTGACGAAGTCGCCGATGGGCTCGGCGTCCACGACGGCGGTCTTGTACTGCTCCAGGACCCACTCCATGTCGGCGACCTTCTGCACGCTGAAGCCGAGCACGCCGAGGCCCTTGCGGGCGGCCATGGCGTACGAGGGCGGCGACCCGGCGGCGTACCACATCGCGGGGTGCGACTTCCCGTACGGCTTGGGCAGGATCTTGCGCGGCGGCAGCGACCAGTGCTTGCCCTGGAAGCCGACGTACTCGTCCTGGAGCCACATCTTCGGGAACTCGGCGATGGTCTCTTCCCAGATCTCCTTGGTGTGGTTCATGTCGGTGATGCCGGGGAGGAAGCCGAGGATCTCGTGCGACCCGGCGCCGCGGCCCGACCCGAACTCGAAGCGGTTGCCGGTGAGGTGGTCGAGCATGGCGACCTTCTCGGCGACCTTGACCGGGTGGTTGACCTGGGCGAGCGGATTGAAGATGCCGGAGCCGAGGTGGATGCGGTCGGTGGCGTGCGCGAGATATCCGAGGTAGACGTCGTTGGCGGAGAGGTGCGAGTACTCCTCCAGGAAGTGGTGCTCGGACGCCCAGGCGTACTTGAAGCCGGACTTGTCCGCCTGGATGACGTACTCGGTCTCCTCCATCAGCGCCTTGTGCTCGGCGAGCGGGTCGGTCTCGGCCCGCTTGCCCACGTATCCCTGTACAAAGAGCCCGAATTCCAAGGCGGTTCACCGTCCCCATCCAGTTATCTGACGTATCGTCAGATTCTTTGAGCCGACTGTTCCACCGCGCGCATGGGCCGTCAATAGCTGATGCACCGTCAGAGAACGCTCACGCCCGCGAGCCAGCCCCCGTCGATCACGAAGGGCTGCCCGGTGATGTACGAGGAGTCCTCTCCGGTCAGGAACAGGGCGAGGCGGGCCACGTCCTCGGGACGGCCGATCCGGCCGAGCGGCACGAGCTTGGAGTAGAACGCGTCGAGCGCCTGCGAGGCCTCCTCGGCGTCCCCGCCCCCGGAGAGCTGCGCCGGATTGCTCATGGCCGTGTCGACAGCGCCGGGGCAGACCGCGTTCACGCGGATCCCCTTCTCCGCCAGCTCCAGCGCCGCCACGCGGGTCAGGCCGACGATGGCGTGCTTGGTCGCCGCGTACGCGCCCACGTACGCCATCCCCGTGAGCCCGGTGAAGGACGCCGTGTTCACGATCGTGCCGCCGCCCGCCTCGGCGATCTCGGGGGCGAGGGTCTTGATCCCGAGGAACACCCCGACCTGGTTGACCTGAACGATCTGCAGGAACTCGGCCAGCGGGGTGTCGACGAGCGCGTTGAAGCGCAGGATGCCGGCGTTGTTGACCAGCCCGTCGATCCGCCCGTACGCGGCCTTCGCGGAGGCGACCGCCGCCGTCCAGTCGGCCTCCTGGCTCACGTCCAGATGGACGTAGGTCGCGCCGATCTCCCCGGCCAGCTCCTTCCCCTGGTCGTCGAGCACGTCCGCGACGACCACGCGCGCGCCCTCCGCCGCGAAGAGCCGCGCCTCCTGCTCGCCCTGCCCGCGCGCCGCGCCGGTGATGAGGACGACCCGCCCGTCCAGCTTGCCCATGCCGTGACTCCCTAGCCGAGGTGGGGGGCGACGTCCGCTCCGAACGCCGCCATCTGGTCCGTGAGTTCGTCGCGGCTCCGGCTGCGGAACCGCACCTGGATCTGGTGCACGCCCATGGCGCCGTACTCCCGCAGCGACGCGGCCAGGGCCTCGGGCGGACCGCTCAGCGTCCGCCGTCCGACGCCCCAGCCGGGCTCGCCGACGTACAGCGGCTCGGTGATGGCGCCGATCGTCAGGGGTTCCGCGACGCCCGCCTCGGCGCGCAGTTCCCGCAGCCGGGCGATCTGCCCCGGCAGCCGGTCGCGCGGATCGCCCTGCGGCAGCCAGCCGTCGCCGCGCAGCGCGGCCCGGCGCACGGCGGCGGGCGAGGAGCCGCCCACCCACACGGGCACCCGCTCCTGGGCGGGCCTGGGCCGCTGGCCGAGCCCCTCGAAGTCGTACGTCTTGCCGTGGTGGACGGGGAACTCCTCCGGGCCGAGCGCGGCGCGCAGGGCGTCGATCGTCTCGTCGAGGACCGTCCCCCGGCGCTCGAAGTCCGCGCCGACCGCCTCGAACTCCTCCCGTACGTGCCCGGCGCCGACCCCGAGGACCAGCCGGCCGCCCGAGAGGTGGTCGAGGGTCGCGTACTGCTTGGCGGTGACGAGCGGGTGCCGGAGCCCGACGACCGCGACATGGCTGAGCAGCCGGACGCGCTCGGTCACGGCCGCGAGGAAGGCGAGCGTGGCGACGGGGTCGTACCAGATGGTGCTCATGGCGTCCGCGAGCCGGCGCGGTACGGCGACGTGGTCGCAGCTCGCGATGTAGGCGAATCCGGCGCGGTCGGCGGCGCGGGCGATCTCGACGAGGTCCCCCGGCCCCGCGTCCGCCTCCCACGGCTCGGCGTAGATGGTGCTCTGGGACTGGACGGGGAGCTGGATGCCGTACGAGAGGCGTTCCTCGGACAGGACGGGCACGACGACCCCCTTGCCTGACCGACGGCCGCCCGACTGACGGTCCGTCAGATTGAATGGGACTCGCACATAGTCGTCGCTGGCATCGCGTCAGACAAGGGGAAGCCCCGGCGGAACATGTCCGCCGGGGCCGTGGGGAGTGCCGGGGGTGCGTCAGCGGGCGAATCCGAAGCCGAACCGGGCGTCGGTGACCGGCGCGCCGAGGGTGGCGGGCCCGAAGGAGACGGACCCGGTGGCGGTCGGACCGGTGGTGGTGGAGCGGAACGCCCAGACGGCGCCGTCTTCGGTGTTCTCGCCGTACGCGGACACGCACAGCTCGGCACGGCCGTCGTGGTTCGTGTCGGCCAGTGCGGTGTACGCGCCGAAGAGATCGCCCTTCTCCGCGGTGCCGGGCACGCCCGTGGCGTCCTGGCTGAAGGACACGGCGCCCTTGCCGGTGAGCCCGGACGCCGAGCCGCGCAGCACCGCCACGCCGCCCGCCGCTGCGAGCGTGCCGATGGCCTCGCCCGGGGAGCCGACGGCCACGTCCGCGTACCCGTCGCCGTTGACGTCTCCGACGGAGATGCCCCTCCCGAAGTCGTCGCCCTTCTCGGACACTCCGGGCACGCCCGCCGTGTCCTGGTTGATCACGGTCGTCCGGGAGGTGTCGGGCCCGCTCGCCGAGCCGTACACGACGCCGACCTGCCCGCCCAGGAGCGCCGGCTCGACGGACTCCTCGCCCCGGCCGTCGACGGGGCGCCCGATGACGAGGTCGGCGTACCCGTCCTTGTTCACGTCGCCGATGCCGAGGCTGGAGCCGCCGGGCACGTTGGTGCCGTCGGCCCGCTTCAGGACGACCAGGTCGGCCAGCCCCTGCTTGGTGCCGTGCAGATAGGCGACACGGAAGCCGACGCCCGGCCCCTCCTCGTCGTAGGTGTGGACGAGTCCGACGAGGTCGGTGATGCCGTCGTGGTCGACGTCCCCGGCGGCGACGTCGTCGATGATGGTGCCCATGTCGTCGTCGCTGTGGCCGAGGGCGAGGTCCGCGGTCGCCGCCGCTCCGGCAGTACGGGTGAACGGACCGGTCAGCACGTGGTTCTCCGTGGCCACGTCGGGCCGGCCGTCGCCGTTGAAGTCGCCGACCGTGACGTTGCGGGGCTTGACCTGGTCGAACATGGATCCGGTCGCCACGACCTTCCCGCCGGACAGACCCGTCTTCCCGCCCCAGACGGCGGTCAGGGTGCCCGCCTGCTGCACGTCCCCGACCGCCTCGCCCGGGGCACCGACGACCAGGTCCGTGTACCCGTCGCCGTCGAGGTCGCCGAGGGACAGGCCCCAGCCGAAGAAGTCGCCGGTCTCGGCCGCGCCGGGGATGCCGGCCGTGTTCTGGCTGATGACCTGCCGGTGCTTGGTGTCCAGCCCGGTCGAGGAGCCGTACACCACACTCACGTATCCCGCGCGGGCGTGCCCGCCGACCGTGCCCCAGGGGGCGGCGACGGCGAGGTCCGCGTACCCGTCGTGGTTGAAGTCGGCACGCACGCTCGTCGCCGCGGCGCTCGCCGTGCCGGCCGCGTGGGCGCTCACCGGGCCGACGACGGCTCCGGCGACGGCCACGGCGGCCACGAGTGCGAGGCGAGAAAGAGATCTGCGTCTTCTCATGGGGAACCCACTCCTGCGATCAAAGAGCATCCGTCCGGCGGAGGAATCAAGATCTTCGCTCCGCCGCCGGTACGACTCTCCTGGTCGCGGCATGGTTGCCCCGGAGGCAGCGGGAATTTCCGAACCGTCAACCGGCGCCGCCCCCGCGCCTCAGCCCGCCCACAGTCCCTCCGCCGTCAGCCCCAGCAGCTCGATCGCGTTCCCCCGTACGATCCGCTCGACCACGTCCGGGGCCAGGTGCCCCATCTGGGCCTCGCCGACCTCCTTCGACTTCGGCCAGGTCGAGTCGGAGTGCGGGTAGTCGGTCTCGTAGAGGACGTTGCCGACACCGATCGCGTCGAGGTTGCGCAGGCCGAAGGCGTCGTCGAAGAAGCAGCCGTACACATGGTCGGCGAACAGCTCGGACGGCGGCCGGTGGACCTTGTCGGCCACCCCGCCCCAGGCACGGTTCTCCTCCCACACCACGTCGGCGCGCTCCAGGATGTACGGGATCCAGCCGATCTGGCCCTCCGCGTACATCACCTTCAGGTTCGGGAAGCGCTCGAACTTGCCGCTCATCAGCCAGTCGACCATCGAGAAGCAGCAGTTGGCGAAGGTGATCGTCGAGCCGACCGCGGGCGGCGCGTCGGCCGAGGTCGACGGCATCCGGCTGCTGGAGCCGATGTGCATGGCGATCACGGTGCCCGTCTCGTCGCAGGCGGCGAGGAAGGGGTCCCAGTCGTCGGTGTGCACGGACGGGAGACCGAGGTGCGGCGGGATCTCGGAGAAGGCCACCGCGCGCACCCCGCGGGCGGCGTTGCGCCGCACCTCGTCCGCGGCCAGACGGGCGTCCCACAGCGGTACGAGCGTCAGCGGTATCAGGCGCCCCCGGGCCTTGGGCCCGCACCACTCCTCCACCATCCAGTCGTTGTAGGCCCGTACGGAGAGCAGGGCCAGCTCGCGGTCGGCCGCCTCGGTGAACGTCTGCCCGCAGAAGCGGGGGAAGGTGGGGAAGCAGAGGGCGGACTGGACGTGGTTGACGTCCATGTCGGCCAGCCGCAGCGGCACGTCGTACGAGCCGGGGCGCATCTGCTCGTACGTGATGACCTCGAGCCGGATCTCGTCGCGGTCGTAGCCCACCGCCGTGTCGAGGCGGGTGAGGGGCCGGTGCAGATCTTCGTAGACCCACCAGTCCCCGATGGGGCCGTCGTCGCCCGGCGCACCCATCACGGGGGCGAACTTGCCGCCCAGGAAGGTCATTTCCTTCAGCGGCGCGCGGACGATGCGGGGCCCGGTGTCCTGGTACTTCGCGGGCAGCCGGTCCCGCCAGACGTCGGGCGGCTCCACCGTGTGGTCGTCCACCGAGATGATCCTCGGAAAGACGGCCCGGGCGTCCGCCGAGGGGTTCTGCGCGGTTTCCGTGGTCTCCATACCGGCCACGGTAGCGCTGATCTGACGACCCGTCAGCTCTCTGTCGGCGACCCGTCGGACACCCTTCGCGGGCGGCCGCCGACGGCAGCGCGCGGATGAATGGGTGGGGAAGTGTGAGAAGCCTGTGTGAGGACCATGTGGCCTACCGGGCCACGCCTTGTGATCGCTGCCTCGCACGGCTGACGCATCCGCCATGAACAAGGCAAACTGGGCTCGTTGTACTGACAGTTCGGCAGGGGGACAGCGATGGACGGTGTGCCGCGCGTACCGAAGCAGTCGCGTCCGGGCCCCGAGGGGCCCGCGGCGTTGCGCTTCAGCGTGCTCGGCCCGGTGCGCGCCTGGCGCGGGGACGATCCGCTGCCGGCCGGGTCCCCGCAGCAACGCGCCCTGCTGGCCGCGCTGCTGCTGCGCGACGGCCGCACCGCCACGGCCTCCGAACTCATCGACGCCCTGTGGGGCGACGAACCCCCGTCCCAGGCGCTGGCCGCCCTGCGCACGTACGCCTCGCGGCTGCGCAAGACGCTCGGGGCCGAGGTGCTGGTGAGCGAGTCCGGCGGCTACGCCATCCGCTCCCTGCGCGAGGGCGCGCTCGACCACGTGAACGCCCAGGAGCTCGCCGCCGACGCCGAGAAGGCGCGCGCGGGGGGCGACCTGTCCCGCGCCCGCGACCTGCTGCGGGACGCCCTCGCCCTGTGGGACGGCGAACCGCTCGCGAGCATCCCCGGCCCCCACGCGGAGACCCAGCGGGCCCGCCTGGAGGAGTGGCGCCTGCAACTCCTCGAATCCCGGCTCGACATGGACCTGGAACAGGGCTTCCACGCGGAGGCGGTCTCCGAGCTCACCGCGCTCACCGCGGCGCACCCGCTGCGCGAACGCCTGCGGGAACTGCTGATGCTGGCGCTGTACCGCTCCGGCCGTCAGGCGGAGGCCCTCGCCGTGTACGCCGACACCCGGCGGCTGCTCGCCGACGAACTGGGGGTGGACCCGCGGCAGGGGCTGAAGGAACTCCAGCAGCGCATACTCCGGGCGGACCCGGGCCTCGCCGAGCCCTCCGCCCCGAAGGCGGAGCCCGTCGCCGCCGTCGTCCGCCCCGCCCAGCTCCCGGCGACCGTCACCGACTTCACCGGCCGGGCGTCCTTCGTGCAGGAACTGAGCGACGTCCTCGCCGCGGCCTCCTCCGAGGAGGGCCGGGTCATGGCCGTCTCGGCGCTCGCGGGCATCGGGGGCGTCGGCAAGACCACGCTCGCGGTGCACGTGGCCCACCAGGCCCGCGCCGCCTTCCCCGACGGACAGCTGTACGTCGACCTGCAGGGCGCCGGATCGCGGGCGGCCGAACCGGAGACGGTCCTCGGCGCCTTCCTGCGGGCCCTCGGAACCTCGGACTCCGCGATCCCGGACTCGCTGGAGGAACGCTCGGCCCTCTACCGCTCCGTCCTCGACGGCCGCCGCGTGCTGGTCCTGCTGGACAACGCCCGCGACGCCGCCCAGGTGCGTCCGCTGCTGCCCGGCACCGAGGGCTGCGCCGCCCTGGTGACCTCACGCATCCGGATGGTGGACCTGGCGGGCGCCCACCTCGTGGACCTCGACGTGATGTCCCCCGAGGAGGCGCTGCAGCTCTTCACGAAGATCGTGGGCGAGGAACGGGTCGCCTCCGAGCGGGAGGCCGCCCTCGACGTGGTCGCGGCCTGCGGCTTCCTTCCCCTGGCCATCCGTATCGCCGCGTCCCGGCTCGCCGCCCGCCGCACCTGGACGGTGTCGGTGCTCGCGGCGAAGCTCGGCGACGAGCGCCGCCGGCTGGACGAGCTCCAGGCCGGCGACCTGGCCGTCAAGGCCACCTTCGAACTCGGCTACGGCCAGCTGGAGCCGGCCCAGGCGCGCGCCTTCCGCCTGCTCGGCCTCGCCGACGGCCCCGACATCTCGCTCGCCGCCGCGGCGGCGGTGCTCGACCTCCCGGCCGAGGACACCGAGGACCTCCTGGAGTCCCTCGTCGACACCTCCCTCCTGGAGTCGGCGGCCCCCGGCCGTTACCGCTACCACGACCTCGTACGCCTCTACGCACGTGCGTGCGCCGAACGCGACGAACAGCCGCCGAGCGAGCGGGCGGCGGCCATGTCCAGGCTGCTGGACTTCTATCTGAGTACGGCGGCGGGGGTCTACGCGATCGAACGCCCCGGCGACCGCCTGGTGGACCATCTGGAACCGACGGCCCATCCGGGGCTGGTGTTCGAGGAGCGGCACCGGGCGCAGGACTGGCTGTACTCCGAGGCGATCTCCCTGCTGGCGTGTGTCCGGCAGTCCACCAAGGGGGGATTCCTCCGGCGCTCCGTCGACGCGCTGTGGGCCTCCGTGGACCTGGCGGAGTCCGGCACGAACTCCAAGGCGTACGAGGGAGTCGCCGCCGCGCTGCGGGAAGCGGCCCGGGAGGCGGCCGACGCGCACGCCGAGGCGCGGGCCCTGGTCACCCTGGCGTACGTCCACTACTACACCGGGCGCTTCGACCCGGCCCGCGAGGCCGCCGCGCAGGCCCTCGAACTGGCCGCCGAGACGGACCACCTGACGAGCTGCTGGGCCTCCAACACCCTCGGTGTGATCGCCCTCCTGCAGAACCAGTACGAGGACGGCGAGGCCCATCTGACCCGGGCGATCGAGAGCTTCCGGGCCTGCCACGACCGGGCCGGCGAGGCCAGCGCCCTGTGCAACCTCTCGCGCATCCACCTCGCCACCGGGCGCACCGGCAGCGCCGTGTCGCTGGCCCAGCAGGGCACCGGCATGTACGACGACATGGGCCACGCCCTGAAGGGTGCCAACGGCCGTTACGCGCTGGGCCTCGCCCTCACCCAGAGCGGCCGGCTGGCGGAGGCGACCGCCGTCCTCGGCGAGGCGCTCGCGGTGTTCCGCAACAGCCGCCAGCGGCTGTGGGAGGGCATGTCGCTGTTCCGCCTCGCGGAGGCCGATCTCGCCGCCCAGCGCCCGGCCGCCGCGGCGACGAACGCCGAGACGGCCCTGACGGTGCTGCGGGGCATCGGCGGCGAGTGGCGCAGGGGCAACGTCCTCATCGTGCTCGGGCAGGCGCTGAACGCGATCGGCCACTCCGGCCGGGCCCAGGTCTGCTGGCGCGAGTCCCTCGGCATCTTCCAGACGCTGGGGGCTCCGGAGGCCGCCACGGTCAGGGCACTGCTCAACCCGATGGCCGTCGCCTAGGACCTGTCGGACAGGCCCCAGGGCCTCATAGGCGTTCGCATTCGGGGGCGTTCATCGTTCGTTTATCGCCACCCGGCAGTCTCTGTGTTGTCGATCCGTCGCGTCGGGGGGCAGGCGGGACGACCTGAGGCCGTAGCACTAAGGTATCGGCCCCGAGTACCCGTCCGGCGGCCCACGGGGGAGCTGCCGGACGGGCTGCTCCAAACAACGCACCAAAGACTGTCAGGGGGACAGCCACCATGAGCGACACCAACAGCACCGACAACATCCACGCCACGGACGAGCCGACGGGCGAGGCCTCCACGGACAACATCCACGCCACGAGCGAGCCGCTCACCGGCAAGAACCCGATCACCAAGGACAGCGGCACCGGCGACGCCTCGACGGACAACATCCACGCGACGGACGAGCCGGTCTAAGTCCCACCTGGGGGGGGCGGACTTACACCACACGGGGATCGACCGCGGCGGCGCGGAGGGGGAGCCGCCGCGGTCGCCGTGCGTCCGGGAGCCGCCGCGGTCGCCCGTGTGTCCGGGAGCCGCCGCGGTCGCCCGTGTGTCCGGGGGGCCGCGGCACCGGGCTACCGCCCCCGCAGCTCCCCCTTCACCACCTTCCCGCTCGCGTTGCGGGGCAGTTCGGTGACGAAGGCGATCGTGCGGGGCACCTTGTAGTTGGCCATTTCGCGGCGGGACCAGGTGATCAGGTCGTCGGCCGTGAGGGCGGAGTGCGGGCGGCGCACGACATAGGCCCGGCCGACCTCGCCCAGCCGGCTGTCCGGTACGCCGATCACCGCCACGTCGGCGACCTCGGGGTGCAGACCGAGCAGCTGCTCGATCTCCGCCGGGTAGGCGTTGAAGCCGCCGACGATGAACATGTCCTTGATCCGGTCGGTGATGCGCAGGTTGCCCCCGGGGTCGAGGACGCCCACGTCGCCCGTGCGCAGCCAGCCGTCCGGCGTCAGGACCTCCGCCGTGGCCGCCGCGTCCTCGAAGTAGCCGCTCATCACGTTGAAGCCGCGGACCAGCACCTCGCCGGGGGATCCCGGGGCCGCCGGGGCCCCCGAGGAGTCCACCACCCGCACCTCGGTGCCCGGGATCGCCCGGCCCGAGGTCGAGGCGATCACCTCCGGCCGGTCGCCCCTGCGGCACATGGTGACGATCCCGCTCGCCTCGGAGAGGCCGTACGCGGTCAGGACCGTGTCCACGCCGAGTTCCGTGCGCAGCCGCTCGACCAGACGCAGCGGGACCACCGCGGCGCCGGTCACCACCAGGCGCAGCGCGGAGAGGTCGTACGCGTCGCGGGCGGGGTGGTCGAGGAGCGACTGGTGGAGGGTGGGCGGGCCCGGGAGGACGGACACGCGTTCCGCGGCCACGTTCGCGAGCACCGTGTCCACGTCGAACACCGGCTGCGGGACCATCGTCGCCCCGCGCATCAGACAGGCGATGATCCCGGCCTTGTAGCCGAAGGTGTGGAAGAACGGGTTCACGATCAGATAGCGGTCGCCCTCGCGCAGCCCGGCGAGGTCGCTCCAGATCTCGTAGCCGCGCAGTGTCTGGGCGTGGGTGATCAGGGCGCCCTTGGGCCGGCCCGTGGTGCCCGAGGTGAAGACGATGTCCGAGGGACAGGCGCCGGACACGGACGCGCCGCGACGGCGCACCTCGTCGTGCCCCACCCCCTCCCCGTCCGCCAGGAAGTCCTTCCAGGTGCGGAAGTCGGCTGGGGCGTCGTCCGCGAGGACCACCACCTGCTCCAGGTGCGGGAGACCGGGGAGCGGGCCGGTTCCGGGCGCGGGGCCGGTGCCTGGGGCGGGGGCGGGGTCCGTTCCTCCGGGCTCCCCCGCCGCCCGGCGCAGCGCCGCCACGTACGACGTGCCGAGGAACGTTCCCGTCACGAACAGCAGCTTCGCCCGGCTCCTGGCCAGCACATAAACGGCCTCGGCGCCCTTGAAGCGGGTGTTGAGGGGGACCAGGACCGCTCCCGCGGACACCGCGCCGAGGGCGGAGACGATCCAGTCGAGGGTGTTCGGGGCCCAGATGGCGACGCGGTCGCCCGCGCGCACCCCGCTCGCCATGCAGGCCGCCGCGGCACGCTCCACACGGGCGCCCAACTCCCCGTAGGGGATGCGCGTCCGGCCCTCGACGACGGCCTCGCGGTCCGCGAAGCGGTCCGCCGCCCACCGCACCAGCCCCGGGACGCCGCCCCACTCCAGGTCACCGCGCATCGAGCACCTCCCGCCGAAGCAGCACTAGCTGACTGTCCGTCAGATTAGCTGTAGCCTGACGGCCTGTCAGCAGCCGGGACCGTGTGCGGAGGCCACCCATGCCAGGCATCAAGGACGCCACAGCCGTCGTCGGAATCGGACAGACCGCCTTCGCGAAGCAACTCCCGGAATCCGAGAAGACGTTGGCCTGCCGCGCGGTCCTCGCCGCCCTGGACGACGCGGGCATCGCGCCCGCCGAGGTCGACGCTCTCGCCTCCTACACCATGGAGGAGACCGACGAGGTGGAGGTCGCCAAGGCCGTCGGGCTCGGCGACCTCACCTTCTTCAGCAAGGTCGGCTACGGGGGCGGCGGTTCGTGTGCCACCGTCGCGCACCTGGCCGCCGCCGTCGCCGCCGGCCAGGCGACGGTGGGCGTGGCCTGGCGCTCGCGCAAGCGGGGCAGCGGGCCGCGCCCCTGGAGGAACACGGCCGTCCAGCTCCCCACCCCGGCCCAGTGGACCCGGCCTTTCGGGCTGCTGAGGCCCGCCGACGAGATCGGGATGCTCGCGCGCCGGTACATGCACGAGTACGGGGCCACCCGCGACCACCTCTTCAACGTGGCCCTCGCCTGCCGCAACCGCGCCAACCAGAACCCGGCCGCGATGATGTACGACCGCCCGCTGACCCGCGAGATGTACATGACCGCCCGCTGGATCAGCGAGCCCCTCTGCCTCTTCGACAACTGCCTGGAGACGGACGGCGCGCTCGCCTGCGTGATCGTGTCCGCCGAGCGGGCCCGCGACTGCCGGCAGCGGCCCGTCTACGTCCATTCCGCCGCCCAGGGCCTGCCCGCCCAGCACCACGGGATGGTCAACTACTGGAACGACGACCCGCTCACCGGACCCGCCTGGACCGCAGCCCGGCACCTGTGGAAGCACGCCGACCTCACCCCCGAGGACGTGGACGTGGCGCAGATCTACGACGCGTTCACGCCCCTGATACCGCTCTCGCTGGAGGGATACGGCTTCTGCGGGCGCGGGGAGGGCGCGGCCTTCACGGAGGGCGGCGCGCTGGAGATCGGCGGACGGCTGCCGGTCAACACCGGGGGCGGCGGGCTCAGCGAGGCCTACGTGCACGGCTTCAACCTCATCAACGAGGGCGTGAAGCAGTTGCGGGGCACGAGTACGGCACAGGTGCCGGGGGCGGCGACCTGTCTGGTCACGGCGGGGGAAGGGGTCCCCACCTCCGCACTCCTGCTGAGGAACTGAGGGGACGGGATGACTGACATGGCCGACATGACCGGGACGGCCGGGACGGCCGGGACGGCTGAGGCGGCTGAGGCGGCTGAGGCAACCAGGGATGCCGGGAACGGCGGCACCGCCGGGAATGCCGGGACCGGCGGGACGGAGCAGGTGAAAGAACCGCTCCTCTCCCCCGTCCCCGACGACGACGGGGCGCCCTTCTGGCAGTACGCGGCCCGGGGCGAACTCCGTGTCCAGGCCTGCGCCGACTGCGGCGAGCTCCGCTTCCCGCCGCGCCCCTGCTGCCCGCACTGCCACTCCTTCGCGGGCGAGTGGCGAAGGATGAGCGGGCGCGGCCGGATCTGGTCGTACGTCGTCCCGCATCCGCCGCTCCTTCCCGCCTACGCGGCGCTGGCCCCGTACAACGCGATCGTGGTGGAGCTGGACGAGGCGCCGCGGATCCGGCTGGCCGGGAACCTGGTGAGCGGGCCGGACGAGCCCATCGACTCGGTGCCGCCGCGGCGGATCCGGATCGGGGCCCGGGTGCAGGCGGTGTTCACCGAGGTGAACGGCATGACCGTGCCGCGCTGGGTCCTGGAGCGGGCGTGACCGGGGAGCCGGGCGGCGGCGGGCTCGCGGTGAGCGTCGACAAGGACACCGGGGTCGCCGTCCTCACGCTCGACCGGCAGGACCGGCTCAACGCCGTCGACCTCGCGACCGCCGCCGAACTGGCCGCCGCCTGGCGGGCGTTCCGCTTCGACGACACCGTACGGGCGATCGTCGTCACCGGCGCCGGACGGCGGGCCTTCTGCACCGGGATCGACCGCACCGCCGACGTTCCGCAGCCCGACTCCCCCTACATGGTGGACGATCCGCTCGCCGCGATCGGACCGAAGGCCAACGACCTGTGGAAGCCGGTGATCGCCGCCGTGAACGGGATCGCCTGCGGCGGCGCCTTCTACCTGCTGGGCGAGTCGGAGTTCGTCGTGGCCGACGAGGAGGCGACCTTCTTCGACCCGCACACGACGTACGGGATGGTCAGCGCGTACGAGTCCGTCTACCTCGCGCAGCGGATGCCGTTCGGGGAGGTGGCGCGGATGGCACTGCTGGGGACCGCCGAGCGGGTCTCCGCGCGGCGGGCGTACGAGGTGGGGCTGGTGTCCGAACTCACCGCACCCGGCGAGGCGTTGGCGGCGGCCGTGGCATGCGCGGCGGTCATCGCGTCCTACCCGCCCGAAGCCGTCCAGGGGACCGTGCGGGCGCTGTGGTCGGCGCAGGAGGCGACCCGTGCGGCGGCCCTGGCGCACGCCCCGCAGCTCGTCTCCCTCGGGAACCTGCCGGGCGAACGGCAGGCGGCGCTGTTCGCCGCCCGCCGGCCGGGGTTCCGGCTGCGCTGAGGGCGCTCCGGACGGGACTCGGCCGAACGCGGGTCCCACCCGGGCCGGAGGAACCCCCGAGGCGGGCAGGAGCGGGCCGACCGACCCTCGCTCCGTGTGGCCGGGCCAACCCTCGTTCCGTGTGGCGGGGCCGGGCCTCGCTCCGTGTGGCGGGCCGGTCACTCCGGGCGTAGCCTCGCAGCCGGAGCGGCTTCCGCAGGCCGTCTGCGCGAACGACGGCCGCCGTCCGGAGACCCTTCCGTGCCCGGTACGGCGGCCGTCGCGGAAGTTCCGGCCCCCGGCCCGCCGCCCGGCTCACACCGGGCGAAGGGGGCGGGCCCGGTCCGGACGGCAGCGGCCGGCCGGGGGAGGCCCGCCCGTCTCACGCGGTGCGGGCGGTCCCGGTGCCCTTCTCCGCGTCCAGCGCGTACACGCAGCGGTCCTTGCTGCAGGCGTACACGACGCCGTCCTTG
Source organism: Streptomyces sp. NPDC021080 (assembly GCF_044333225.1). NCBI lineage: Bacteria > Bacillati > Actinomycetota > Actinomycetes > Kitasatosporales > Streptomycetaceae > Streptomyces > Streptomyces sp. NPDC021080. The sequence goes on along the minus strand of NZ_JBIRQM010000008.1, from coordinate 278,772 downwards.
ACCACGGGCGCCCCGGTGATCTCGCCGCCGGTGGCCAGCTTCCAGCGCAGGCGCCCGTCGTCGGCCTTCAGGGTGTACAGGAGATGGTCCGTGGAGCCGAAGTGGATACGGCCCTCGGCCACCGCCGGGGCGCCCACCAGGTCGCCCCCGGCCTGGAAGCGCCACTTCGGGGTGCCGGTGACGGCGTCCAGCGTGTACAGACCCTTGCCGCTGCCCACATGGACGTGTCCGGCGGCCACGAGGACCGGCTCGGTGGAGGCGCGGGACTCGGTGGCGATGCGCCAGCGGTCGCGGCCGTCGGTGGCGTCGAGGGCGTAGACCGTGCCGAGGTAGTCGGCGAGGTAGACGCCGCCGCCCGTCACCGCCGGGCCCGGGGCGAAGGTGGGCGGGCTGAGGAAGACGGCCGGGGCCTCGAAGTGCCAGCGGACGTGACCGCCGGCCACGTCGATGGCGAGGACGCGGGTGCCCGCGCAGATGTAGACGTAGCCGTCGGGCGCGTGGGTCATCCGGACCGGTACGCCGCCGCAGGAGGCCGCGTCACCGATCGGGTACGACCAGCGCTCCTCGCCCGTGCGGGCCTCCAGGGCGCGCAGCCGCGCGTCCTTCCACACGTACACCGTGCCGTCGTGGATCGCCGGACCGGCCTCAGGGGACTCGAAGTCCGTCTGGGCGCCGCTGATCTCCCAGAGCTTCTGGCCGTTCGCGGCCTCCCACGCCTGGACGCCGCCGCCGCGCGTGCCGGTGACGACCGTGCCGCGGTCGGCCTGCAGGGAGTAGACCCAGGCGTCCGTCGACAGCCGCCACAGGTCCGCGCCCTCCCGGGCTTCGAGCGCGTACAGCGTCGGCCCGTCGGAGGCGTGGATACGGCCGTCCGCCACCGCCATCGACCAGGCCACGTCCCGGGTCTTGAACCGGCGCCGGCCGGTCGCGACGTCGAGGGCGTGGACTTCGAAGGAGGTGACGTAGACGAGGTCGTCGGCGACCGAGGGGGTGCCCCAGACGTCGTTCGACATGCGGAAGCGCCAGGGGCGCCAGCCCGCGGGCACGTCGGGCACCGGGGGCTGGACCGCCGACGCCGGTTCGGCGCCGTTCACGCCGACGCGCGGGCGGGACCAGGACGCCGCGAGCCCGGCCTCCGGGGGCGGCGCCTTCACGGCCGCCGCGCGGGCGTCGAGGACCCGCGGGCCGGGACCGATGGGCACCGGGGCGCCCGCGAGGCGCACGGGGCCGGTGTCGGGCGCCCCCACGGGCAGCGCCGGGGCGTGCGAGGGAGGCGGCGGCAGCGCCGGGCGGCCCCCGCCGCTGCGTCCGCCGCCCGAGGCCGGCTGCTGGACCGGCGGACGGCCGCCGCGGCGCGTCTCGATCAGGGTCACCGCGCGCTCGGGCAGCCACGCCGACGCCGTACCGCTGTCGTCGGAGCCGGAGCCGAAGAGGTGGGGGGCGAGCTGGGCCTGGAGGTCGGCGGGGTTGGGACGGGCCGTGGCGTCCATCTGCATGCAGGACTCGATGAGCGGGCGCAGCTCGTCGGGGAGCCCTTCGAGGTCCGGGCCCTCGCGGAGCAGCATGAAGACCGTCTCGACCGGGTTGGCGCCGTGGAAGGGGGCGTGTCCGGTGGCCGCGAAGACGAGCATCGAGCCGAGCGAGAAGACGTCGCTCGCGCCGGTGACGCTGCGCGAGTCCTTCGCCTGCTCGGGCGACATGTAGGCGGGGGTGCCGACGGCGACATTGGTCATGGTCAGACGGGTGTTCGAGACGCCGGACGCGATGCCGAAGTCGATCACGCGCGGTCCGTCCTCGACCACGAGGACGTTCGAGGGCTTCAGGTCACGGTGGACGAGTCCCGCTCCGTGGATCGACTGCAGCGCCTCCGCGACACCGGCCGCCAGCCAGCGCACCGCCTGGGCCGGGAGCGGCCCGCACTCGTTCACTATCTCTTCGAGCGAGGGCGCGGGCACGTAGGCGGTGGCCAGCCACGGCACCGCGGCACGGGCGTCGGCGTCGACCACGGCCGCCGTGTAGAAGCCCGACACGGCGCGGGCCGCTTCGACCTCGCGCGAGAAACGGACCCGGAACAACTGGTCCTCGGCGAGCTCGGTCCTGACCGTCTTGATCGCCACGCGCCGGCCGGAGGCCGAGCGCGCGAGATAGACCAGCCCCATGCCGCCGGCCCCCAGCCGGCCCAGCACCTCGAACGGCCCGATCCGGCGCGGATCGTGCTGCGTCAGCTGATCCACCACTTGCCTGCCACCTCCCCGTACGGGTCGCGTCATCCACGTATGAACGCGGCCCAGTGCAGCGTCTCACCACCGCACCGCCATGGCGGCACGCACCCCGATTCTTCCTGGCCGAGCCCCCGGTTGCGAACCCGGGGGCGGATCGGGGTGTCTCGTGACAAAACAGCCGCCCCGACAAAAGTACGGCAGCCGGGGCGCCACGGCTCAGGGCCGAAATGCGCCCCTCACCCCAGAAGTACCCCGCTCCGCACCCCGGAAGTGCCGTCCCTCACGTCGAAATGCCGTACACCTCACCGCAGAAGCGTTTCGGCCTTTGCCGCAGGATCCTCACCGGCGGCTTTCTGCGGCGGAGCACCGGCACCGCCGGCACGACGTCACGCCTGGTCGCGGCGGCGTCACCGTTCGAGCAGGGCGAACGACGCACCCTGATTGTCCGTGACGACGGCCACCCGCCCGTACGACGTGTCGAAGGGTGTCACCTGGACACGGCCGCCGAGCCTGTTCACCGTCCCGAGTGTCTCCTCGCAGTCCTCGACCCCGAAGTGAACCAGGAAATGGGGCGGCATCTCGGCCGGAAAGACACCTGTGACGGGAACGCGGCCGAAATCGGGGGTCGCGTCGGGCCCGAACAGCGCGTCGTGGAACAGGGCGCCGTAGAAACGGTCGACCGTCGCGGTGTCGCGCGCGTAGAGCTCGGCCCAGCAGAACGTGCGCGGCTCGTGCCGCTTGGCGAAGCCGGTGTGGGTGCCGCGCTGCCAGAGGCCGAAGACGGCGCCCTCCGGGTCGGTGGCGAGGGCGGCCGTGCCCAGCTCGCCCGAGGCGCCCACCGCCGTGGGCACGGAGATGATCCCGCCGCCCGCCGCCACGATCCGCCGGGTGAGCGCCTCGCCGTCCGGCGTCGCGAAGTACACCGTCCACACGGTGGGCATCCGCCCGTCCAGCTTGGGCGTCAGGGCCGCGACCGGCTCGCCGTCCAGCTCCGCCCAGCCCTCCGGCCCGGACTCCTCGGGGAACGTCCAGCCGAAGAGCTCGCCGTAGAAACGCTTGCCCGCCTCCACGTCGGGGAGCTGTGCGTCGATCCAGCAGGGCACACCCTCGGAGAACTCGGCGACAGCGGCTGATTCGGCCATGCGGCCAAGCTAACGGCCCTTCCGGCATCCCGCAGAGCGTGCGCACCTGCTCCGGTGACGTCCCGTCCCTGCTCAGGGGCCCGGCGCGGGCGAATCCGGGCGCCTTTCGGGACGGGAGACGCACGCAATTCGCGCTTCGATTCCGGGGACCGCGCGGGAACGGAAACGGCGTTTCGGGAAGCCGTGCGGAACGCGGGCGCCGATTTACCCGGGGCCGTACGGAACGCGGGCGCCGATTGCCCGGCACCCGGGAATGCGAGCCGCCTTCCCGCGTCACCCGTCACCCGTCGCCCGGAGTTCGCGCCGGTTCGCACGGGTTCGCGCTCCTCCGGGAGCACCGGCAGGACCCGCGGAAGCCCTGGTGAACCCCTCGCCGAACCCCGTCCGAACCCCCGTGGAACCCCCGCGCCGTACGGCCGCACCCCATTTGCAGTCGGCCGAATCGCGCTCCGATCACCCCTCGGTAAGCTGACGGCATGACAGGACAAGTGCGTACCGTCGACGGCCGCGTGGCCGGACGACGTGGGCAGGCGACCCGGCAGAAGCTGCTCGACTGCCTCAGCGAGATGCTCAGCTCATCGCCCTACCGGGACGTCAAAGTCATTGACGTCGCCCGGAAGGCGGGCACTTCACCGGCGACCTTCTACCAGTACTTCCCGGACGTCGAAGGCGCCGTCCTGGAGATCGCCGAGGAAATGGCCGCCGAGGGCGCCGGGTTGACCCAGTTGCTCGAAGGCCGTTCCTGGGTCGGCAAGGCCGGATGGCAGACCGCGCAGGAACTCGTGGAAGGTTTCCTGGAGTTCTGGCGCAAGCACGACGCCATCCTGCGCGTCGTCGATCTCGGTGCCGCCGAGGGCGACAAGCGGTTCTACAAGATCCGCATGAAGATCCTGAACTCCGTGAACAACTCCCTTACGGATTCCGTCACCGAACTCCAGGCCAAGGGAAAGATCGACAAGGACGTGAACCCGGCCGCGATGGCCGGTTCCCTCGTGGCCATGCTCGCCGCGGTCGCCTCGCACCAGAAGGGGTTCCAGACCTGGGGCGTCAAGCAGGCCGAACTCAAGCCGAATCTCGCGCTGTTGGTGTATCTGGGCGTGACCGGGAAGAAGCCGACGAAGTAGCTTTCCGCGTCCCCACGCCCCAGCTCCTGTCATGCGGGCGGCAGTTCGCGCCGGAGGAACATTCCGGCGGGCTGCCGCCCGCTGCGCTGTACGGGTTCCGGGGACCGGCCGAGGCGGCTCGCCGCGGCCCGTCCGCTCTCCCATACCGCGTCCGCTCTTCCGTACCGCGTCCGGTCGGCCCGTCCGCTCGGCCGGCCCGTCCGCCGAGCCGGCCCGGACCTCCCCTCAGCCGGAGCGGGCCTCTCCCTCCGCGGACTCGGCCGGGACCGCCCGGCGCACGATCCTGAAGAGCCGTATCTCCCGGTCCACCCGGGCCTGATACGTGGCGTACGGCGGCCAGAACGCCAGCACCGCCCTCCAGACCGTTTCCCTTTCCTCGCCCGTGAGGAGCCGGGCGGTCACGGGAATGTCCTCGCCCTTCCAGTTGATGACGGCGTCGGGAGAGGCGAGCAGGTTCGCGGTCCACGCGGGATGATCCGTACGGCCGAAGTTGGACCCGACGAGGATCCAGCCGGATTCCGCGGCACGCCGGGCGGCGCCCGTGCCGGACCCCTCCGTCGTGCCCGCCGCGCCGCTCTCCGGCATGCAGGCCAGCGGGGTGCGGCGCTCCAGACCGCTCCTGGCACCGCGCGCGGTCAGGACGACCCCCGGCAGCATCTGGGCGCTGAGCAGCACCTTCCCGCGGGTGAGCCGGTGCACGGCCCGGTCGAGGGCCGGTACGAGGCGGGGGGCGACCCGGGCGAACGTCCGGGTGGAGGAGACCCGTTGGACCAGCCGCACCCCGGGCATCCTCCTCGCCCCGGTCCCCGTCCCGGCCTTCCCACCCATGCCGGCTCCCGTCCTCCCGTCCCCGCCGACTCCCGTGTTCCCACCCCCGCCGACTCCTGTTCTCCCGTCTCCGCCGGCTCCCACGTTCCCGTCCTCGCTGGCTCCCGCTTTCCCGCCCCCGCCGGCTCCCGGCTTCCCACCCATACCGGCTCCCGCTTTCCCGCCCCCGCAGGCTCCCGTTCTCCCGTCTCCGTCGGCTCCCACGTTCCCGTCCTCGCCGGCTCCCGGCTTCCCACCCATACCGGCTCCCGCTTTCCCGCCCCCGCAGGCTCCCGTCCTCCCGTCTCCGTCGGCTCCCGTACCGCTCCCCGTACGCGAACGCCCGGACGGCGCCATCAGACCGTCACCTCTCCACCGTCGAAGAGCCGCGCCGCGTCGGCCGCGTGCGCGCGCAGCCGGTGGACGGAACCGAAGAGCAGTTCGTCGCCGGAGGCGCGCTTGAAGGAGAGATGGGCCTCGTGCTCCCAGGTGAAGCCGATGCCTCCGTGGAGCTGGATGCCCTCGGAGGCGGCGGTGCGCAGCGCCTCCAGCGCCTGGGCCAGCGCGAGGGCGCCCACGCGTTCGCCGCCCGTCCCGGTGGCCCAGGCCGCGTAGTAGGCCGCCGAGCGGGCCGACTGCACGCCCACGTACACGTCCGCGAGCCGGTGCTTGACCGCCTGGAAGGAGCCGATCGCCCGCCCGAACTGCTCACGCCGGCCGACGTGTTCGACGGTGCGCTCCAGCGCCCGGTCGGCGGCGCCCACCGCCTCCACGGCGAGGACCGCGGCGGCTGCGTCCCCGGCGGCGGCCAGCGCCGCGGGCACGTCGGCCTGGTCGTCCCCCAGCAACTCGGCTTCCACATCACGCAGTTCGATCCTGGCCTGCGGCCGGGTCGGGTCGAGGGAGGTCTGCCGTGCGCGGACGAGCCCGTCGGCGTCGTCCCGCACCAGGAACAGCAGCGTCCGCGACCGCGCGAACCCGCCGGTGTGCGCGGCCACCACCAGCAGCCCGGCGCTGTGTCCGTCGAGCACCTGCGCCGCCTGCCCGTAGAGCCGCCACGCGCCGTCCGCCCGGCGCGCCTGGACGCCCCCGGCGCGACCGCCGCCGGCCCAGTCGCCGCGGTTGTCGCCGGTCAGCCCCAGGGCGGTCGCCAGGCCCGTACCGGGGACCGCGAGGGCGGCGGTCAGCGCGCCCGAGGCCAGCGACGGCAGCAGTGCGGCGCGCTGCGCCTCCGTGCCGAGGGCCAGGATCAGCGGGGCGGCGAGGACGGCGGTGGACAGCAGCGGCGAGGGGGTGAGGGCGCGGCCCGACTCCTCGCAGGCGAGGGCGAGTTCCGTCATCGAGCAGCCGACGCCGCCGTACGCCTCGGGAAGGGCGAGTCCGGGCAGCCCGAGGCGCTGCGCGAGGGTCTCCCAGAGCGCCGGGTCGTAGCCGGCGGGGGTCAGCTCGGCGGCCCGCAGCTCCTGCGGGCCGCACCGCTTCGCCAGCAACTCCCGCAGCGTGCGGCGGATCTCCTCCTGCTCCGCGGTGAGATGGGCATCCATGGGCGCGCTCCTCCCTCGTCGGGGGGCTGATCCGGCAAGCCGATCTGACGGGCCGTCATGTTAGGGCGGAGGGTCCCAGATGCACAGGGGCGCGACGACCTCCCGACGGGGCAGTTATCTGATGTACCGTCAGATTCATGACTCATGCCACCCCGGGGCACAGCCGTCGAAAGGTCGCCGTCGTCGGCATATCCCTGTCCGACTGCGGCCGCGTGGACGAGGCGACCCCGTACGCACTGCACGCCCAGGCCGCGCGCCGCGCGCTGGCCGACTCCGGCCTGGACCGCTCGGTGATCGACGGATTCGCGTCAGCCGGGCTCGGCGTCCTCGCGCCCGCCGAGGTGGCCGACTATCTGGGGCTGCGGCCCACCTGGGTCGACTCGACCTCGGTCGGCGGTTCCACCTGGGAGGTCATGGCGGCCCACGCGGCCGACGCCATCGCGGCGGGTCACGCGAACGCCGTCCTGCTCGTGTACGGCTCCACCGCCCGCGCCGACATCAAGGCCGGGCGCCGGACCGGCAACCTCTCCTTCGGCGCCCGGGGCCCCCTGCAGTTCGAGGTCCCGTACGGTCACACGCTCGTCGCCAAGTACGCGATGGCCGCGCGCCGCCACATGCACAGGTACGGCACCACGCTCGAACAGCTCGCCTCGGTGGCCGTCCAGGCCCGCGCGAACGCGGCCCGCAACCCGGAGGCGATGTTCCGCGCCCCGGTCACCGTCGACGACGTCCTGTCGGGGCCGATGATCGCGGACCCCTTCACCAAGCTGCACTGCTGCATCCGCTCCGACGGCGGCGCCGCGGTGCTGCTGGCGGCCGAGGAGTACGTGCGCGACTGCCGTACGGTCCCGGTGTGGGTGCTGGGAACCGGCGAGCACGTCTCCCACACCACCCTGTCCGAGTGGGCCGACTTCACCGTCTCCCCGGCGGCGGTGAGCGGCCGGCTCGCCTTCGAGCGCGCCGGAGTCCGCCCGGCCGAGATCGACCTCGCCGAGATCTACGACGCCTTCACCTACATGACCCTGGTGACCCTGGAAGACCTCGGCTTCTGCGCCAAGGGCGAGGGCGGCGCCTTCGTGGACGCCGCGAAGGGGCGGCTCCTGGTGGACGGGGAACTGCCGGTGAACACGGACGGGGGCGGGCTGTCGGCCCAGCACCCGGGCATGCGCGGCCTGTTCCTGCTCGTGGAGGCCGTACGGCAGCTGCGGGGCGAGCTTCCCGAGGAGCGGCAGGTACGGCGCCCCGACGGCACCCTGCCCGAACTGGCGGTGGCGTCCGGGACGGGAGGCTGGTTCTGCTCCTCGGGGACGGTGGTGCTGGGACGGTAGGGCCCGGACGGCGGACGGCCGGTCAGGGCAGGACGGTGACGGCGGCCGCGTCGTTGCCGGGGTTCGCGTCGTGGCGGCCGGTCGACGGCCTGTTGTACGCGACGGTCACGCTGCCCTCCCCCGGCCCGTCGAGGCGCAGGATGAACTCGAAGTCCTGGCTCTCGCCCGGACCGAGCGCGTCCACCGGGCAGCTGTACGTCCCGTCGGCCGAGTCGCAGAGCGGATCGTAGACGTCCACGTCGATCGCCCTCATGGGCTCCTTCAGCACGCCACCGGGCGGCGGAGTGAACACAAGTCTCATGGCGTAACCGGGGTTGCCGGGACCGTTGTTGCGGACCTTCAGCCGCAGCGAACGCCTCGCACCGGGGCTGCCGTGCAGTTCGACGCCGAAGACCTCGTAGTCGACGTCGATGTCCAGGCGCACGTCGGTGGACACGATCCCCTCGGCGAAGGTGCCGTCCGTGTCGCGCGCGGACGTGACCTCGGCCTTCAGGGCCGGCCCGTCGCCGAGCTCACCGTCCGTCGGCGTCACGGTGTTCTGGCCGGGCCCCAGGTCCAGCGGCCAGGCCTCCTGGCTGAACGAGGTGTGCATCCGTGTGCTCGACGCGCGCAGACGCAGCGCGGGACTCAGGACGACGGCCCCGCCCGGCGGGATGCGCAGCCGGGGGAAGCGGCAGATCACCATGCGTCCGTGGCTCGGGTCCGGGTAGCGGCAGTTGGCGTACAGATGCCGGAAGTCCATGTAATCCGAGCCGATTTTCAGGGCGAGACCCTTCACCGGGACCTCGCCGTCGTTGCGGACGACGAGCGGGACGGTGACGTCGGCACCCGGGCGGACGCCGTCGATGACCTCGAGAGCCCGCACCTTCACCACCGGCTCGCCGACCACGACCCGTGTGCGGGTCGTCATCGTCCTCCCGTCCTTCGTCGTGAAGGTGAAGCGGACGACGCCCGTGTCACCGGGTCTGCTGCCCTTCGCGGCGACCGGGTACACGCGATCCAGGTCCGACCAGTTGTTGTAATTGCCCGCGACCTCGCAGGTGACCCGCACCGTGTCGCCGTCGCACCGGGAGCCTTTCTTGAGCCGCACGACGCTCTCGGACCCGCGCACGTCGGCGGTCAGCCGGTGGTCCCGCGCCACGGAGGTACGGACCGCCCCGACGTCCTCGGCCTCGACGTGGAACGGCACCTTGGCCTTGGACCCGGTCTTGTCGCCGTGCGGGCGCAGATAGAAGACCTCGGGGGCGGTGATCCCGGACTTCGGCTCCGGGACGGAGCCGCGTCCCGTGGCGGAGCTGCATCCGACGAGCGGAAACAGCAGCACGACACCGAGAACGGCGGCACCGGTCGAACGCCTCAACGGATGGCCCCGCCTTCCCCTCGACGAGGTCCCCGGACTCCCCCGCGTGTGAGCCCCTGAGCCCTCGGCATGCCGAACAGTCGAACAGACCGAAAAGTAGGCCGAGTTGCTCCCGGCCCGGAGATCAACGTACTGCCTGCCGGGAGGCTCGGCGAACGACTCCGCCGGCTCCCCGCGTGATACTCGGGGCATGGGAACAGATCTGCACGACGTGCTGAGGTCACTGCGGGTGTGGGACGCCGAGCTGCCGTCCTTCGACCCGGCGTCCGCGCCCGCCGAACCACTGGCGCTGTTCACGGAGTGGTTCACCCGGGCCGTGGCGGCGGGACAGACCGAACCGCACACGATGTCGCTGGCGACGGCGGACGAGGACGGCCTGCCCGACGCCCGGATCGTGATGCTGCACGGTGCGGACGAGAACGGGTGGTCCTTCGCCAGCCATGCCACCAGCCGCAAGGGACGCCAGCTCGCCGAGCGGCCGTACGCCGCTCTCGGCTTCTACTGGCCCGCGCAGGGACGCCAGATCCGGATCCGCGGCCCGGTCACCACCGCGTCGCCCGAGGAGAGCCAGGCGGACCTGCACGCCCGCTCCACCGGGGCGCTGGCCGCCGCCCTGGTGGGCCGGCAGAGCGACGTCCTGCCCTCCCTGGCCGAGTTGGACCGGGCCTCGGACGCGGCCTGGGAACGGGCCGAGAGCGCCCCGGACTCCCCCGCCCCCACCTGGACCCTCTACCGCCTGCGCCCGGACGAGGTCGAGTTCTTCCAGGGCGACGCCCGCCGCCGCCACGCCCGCCTCGTCTACCGGCGTACGGAGACCGGCTGGACCACCGAACTGCTGTGGCCCTGACACCGGCGGCGCCCGCGGACGCGACGCCCCGAGGCCGCCCTGCACGCCCCGCCCCGCCCCGCCCCGGACATCCGGCTCCGCACGGCCGGTCCTACCCGTCGTACGTGAAGTCGTACGTCGCGAAGTCGGAGACGGGGCGGTAGCCGATGCGCCGGTACAGGCCGTTGCTGGTCGGGTTGGCGAGGTCGGTGAAGAGCAGCACCTCCCGGACACCGGAGGCGACCGCGGCGCGGCTCACCTCGGCGGTGACGGCACCGGCGTAACCCCGGCCGCGCAGGTGGGCCGGGGTGTAGACGGGGGCGATCCGGAGCTGTCCGGCGACCGGCGGGGTCGCGCCCGCCATGGCGACCGGGGTGCCGTCGGGGGTCTCCCAGAGGGTGATGCCGCCGTAGGAGATCCGGTCGTCGGCCCAGGCACCGGGGTCGCGGAGCGCGGCTTCACCGATGGCCTCGGCGAACTCCGCGTACCAGCGGGCGAGCAGGTCCCGGTCGCCCTCGTCGGCGACCCGGGGACGGCCGGGCGGCGCGGGCTCGGGCACCGACAGCTCGCCGAGCCGGTACAGCCGCTCGCCGCGCAGGGGCACGGTCCGCGCGCCGGTCCGCCGCCCCCAGGCCCGGGCGAAGGCCTCGACGGTGTCCGTGTCGGCGAAGACCCCGGGCACCTCGGTCTCCGCGTCCGCGAGCAGCGCGGCGAGCGCCTGCGCGTCCCGCTCGTCCAGCGGGGTGAGGTTCAGCCGGTACGGCGGCGTACGGAAGAAGGTCGCGCGGACCGCCCCGTCCCGCTCCAGGGCTCCGAAGACCGGCGCGCTCTTGCCGTACTGGCTCATCCCCCGTCTGCGCAGCCCGTCCGTCACGGTCAGCGCGACGGTGTGCTGCGCGGGCCGCGACCGGAGGAAGTCTCCGGCCCGGGCGAGAAACGCGTCGAGGTCGTGGGTGAGCTGCCAGTCGTGCGTCACGGAGGTCATGTCCGATGCTCCCGTGCGGCCCCGGCGCCGCGCCTCCGAATTTCGGTGGATGGGAGTGACCGGTGGGCCTGGAGGGGTTTGAATGGCTGGATGGCCGACGCCCGTCTGCAGTTCTCCGTCCAGCCCGCCCCCGAGCTGACGGGCCTGGGGCTGCGGTTGCGCCCCTGGGAACCGGAGTCCGACGCCGATGTGTCGGCGTATCTGCGCGGGCTGGCCGATCCCGAGTTCCAGCGCTGGAACACCCCGCTCAGGTTCGTCCGGGACATCGACTCCGCCCGTGAGGCGCTGCGGACCCGTGTCGCGGCGGCGACCAGCGGCACCGGGTTCTCCTTCTGCGTCACCGACGCCGAGACCGGCGCGACCCTGGGCCACATCGGCCTCAACGAGATCGACCACGTCATGAGCTGCGCCCGCGTCGGCTACTGGGTCCTCCCGGAGTCCCGCGGCTGCCGGGTCGCCACCCGGGCCCTCACCCTCGCGGCCCGCTTCGGCTTCACCGACCTGGCCCTGCACCGCCTCGACCTCGGCCACGCCGTGGGCCACGAGGTGTCCTGCCGTGTCGCCGAGCGCTGCGGGTTCCGGCAGGAGGGGACCCTGCGCGGCGCGATGTTCGAGGCCGGCCGCCATGACGCGTTCCGCGACGTGCACCTGCACGGACGGCTGGCGACGGACCCGGAGCCGGCGTCCGCCGGGTAGCGCGGGCGAACCCGGGAACCAGGGGCGCACGGGGTCCGGGAGAGCGGGGGCACGGCAGGAGACGACCGGAGACGGTCAGCCACCGGCCGGTGACGCGGGCCGGAACACGGGAATCCCCTCTCGGAAGACCACCTCCAGCTCCATCCCGATCCGCAGCGCCGACTCCTCGTACCCGATCACCTCGGTCATCATCCGGGGCCCCTCCGCGAGGTCGACGACGGCGGCGGCGTACGGCACGCGCCCGCCGAACGGCGGCAGGTCGTTGCGGTGGACGATCGACCAGGTGTGGAGTGTGGCGCGTCCGCTCGCGGGGCGCCAGCTCACGTCCTCGCTCCAGCAGTGCGGGCAGAACTCCCGGGGGTAGTGGTGGACGCGGTCGCAGGCGGCGCAGTACCGGATCAGCAGCCGCCCCTCGGCCGCCGCGTCCCAGTACGGCCGGGTGAAGGCGTCCGCCTCGGGCACGTCGTACCCGCCGCCCGGCCCCGCCGTCCCCGCGCCGCCGGCCGGCGTCCCGCTCACCGGAAGAGTCCGAGGGCGTCGTCCAGGGACCAGGTCTGCCAGGACATCGCGAACAGGGCGACGGCCGAGGCCAGCGCCATCATCGCGTTCTGCCCCTGTTCCGCCCAGTCGTGGATCATGAGGGTGAAGTAGAGGACGTTGAGGAGCAGGCCCGCGACCAGCGCGACGGGAGTCAGCAGTCCGGCCACCAGTCCGAGACCGAGTGCCAGCTCCGCGTACACGACGACGTACGCCATCACCCTGGGCCGCGGTGCGACGATCGTGTCGAACCCGGACCGCACGGCGTTCCACCGGTGTCTGGAGGCGACGTCCGCCGCCCACGCGATGCCGGTCCCGCGCTCGAACCAGCCCTTCTTGTCCTTGTGCCGCCAGCTCTCGAGCCACCACAGCCCGAGCCCGATACGGAGCACGGCCAGCCATTCCGCCCCGTCGAGCCAGATCGTGTCCAAGGCCGAACCTCCCGCAGAGGAGCCGTATCTGACGGAACGTCAGTTTCGACTCTAGGCGACGCCCGCACAAGAGGCCGGCCGGGAGGAGGTGACGGACACACCCCCTCACCCCCGCTCCGCCCCTCCCAGGGGGCGCGCACGGAGCCGCTCCCGCGCTCCCGCAAAAGACGTACGCCCCGGCGCTCACCTGCGGAGACAACGCGCTTTTCGCACATCCCCACCACACCGAAGTGACCTACGCCACCGACCCCACCCACCCCTCCCACAGTCGTGACCGGTTCGCAACCGATTCCCCTCTTGACCGAGACCTATCAAGCAAAGTCGTGATTACGCTCGCGCTATGGCCGACTCGACTGCTTCCACGACCCCCCGCACGGTGCCCTCCCACGAGGACCGCCCCGTGTACGTGATCGGAGGCGGCCCCGGAGGGCTCGCGGCGGCGTACGCGCTGCGCGCCCAGGGCGTACGAGCCGTCGTGCTGGAGAAGTCGGACCAGGTCGGCGCGTCCTGGCGGAACCACTACGACCGGCTGCGCCTGCACACCACCCGGCGGCTGTCCGCGCTGCCGGGGCTGTCGATGCCGCGCTCGTTCGGCCGGTGGGTGGCACGCGACAACGTGGTGCGCTACCTGGAGAAGTACGCCGAGCACCACGGCCTGGAGATCGTCACCGGCGTCGAGGTCTCCCGCATCGAGCCCGCCCCCGGCGGCGACGGCTGGCTGCTGCACGCCACCGGCGGACGGGAGCTGACCGGCAGCGCGGTGGTCGTCGCGACCGGCTACAACCACACCCCGCGCATCCCCGACTGGACCGGCCGCGACACCTACACCGGCACGCTGCTGCACGCCGGCGCGTACCGCAACCCGGCCCCCTACGCGGGCCGCGACGTCCTCGTCGTCGGCATCGGCAACACCGGCGCCGAGATAGCCGTGGACCTGGTCGAGGGCGGCGCCCGGCGCGTACGCCTGGCCGTCCGCACCGCGCCGCACATCCTGCGCCGCTCGACGGCGGGCTGGGCCGCGCAGTTCACCGGCATCGCCGTACGACGGCTGCCGGTGCGCCTCGTGGACGCGCTGGCCGGGCCGGTGTGCCGGCTGAGCGTGCCCGACCTGGCGGCGCAGGGCCTTCCCCGCCCCGACACCGGGCTCTACTCCCGTGTCAACGAGGGCTCCATCCCCGTCCAGGACGTCGGCATCATCGACGCCGTCCGCAAGGGGAAGGTCGAGATCGTGGCCGCGGTCGAGGGCTTCGAGGACAGCAAGGCCGTCCTCGCCGACGGAAGCCGGATCGACCCGGACGTGGTGATCGCCGCGACCGGATACACGCGAGCGCTGGAGGGCATGGTCGGACACCTCGACGTGCTCGACGGCCGCGGGCACCCGGTCGTGCACGGCGGACACACCCCGAAGAACGCGCCCGGCCTGTACTTCACCGGCTTCACCAACCCGATCAGCGGCATGTTCCGCGAGCTCGCCCTCGACGCCGAGAAGATCGCGAAGGCCGTGGCCCGCCACACGTCCAAGCCCGGCCTCACCAGCTGACGCCCCCCGGCCCACAAGCGTCTCTCGCCCCCTCCGCCCCTACCCGACCCACCCCGGGGCTCCGCCCCGGCCCCCGCTCCTCAAACGCCGGAGGGGCTGAACTTCCCCCGGCCGGAGCTGGAATGCGGGCGCCCCACGGATCACCCGCAGCCGGGACCCGGCGGAGGGACCGCCCGGGGCCACCACGACGCACCCGCAGCCAGGTACGCACGAAAGGGGTCGCGCCCAAGCCACTGCGCACCCGCAGTCGGGTACGCACGGGAGAGGCCACCTGGCGCCACCACGACGCACCCGCAGCCAGCCGCGCACAGGAGAGGCCACCCGGGGCCACCACGGCGCACCTGCAGCCGGGTACGCGCGGGAGGGACATGGCATCGGTCACCACGATGCACCCGCAGTCGGCCGCGCACGGGAGGGGCCGTGCCGGTACATCAGATGCCCGCAGGCCGGACGGATCAGAACCCACGCCCACTTCACAACACCGGTGGGATCCGTTCGGATGCGGGCGGATGTACCGGCACGGCCCCGACCCACCCACCGAACCGGACCCGCGACGCCAGCGCGAGCGACCCGGCCAGGTTCCCCACCCCCGTACGGCGGGTACGAAGCAAAAGCCCCCCTCCGCCACAGCCTTTGCCTGCACAACGGTTCCTGACACGACGTCAGTTAAGTAATCTGACACTGCGTCAGTTAACCATTGGCTGTCACACAGGAGCGGGCGGACCGATGCTTGGATCAACCCACGGCACCCTCACCACCGACTCCCGCCGGGCCAGGGTCATCGCCTGCGGCGAGCAGCCCTCGCCGGTCGTGCACGGCCGGCCGGCCGAGGTCGACGACCTGGACGTCAGCGGTCGCCCGCTGTACGCCGCCGTACCCGATCTGGACCGCTTCTTCCGTCCCGAGCGCATGGCCGTCGTCGGCGCCTCGGACGCCGAGGGGCGGCCGAACACCGGGATCACCCGCCAGCTCATCGCCTGGGCCGAACGGGTCGGCGCCCGGCTCCACCCGGTGCACCCCACCCGCCGCACGGTCTTCGGCCTCCCCTGCTTCCCCTCCGTCGCGGACCTGCCGGAGCAGGTGGACCTGGCGGTGCTCCTCGTCGGCGACCCCCTCCCGGTGATCGGGGAACTGGCCGAGGCCAAGGTGAAGTTCGCGGTCGCGTTCGCGTCCGGGTTCGCCGAGACCGGGGCCGACGGCGCCGCCGCCCAGGCCCGGCTCGCCGCCGCCGTGCGCGGCTCCGGCCTGCGGCTGCTCGGACCCAACACCAACCTCAACGCGTTCGAGCACTTCCGCGAGGACCTCGACGGCCCCGCGGTCGCCCTCATCACCCAGTCCGGCCACCAGGGCCGGCCGGTGTTCGCGATGCAGCAGCTGGGGGTGCGCCTGTCCCACTGGGCGCCCACCGGCAACGAGGCCGACCTGGAGACCGCGGACTTCATCTCCTACTTCTCCGAGCGGCCCGAGGTCGGCGCCATCGCCGCTTACGTCGAGGGACTCAAGGACGGCCGCTCCTTCCTGCTCGCCGCCGACCGCGCCGCCCGCCGCAAGGTGCCCGTCGTCGCGGTGAAGGTCGGCCGCACCGAGACCGGCGCCCGCACCGCCGCATCGCACACCGGCAAGCTGACCGGCGCCGACACCGTGGTGGACGCGGCGATGCGGCAGTACGGCGTGATCCGCGTCGACGGACTCGACGAACTCCAGGACACCGCGGCCCTGTTGGCGCGGGCCCGCGCACCGCAGGCCGACGGGGTCGTCGTCTATTCGATCTCGGGCGGCACGGGCGCGCACTTCGCGGACCTGGCGAGCGAGGCGGGCCTCGACCTGCCGGTCCTCTCGGAGGCCAAACAGGCCGAACTGCACACCTGGATACCGGACTACCTGAACGTCGCCAACCCGGTAGACAACGGCGGGCACCCGGTCGGCGACTGGCGCGGCCGGAAGATCATCGACGCGATCCTCGCCGATCCCGCCGTCGGCGTGCTGATCTGTCCGATCACCGGGCCCTTCCCGCCCATGAGCGACAAGCTGGCGCAGGACCTGGTGGACGCGGCGGAGGAGACGGACAAGCTGGTGTGCGTGGTGTGGGGATCGCCGGTCGGCACGGAGGCGGCGTACCGCGAGACGCTGCTCGGGTCGTCCCGGGTCGCCACCTTCCGTACGTTCGCCAACTGCATCACCGCCGTCCGCGCCCACCTCGACCACGCGCGCTTCACCGCGGCCTACCGCTCGCCCTTCGACGAGGCCCCGCGCACCCCGTCGCCCTCCTTCCGCAAGGCCCAGGCCCTGATGCGTCCGGGGCAGCAGCTGAGCGAGCACGCGGCCAAGCAGCTGCTGCGCGCGTACGGGATCCGCGTACCGCGCGAGCAGCTGGTGACCAGCGCGGCGGCGGCCGTGCGGGCGGCGAGCCAGGTCGGCTACCCGGTGGTCATGAAGGCCTCCGGCGCGCAGATCGCCCACAAGACCGAGCTCGGCCTGGTCAAGATCGGGCTGACCTCCGCCAGCCAGGTCCGTGACGTCTATCGCGAGCTGACCGACATCGCCCGCTACGAAGGCATCTCCCTCGACGGGGTCCTGGTCTGCCAGATGGTCGAGCGGGGCGTCGAGATGGTCGTCGGTGTCACGCACGACCATCTCTTCGGGCCGACCGTCACCGTGGGGCTCGGCGGGGTCCTCGTCGAGGTGCTGCGGGACGCCGCCGTACGCGTGCCCCCGTTCGGCGACGACCAGGCGCGGGCCATGCTCTCCGAACTGCGGGGGCGGGCGCTCCTCGACGGGGTGCGCGGAGGTCCGCCGGTGGACGTGGACGCGCTGGTCGAGGTCGTGATCCGGGTCCAGCGCATGGCGCTCGAACTCGGGGACGAGATCTCGGAGCTGGACATCAATCCCCTGATGGTGCTGCCCCGCGGACAGGGGGCCGTGGCCCTGGACGCGCTGGTGATGTGCCGCTGAGCCGAGGCCGGCACCCGCTCCGGCCAGGTCCCGCGCCCGGCCGGGCGGCCTCTCCCGCACCCCTCGTACGAACCTCGCCCGCACCCCTCGTACGCAACGGAGCACCCTCATGACCGACTCCCCCCGTGTGTCCCGTGAAGCTCCCGAATCCCCTGAAACAGCCGAAAAGTCCCTCGGCTCATTGATACGCCACACCACTGACAACGCCGTCTCGTGGATCACGCTGGACCGGCCCGAGGCGATGAACGCGCTCACCCGGGACCAGCGCGAGCGCGTGATCGGCCTGCTCACGGCGGCGTCCGCCGATCCCGGGGTGCGGGCCGTGGTCATCACCGCCACCGGCCGCGGGTTCTGCGCGGGAGCGGACCTGCGGGGCGGCCCGCCCGCGGGAGAACGGGTGCCGGGCGATGTCGCCCGCACGATCCGGCTGGGCGCGCAGCGCCTGATCGCCGCCGTCCTCGACTGCGAGAAGCCGGTGATCGCGGCGGTCAACGGCACGGCGGCCGGGATCGGCGCGCACCTCGCCCTCGCGTGCGACCTGGTCATCGCGGCCGAACCGGCGCGGTTCATCGAGGTGTTCGTGCGCCGCGGTCTCGTACCGGACGGCGGCGGGGCCTATCTGCTGCCCCGCCTCGTCGGTCCGCAGCGGGCCAAGGAGCTGATGTTCTTCGGCGACGCGCTGAGCGCCGCGGACGCCGAGCGGATCGGGCTCGTCAACAAGGTCGTGGCGCCGGACGAGCTGGAGAAGACGGCCCGCGCGTGGGCGGAGCGGCTCGCCGCCGGTCCCACCCGTGCCCTCGCGCTCACCAAGCAGCTGGTCAACGCCTCCCTCGACGCCGACCGCGGCACCGCCTTCGCGGCGGAGGCGGCGGCGCAGGAGATCAACATGACGACGGCGGACGCCGCCGAGGGGGTGGCGAGCTTCGTGGACCGGCGCACCCCCCGCTACGAGGGCCGCTGACAACACGGTCCCCGGCCGACCGCCCGGCCGGTTCAGCCCTGTCGCAGTATGCGCAGGTCGCCCGCGTCCGGGTCGCCGAAGAGGACGAAGAGTTCCGGGTGGGCCTCGGTGCCGCCGATGGTCCAGTACGTGTCGTGGCCGCAGTCGCCCACGCGGACGACCACGCCGTTCCGCCGCCCGGAGACGGGCCCGTCGGCGTACGGGTCGTAGCGGCCCGCGGTGTCGAGGAACCACTCGCCGACGCCGTCGCAGCGCGTGAACTCCTTGGTGGTCACGTCCCCGAACTCGGGCTGGGCGGGCACGGCCGAGAGCTCGGCCCGGCCGCCGGCGCGCAACCTCAGCACGGCTCCGTGGTCGCCGCGCCAGACGCCGGTGAGCCGGTCGGCGCCGAGCTTCGGGGGTTCGTACTCCCGGATGAGTCCCGTGGCCAGGCCCACCGTGCCCGCCGCCACGACCAGCGCGCACAGCCCGAGGGCCACGAGCATCGAGCGGAGCCAGACCCGCCGGCCTTCCGGCGGGCGTCCGGTGACGCCCTCGCGCCACCGCGCCCGGGCGACGGCCAGCGTGGGCGGGACACCGGACACGGCGAGCGCCAGGGCCTTGGCGCCGGTGGGCGGGAGACCGAGGAGGACGACCGCGAGCACGGCCCAGAACGTGCCGATCAGCAGGACGAGGACCAGGTGCCGGACAGCCTCGGAGCCGGGTGCGCGGCGGCGCGCCGACCGGGCGAGCGTGGCCGCCGGCATCGTGTACGTCACCGCGTGCAGCAGGCCCAGACCGGCGAGCAGGGGCGGTCCGAAGACCAGCAGGCACAGCAGCCCGACGGCGGCGAGTCCGCCGCCGAGGCCCGCGCCGTGGTCGTCGTCGTCGAACGTCCCGACCCACCAGACCGCGGCGGCGACCGCGAACTGCGCGGCGCAGACCGCCGCGGCGAGGTTCACCTCCGCCGCGGTCCATGCCGACCGGGCGCTCGTGGGCCTCCCGGAGTTTCCCGACCCCATGGGGCGAAAGATACGCGGGCGAAACACGACGCGCCGCGATGGGCCGTCGCGGGCCGCTCCGGCAGGTCTCGCCGGGACGCCGTCCCGGACGGTCGCGCGGACCGGACTCCGGGCCTCGCGAACCCCTTCCTATCTGACACATCGTCAGCTTCAATGGCGAGTGTGATGGGACACGCAGGGATGGCCGCCGCAGCCGTCCGCTACCTCAGGTCGGCCGGGGCCCCCACCGTCGCGGGGCCCGTCGAGGCATTGCCGCGCCCGGACCTGCGCGCGGTCGGCGAGGACGAGCGGGCGCCGGTCGATCCGGCCCGGTTCCGGCGCGTACTGGGGCACTTCGCGACCGGGGTGACCGTCGTGACGGCACCGGCCACCGGTGCGGGGGACCCGGCCACCGGCGCCGGAGACCCGGCGGGCCCGGCCGGCTTCGCCTGCCAGTCGTTCGCCTCGCTCTCCCTCGACCCTCCGCTGATCTGCTTCATGGTCGGCCGTACGTCCACGACCTGGCCGCGCATCGCCCGCGCCGGGGTCTTCTGCGTCAACGTGCTCGGCGCGCACCAGGGCGACGTGTGCCGCGGCTTCGCGGTGAGCGGCGCGGACAAGTTCGCCGGGGTGGTGTACGACGCCGCTCCGGTCTCCGGATCCCCGCGTCTCGCGGGCACGGTGGCCTGGATCGACTGCACGATCCACGCCGTGCACACGGGAGGGGACCACCTGATCGTGGTGGGCCGGGTGGACGCCCTCGGCGCGAGCGGCGACGAGGGCACGGACGTGCCGCCGCTGCTCTTCCACAAGGGCCGCTTCCTCACCTGACGCGGGGACGAGTCGCCGGCCGCGCACCGAAATCCGGCGGCCCTGGACGAGGCCTGCGCACCGAAGCCCGGCGGCCCGGGACGAGGCACGCCCCCCTCCCGCAAAACGGGCCCGCCCCACCGGACGTGGTGCGGGCCCGTCCGTCACGCCGCCGCCGGTGACCCCGCCACGGCCCGCGCCGGGACCGCCGGACGACGGCGGCGGATCACCAGGACCATCAGCGCGGCCGCCGCGCACAGCGCGCCCGAGGCGTACCAGACCACGTCGTACCGGCCGAAGTGGTCACGGGCGACGCCGGCGAGGAAGGCGACGAGCGCGGCGCCGACCTGGTGGGAGGCGAGGACCCAGCCGAAGACGATGGCGCTGTCCTCGCCGTACTGCTCACGGCACAGGGCCAGGGTGGGTGGGACGGTGGCGACCCAGTCGAGGCCGTAGAAGACGATGAAGAAGATCATCGGCGGGTGCACGGACGGGGCGAGCAGCACCGGGAGGAAGAGCAGCGAGATGCCGCGCAGGGCGTAGTAGACCGCCAGCAGGCGGCGCGGCTCGAAGCGGTCGGTGAACCAGCCCGAGGCGACCGTGCCGACCACGTCGAAGACACCGATGACCGCGAGGAGCGAGGCGGCCGCGGTGACGGGCATGCCGTGGTCGTGGGCCGCGGGCACGAAGTGCGTCTGGACCAGGCCGTTCGTCGAGGCCCCGCAGATCGCGAACGACCCGGCCAGCAGCCAGAACGGGCCCGTGCGGACGGCGGAGAGCAGCACGGTCACCGCGCGCCGGGCAGCCCCCCGCACCGGCTCGGGCTTCGGCACGAACTCCGTCGCCCCGTACGGCATCTGGCCCACGTCGGCCGGGTGGTCGCGCAGCAGCAGCCAGACGAAGGGGACGACGGCTAGGGCCGCGAGGGACACGGTGACCGCGGCCGGACGCCAGCCGTGCTCGGTGACGATCCAGGACAGCAGCGGCAGGAAGATCAGCTGGCCCGAGGCCGAGGCGGCCGTCAGGATGCCCGTCACCAGGCCCTTGCGCTCGGTGAACCAGCGGTTGGTGACCGTGGCCGCGAAGGCGAGTGCCATCGAACCGGAGCCCAGACCCACCAACAGGCCCCAGCAGAGCATCAGTTGCCAGGCCGTCGTCATCCATACGGTCAGCCCGGAGCCGATCGCGATGACGGTCAGGGCGACCGCCACCACGCGGCGGATGCCGAAGCGGTCCATGAGCGCCGCCGCGAACGGCGCGGTGAGTCCGTACAGCGCGAGGTTGATCGAGACGGCCGCGCCGATCGTGCCGCGCGACCAGTGGAACTCCTGGTGCAGCGGGTCGATCAGCAGTCCGGGCAGCGACCGGAAGGCGGCCGCGCCGATGATCGTCACGAAGGTGACGGCGGCGACGAACCAGGCGCGGTGGATGCGGTGGGAGGGGGCGGGGCGGACGGGACGGGAGTCCTCCGGGACCTGCGCGGCTTCGGTTGTCTGGGTCACGACATAGAGCTTCGGGGAACGTACGCCGGTGAACCACTGGCCCGAGGGACAGCCTTCGTTAGGATCGGGCCATGGCCACTCCCGGTACGCCGCCCCCGCACCGCGTCGTCGTCCTCGCGCTCGACGGTCTGATCCCCTTCGAGCTGGGCATTCCGCAGCGCATCTTCGGCAAGGCCCGGGACGCCGAGGGGCGCCCGGTGTACGAGGTCGTCACCTGCTCGGTCCGGCCGCCGGGCCCCGTCGAGACGGACGCGGACTTCTCGGTCGTGGTCGGCAACGGGCCCGAGGCACTGGCCGGCGCCGACACCGTCGTCGTCCCCGCCTCGTACGAACTCGGCCCCGTCCAGCGGGAGGGCGTCCTGACCCCGGAGCTGGCGGCCGCCCTCGCGCACATCCGCCCCGGCACCCGCCTCGTCTCCATCTGCACCGGCGGCTACGTCCTGGCCGCCGCCGGGTATCTCGACGGCCGGCCCGCCACCACGCACTGGATGCACGCCGAGCACTTCCAGCGGCTCTTCCCGCGGATCGACGTCGACGCGGACGTGCTCTTCGTCGACGACGGCGACGTCCTCACCTCCGCCGGGGTCGCGGCCGGCATCGACCTGTGCCTGCATCTCGTACGGCGTGACCACGGCGCCGCCGTCGCCAACGAGGTGGCCCGCCGGACCGTCGTACCGCCGCACCGCGACGGCGGCCAGGCACAGTACATCCAGCGCCCGGTCCCGGAGGCGCGGTCGGCCGGCACGACCGCCGCCCGCGCCTGGGCGCTCGGCCGCCTCCATGAGCCCATCCAGCTGCGCGCCATGGCCGAGCAGGAGTCCATGTCGGTACGCACCTTCACCCGGCGCTTCCGCGAGGAGGTCGGCGTCAGTCCCGGCCAGTGGCTCACGCAGCAGCGCATCGAGCACGCCCGCCATCTCCTGGAGTCCAGCGACCTGCCCGTCGACCACGTGGCCCGCGACGCCGGCTTCGGCACGGCCCAGTCGATGCGCCAGCACCTGCAGGCGACCCTCGGCGTCACCCCGACCGCCTACCGGCGCACCTTCAGATCCGGCACCGAAACCGGCCGCTGACCCCCGGCGACCGCTCCGGGAGACCGGCCCCTAGAACGTGAGCACCGCCCTGGCCACCTTCCCCGCGTGCGCGTCCTCGGCCGCTCGCTCGAAGTCCTCGACCGGGTACGTCGCCGTCACCAGTTCGTCCAGGAGCAGACGGCCCTCGCGGTACAGCCCGGCGTACCGGGCGATGTCGCGCTGGGGGCGGGACGAGCCGTAGCGGCAGCCCAGGATGGACTTGTCGAGGTACATCGAGGAGACGAGGAAGGAGGCCTCGGCCGTCGCCGGGGGGACGCCGAGCAGGATCGCCTGGCCGTGCCGGTCGAGCGCGTCGACGGCCCGGCGGATGAGTTCGACGCGGCCGACGCATTCGAAGGCGTGCTGGGCGCCGGTGGGAAGGACGTCCTTCACCCCGTCCATCGAGGTCAGGAAGTGCGTCGCGCCGAACCGACGGGCCACGGCCTCCTTCGCCGGATTGGAGTCGACGGCGACGATCCGCGGCGCGCCCGCGAGCCGGGCGCCCTGGATGACGTTGAGGCCGATACCGCCCGTGCCGATCACCAGGACGGTGTCGCCGGCCTCGACCCGGGCCCGGTTCAGGACCGCTCCGACACCCGTGAGGACCCCGCAGCCGATCAGCGCGGCCGAGGCCATCGGGATGTCCCGCGGGATCCGGACCGCCTGGACCGCCTTGACCACCGTGCGTTCCGCGAAGGCGGAGTTGGCGGCGAACTGGTACAGCGGCTCGCCGGCGCGCGCGAACGGCCGCTGCGGCATGCCGATCGCCCTGCGGCACATCGTGGGCCGCCCCCGGTCGCACTCCGCGCAGGTCCCGCAGTTGGCGAGGGTGGACAGCGCCACGTGGTCGCCGGGCACGACATGGGCGACGCCCGCGCCCACGGCCTCCACCACACCCGCGCCCTCGTGGCCGAGCACCACGGGAACGGGGAAGGGGATGGTTCCGTCCACCACGGAGAGGTCGCTGTGGCAGAGCCCCGCCGCGGAGATCGCCACCTGGACCTCTCCGGGCCCCGGATCCCGTAGCTCCAGGTCGTCCACGACCCGGGTCCTCTTCCCGTCGAAGATCACGCCTCGCATCGCGCCGGCTCCCCTCTTCCCGGGCCACCCCGGGCTGCTCCTGGCCTGTTCCCGGGCCGTGCCGGGCCGTTCTCGCGCCGTACCTGGGTGTCCTCCGTCTCCACCGGAGCCGTGGCCACAGCCGCACGTGGCCGGACCCGGCTCTTCCCGGAGGCTGCCGAACGATGCCGGGACCGGTCACGGCCCGCCCCGGGGCTCCTTCGGCAGGCCGAGCACGCGCTCGGCGACGATCGTGCGCTGGATCTCGTCCGAGCCGCCGTAGATCGTGTCGGCCCGGCTGAAGAGGAACAGGTGCTGGGCGGCGTCCAGTTCGTACGGCCGCGCGGCCGACCAGTCCCCCGGGCCCACCGCCGCGGCGGCCCCCCGCACCTGGACCGCCACCTCGCCGAGCCGCCGGTGCCAGCCGCCCCACAGCAGCTTCGCCACGCTCGGCGCGCCCGCGCCCCCGGGACTCGCCGAACCGCCCAGGGTGCGCAGGGCGTTCCAGCGCATCGCGCGCAACTCGGCCCAGAGCCGGACCAGTCGCTCGCGTACGACGGGATCCCGGTGCGCTCCCGTGGCGACGGCCGTCCGCAGCACGCGTCCCAACTCCTCGGCGAATCCGATCTGCTGGGCGAGCGTGGAGACCCCGCGCTCGAAACCGAGCAGGCTCATGGCGACCTTCCAGCCCTCGCCCTCGCCGCCGACCACGTGCCCGGCCGCCGCCACCGCCCCGTCGAAGAAGACCTCGTTGAAGTCGCTCGTGCCCGTGAGCTGGCGGATCGGACGGACCTCGATACGGCCGGGCTGGTCCATGGGGAGGAGGAGGAAGGACAGACCGCGGTGGCGGACGGACCCCGGCTCCGTGCGGGCGAGCACGAAGCACCAGTCGGCCTCGTGGGCGAGCGAGGTCCAGATCTTCTGGCCCGTGACCCGGTACGTCCCCGCGGGGCCGGTCACCGTGTCCCCGCGAGCCCCCGCGGGGCCGGCCCCCGTGTCCCGTACGGCGGTCGTGCGGATGCCGGCCAGGTCCGAGCCGGCCCCGGGTTCGCTGTAGCCCTGGCACCACAGTTCCTCCCCGCGGGCGATCGGGGGCAGGAAGCGGCGCTTCTGTTCCGGGCTCCCGTGCGCGATGAGCGTCGGCGCCAGCAGGTTCTCGCCGATGTGCCCGGACCGGGCGGGCGCCTTCGAGCGGGCGTACTCCTCGGCCCACACGACCTGCCGGGTCAGGTCCGCGCGCCGGTTGCCGTACCCGTCCTCGGCCCAGCCGAGTCCGATCCAGCCGCCCTTCCCGAGTTCCCGCTCCCAGTCGCGGCGCGCGGGGGCGCCGGTCAGGTGCTCCTCCAGCCAGGCCCGCGCCTCGCGCCGGAAGACCTCGTCCTCGGGACCGAATGCGAAATCCACGCGCTCTCCTCCCAACCCGGACCCGGGGCCACCGGACCGGGTACGGCTAGGCGTTGGGGCGTGCCTTGTCCGCCGCCGCCCGCGCCATCGCCTCCAGCTGTTCCAGCAGCGGCATCGGATCGACGCCGACGGTCCCGGGCAGGAAGTCGGCGATCCTCTCCGGGGTCCAGGCGCCCTCGGCGTATCCGGCGCGCAGTTCGCGCGGCTGCGCCCATACGGCGATCTTGGGTCCGGCGATCGTGTAGACCTGCCCGGTGATGCGTTCCTCGCGGGCCCGGTCGGAGAGCAGGTAGACCACGAGCGCGGCCACGTCCTCCGGTTCGCCGATCTCCTTCAGCTCCATCGGGACGTTCGCCGACATGCGGGTACGGGCGACGGGCGCGACGGCGTTCGCGGTGACCCCGTACTTGTGCAGTCCGAGGGCCGCGCTGCGCACCAGCGAGATGATCCCGCCCTTGGCCGCGCTGTAGTTGGCCTGCGCCACCGACCCCTGGTGGTTGCCGCTGGTGAAGCCGATCAGCGTGCCCGAGCCCTGTTTGCGCATCACAGCCGAGGCGGCTCTGAACAGCGTGAACGTGCCCTTGAGATGGGTGGCGACCACCGGGTCCCACTCCTGCTCGGACATGTTGAACAGCATCCGCTCGCGCAGGATGCCGGCCACGCACACGGCACCGTCGATCCGTCCGTACGACGCGAGCGCGGTGTCGACGACCCGCTGACCGCCCGCCATCGTCGAGATGTCGTCGGCCACCGCGACGGCCTCCCCGCCGGCCGCCTCGATCTCCTTGACGACGGTGTCGGCGACCGAACTCGTGGGCTCGGCGCCCTCGACGGACACCCCGTAGTCGTTGACGACGACGCGGGCGCCCTCGGCGGCCGCGGCGAGGGCGACCGCCCGGCCTATCCCCCGGCCCGCGCCCGTGACGGCGACGACCTTGCCCGCGAGGAAGTTCCCCATGCCCGGCCCCTTCCCGCAGTTTCTGACGGTCCGTTAGATTCACTGTGGATTCTACGACCCGTCAGACACCTGGAGACAAGCCCCCGGGGAGGACTCATGTCGCAGCCGTCGCTCCGTCCGGAGTTCCACGAGATCGCCAAGCGCGTCAACAACTGGGGGCGCTGGGGGGACGACGACGAGATCGGGACGCTGAACCTCATCACCGACGAGGTGGTGCGGGAGGCCGCCAAAGCCGTGCGGACGGGGCGCCGGGTGCCGCTCGCCCTGCCGCTCCAGCAGGACGGCGTGCAGACCGGGATGATCCCGGGGCGGGTCAATCCGCTGCACGCGATGGTGCAGATCAACCAGGAGATCTTCGGGCCCGGCACGGTGGCGTGCAGCGACGACGCCGTGACCATGGGCCTCCAGGCGGCCACCCACTGGGACGCGCTGCCCCACGTCTCGCACTCCGGCCGGCTCTACAACGGCCGGCCGGCGTCCACCGTCACCCCGCACGGCGGCGCCGAGTTCAGCGGGATCGACAAGCCCCGGCACATCGTCTCGCGCGGTGTCCTGCTCGACGTGGCGCGGGCGCGCGGCGAGCACCGGCTGGCCGGAGGGCACGCCGTCACCCCCGAAGACCTGGAGGCGGCGGAGGAGTTGGCGGGCACGCGGGTGAGGGCGGGCGACATCGTGCTCGTGCGGACCGGGCAGATCCAGGTGTATCTGGCGGGCGACAAGCACGGGTACGCGTACCCGTCGCCGGGGCTGTCGGTGCGCACGCCCGAGTGGTTCCACGCGCGCGATGTGGCGGCGGTCGCGAACGACACCCTGACCTTCGAGATCTTCCCGCCCGAGATCGAGGACCTGTGGCTGCCCGTGCACGCGCTCGACCTGGTCGAGATGGGGATGCTGCAGGGACAGAACTGGAATCTCGAAGAGTTGTCCACAGCCTGTGGACAAGAAGGCCGGTACGCCTTCCTGTTGTCGGCGATGCCGGAACCCTTCGTCGGCGGCACCGGCACCCCGGTGGCACCCGTGGCGATCCTCTGACCGCCCGTCCGCCCGCCCGGAGGCCGGCCGCGAAAGCCCGTCCGGCCGCGGGCCGGCTGGCGGCGCGCCTCCCCCACTCTCGACTGCGCCCGGCCGGAAGGTCCCCACCTCGTCCCGGGCACGGCATCGCGCGCCGCCATCCGCCTCCGGCGCACCCGCCCTGCCTCCCCTGGCCGTGGGGGAGCCGGCGCCGAATCGCGACCCACACTCGCCGAGGGCTCCCGTCACCGGAACCCTCGCCGTCCCCTCGCGGCGAATCGCTGAACACAAGCGTGATCAAACGGACACGCCACGTCAACACCCGATCGGGGATTTACGGTGTTACACCCTATTTGAGGCAGCGCGTACGGAAGCACGACCCGGCGCATTCGGCCACGACGGCGGCCATGTACAGCGGTTTCGTGCATACATGCACAAACCGCGAGGCGGGGGCGTACGCACGGAAGACGGGATCACCCCGGCGGCCCGGACGGCCCGCGGGCGGAGCAGAGGCACGCGCCCCGAGCCGGACGTCGGCCCGCAGCCGCGGGGATGCGGCCCGGACGGCCGCGCCAGGCCCCGCGTCCCCGGCGTGATCCGCCGAGGGGTTCCGGGGAGACGCCCCGGGACCCCTAGACCGCCTCGTACGCGAAGCCGCCGTAGGCGCCGTACGGGGAGTCCTGCGCGGCACCCGAGGCGCAGCGGTCCAGCTCGCACCAGATGCGCTTGCCGGCGCCCTCGGGGTTCCAGCCCCAGCGGTCCGCGAGGCCGTCGACCAGTTCCAGGCCGCGGCCGTTGGTCTCGTCGCCGTCCGCGTGCCGGGGCATCGGCG
Source organism: Streptomyces sp. NPDC021080 (assembly GCF_044333225.1). Lineage (NCBI taxonomy): Bacteria > Bacillati > Actinomycetota > Actinomycetes > Kitasatosporales > Streptomycetaceae > Streptomyces > Streptomyces sp. NPDC021080. The sequence goes on along the minus strand of NZ_JBIRQM010000008.1, from coordinate 250,688 downwards.
GCCGGGCGCTGGAGTCGGCCACTTCGAGGCGGACGGTGGCGGCCCCGGCACCGCCCGGCAGACACAGGCGCAGCACGGCCGGACACCCGGTGTGCACCACGGCGTTGGTGACGAGCTCGGAGACGAGCAGGATCAGCGTCTCGGCGAGTGGTTCATCGGCGTCTATCCCGGACCCCGCGAGCCTCGAACGGGCCCACCGCCGGGCTCGCCCCACCTCTGCGGGGTCGGGCCGGATCTCCAGCTGCACTTGAAGCACCTGCACCGCTCACACCATCCGAACCGGCGGACACATCGCCTCGCGCCTCACAAGGGCCACGATCGTAGCCATTTTCTGCATGGCCAGAACAAGGATCACGGAACGTGATTCCCTTGCGAGACAGCATGGTTGACGTACAGTCACCCCAACAAGCGCTTCGGGCATATTCCAGCGCGAAGGAGTACGCGTGCGGCATACTGTGCGACGCTCGCCATGGGGAGTCGAACAGGCAGGTGCGGGGGTCCGCCCTGCCGTACGAGCGGCGCGCATCGCCGGGTCCGGCGCGGCCCCTGGGGCAACACCGGGATGGCTCAGCCTCAGAACCACTCGCATCCCACACAAGGTACCGGAGCCCGGCGCCGACTCCAGGCCGTGACAAGTCACGCCTAGGACACAACCCGGTCTCAACGCTCCGTGATCCCGTTTCGCCACGATCCGCGACATCCGTCCGCGTTCCTCCCGCGGAGCCCCAGGACAGCGCCCCGCTACGCCGTTCCGGCCACCAGATCGTCCGCCAGCTCCTCCTCGCTCTGTGTAGCGCCACCCGCGCGCTGTGTGCGCACCCATGCCCGTTTCAGGTGCAGATGGACGTCGGACTCCCAGGTGAAGCCCATGCCGCCGTGCACCTGGAGACAGTCGCGGGCGCCGCGCACGGCGGCCTCGTCGGCGAGCAGCCGGGCCGCCGCGATGTCCGCCGGGTCCGCGGTGACCGAGGCGGCGTAGACGGCCGCACGGGCCGGCTCGACCCGCGCGAGCATGTCCGCGCACAGGTGCTGCACCGCCTGGAAGGCGCCGATCGGCCGCCCGAACTGTTCGCGGGTCCGGGCGTGTTGCACGGCGATCTCGCAGGTTCGGGCGGCGCTGCCGAGCTGTTCGGCGGCGGTCAGGAGCGAGGCGAGCAGCCGGTCCGGCGTCCGGGCGGCCCGGAGCGCGCCGTTTCCGGGCGGCCGGCCGGAGGTCACGGGCAACCGGTGCAGGGGGGTCAGCGGGTCCACCGGGACCAGCGGCTCGGCCCCGCCCGCGTCACCGAGGACGACATCGGCCTCGTCCAGCCATTCCACGAGTCCCCCGTCGGCGGGTCCCCCGTCGGCGGAGGTCACGACCACCTCTCCGGTGGCCGCCCCGGGCACGGCGCCCGCGGCGAGATGGGTGGCGATCAACGGGCCGGGGAGCAGGACCCGTCCCGCCTCCTCGAAGGCCAGCACGGCCTCCGGGAGGCCCAGTCCGACGCCGCCCCCGGCCTCGGGCAGGCGGAGCGCGAAGAACCCCGCCGCGCCCAGCTCGCGCCACAGCCCCCGGTCGAGGACGCACCCGTCCGCTCTCCCGCCGGTGGCGTCCTTCCCGTCCGCTCTCCCCCCGCCGGCGCCCTTCCGGTCCGCCCGGTCCAGGGCCGCGCGCAACGCGTCCCGACCGAACCGGCCCGCCAGCAGGTCGCGTACGCCCTGCCGCAGAGCCCGCTGGTCGTCCGTGAGCCGGAAGTCCACGGTCGAGCTCACCTCCCCCGGGGAAGGCCGAGGATCCGCTCGGCCACGATGTTCCGCTGGATCTGCGAGGTGCCCGCCGCGATGGTGTACGACAGCGACGACAGCCGGTCCAGGGTCCACTCCCGTCCCAGGTCCAGGGACTCGGGGCCGAGCACCTCCGCGGCGGCGTCGAACAGCTCCTGGCGGGCGTGCGAGTAACTCAGTTTGAAGACCGAACCGCCGACACCGGGCACACCCCCGGTTCCCTGCGCCTCGCTGACGTTCCACTGGGTGAGCCGCCACAGCGCGCGGAACTCGGCGTTGAGCCTGCCGAGGCGGCGGCGCAGGACGGCGTCGTCCCAGCGGCCGTTCTTGCGCGCCTCGCGGGCGACCTCGGACAGGACGCGGCGGCAGGCGACGACTTCGCCGACGAAGGCGGTGCCGCGCTCGTAGGAGAGCGTCACCATGGTCACGCGCCAGCCGTCGTTCTCGGCGCCGACGCGGTTGGCGGCCGGGACGCGCACCTCGTCGAGGAAGACCTCCGCGAACTCGGTGGAGCCCGCGAGCGTGCGCAGCGGGCGGACGGTGATCCCGGGCGCGTCCATCGGCATCGCGAGCCAGGTGATGCCCCGGTGCTTGCGCGCGTCCGGGTCCGTGCGCACCAGCAGCTCGCACCAGTCGGCCACCTCGGCGTGGGAGGTCCAGATCTTGGACCCGCTCACCACGTAGTCGTCGCCGTCGCGCCACGCGCGCGTGCGCAGCGCCGCGAGGTCGGAGCCGGCGTCCGGTTCGCTGAAGCCCTGGCACCAGACCTCCTCGCCGCGCAGCACGGGCGGCAGCCAGCGGGCCCGCTGCTCCGCGCTCCCCTCGGAGGCGATGGTCGGCCCGGCGTGCAGCAGCCCGACGAAGTTGGCTCCTACGTAGGGGGCGCCCGCCTTCTCGGTCTCCTCCAGGTAGATGAGGTGCTGGGTCGGCGTGGCGCCCCGGCCCCCGGCGTCGACGGGCCAGTGCAGGCCCGCGTACCCGGCGTCGTACAGCATCCGCTGCCAGCCGAGGTCGTACGACCGCCTGGCGGGCCAGTCGTGCGGGGAGGGCTTCGGCGGCAGCGTCGGGAGGACCCCGGCGAGCCAGGTCCGCAGCCGGGCCCGGAACTCCTCCTCCTCGGGGGTGAGGCCGAGGTCCACTACAGGTCCAGGTCCAGCATGCGGATGGCGTTGCCCCGCATCAGCTTGTGGACGGTCTCGTCGTCGAGGCCCTTCACGTGGTCGAGGGCGACCTCCTTGGTGTGCGGGAAGGTCGAGTCGACGTGCGGGTAGTCGGTCTCGAAGGTGGCGTTGTCCCGGCCGACCACGTCGAGGGACGCGACTCCGTGCTTGTCGCGGAAGAAGCAGCAGAAGATCTGCCGGTAGTAGTACGTGGACGGGGGCTCCGGGATCAGGTCCCGGACCCCGCCCCAGGCGCGGTGCTCGGACCAGACGTCGTCGGCACGCTCCAGGGCGTACGGGATCCAGCCCATCTGGCCTTCGGAGTAAGCCAGCTTGAGGCGCGGGAACTTCACCAGGACGCCGCTGAACAGGAAGTCCATCATCGAGGCCATCGCGTTGTTGAAGGACAGCGAGGCCTGGACGGCGGGGGGCGCGTCGGGGGACGCGGCCGGCATCTGGGAGGACGAGCCGATGTGCATGTTCACGACCGTCCCGGTCTCCTGGCAGACCGCGAAGAACGGGTCCCAGTAACCGGAGTGGATGGAGGGCAGCCTGAGGTGGGTGGGGATCTCCGAGAAGGTGACGGCCTTCACGCCCCGGGCGGCGTTGCGGCGGATCTCGGCGACCGCGAGATCGATGTCCCACAGCGGGATCAGGCACAGCGGGATCAGCCGGCCGCCGCTGTCGCCGCACCACTCCTCGACCATCCAGTCGTTGTACGCCCGCACACAGGCCAGGGCGACCTCCTTGTCGTGGGCCTCGGCGAAGGTCTGGCCGCAGAAGCGCGGGAAGGTGGGGAAGCAGAGGCTGGCCTCGACGTGGTTGAGGTCCATGTCCTTGAGGCGCTCGACGGGGTCCCAGCAGCCGCGCCGCATCTCCGCGCGGGTGATGCCCTCCAGCGTCATCTCGTCCCGGTCGAAGCCGACGGCGGCGATGTTGCGCTTGTACGGGAACCTGAGGTCCTCGTAGGCCCACCAGTCGGTCGGGGGGCCGTCCGGGTCCATCGTGATCCGGTACTTTCCCCCGACGTAGGCGAGTTCACCGATGCCGGCGGTCAGCGGCCTCGGTCCCCGGTCGTGGTACTTCCGCGGCAGCCAGGTCTCGAAGAGGTGCGCGGGCTCGATCACATGGTCGTCGACGCTGATGATGCGGGGCAGTTCGGTCATGGTCCCCTCCGCCTGGCACATGTTTCTGATGGTCCGTCAGATTCTTCTGCACAAGCAGGCTAGCCCCGCCCCTATGGACCGACAAGGCGCCGGGCCCTACGCTCTGCCCACGATCTGACTGCCCGTCAGCCATGGATGCCGGAGCGAGGGGCCGCGGGGGACGGAGCGGCCGACCGCGCGGACCGGAGCGACCGGCGGGCGGAAGGCCGAGACGACCGATCACAGGGGGCCGAGATGACCGATCGCAGGGTGACCGAAGTGAACGACACCGCACACGCCCTGAGCTCCGCGCGCACGCTGTGGGAACTGGCCGACCGCCGGGCCGGCCTCACCCCCGACCGGCCCGTCCTCCTCCAGGGCGACCGCTCCCTGACCTTCGGCGAGCTGCGCGACCGTGCCGAGCGGGTCGCGGCGGGCCTGTACGACCGGGGCGTACGGCCCGGCACGGTGGTCGCCTGGCAGCTGCCCACCCGGATCGAGACCGCCCTGCTGTCCTTCGCCCTGGCCCGTCTCGGCGCCGTGCAGTCACCGGTCATCCCCTTCTACCGCGACCGCGAGGTCGGCTTCGCGCTGCGGGAGTCGAAGGCCGAGTACTTCGCCGTACCGGGCGAGTGGCGCGGCTTCGACCACACCGCGATGGCCCGCCGGCTCGGCGCGAAGAACGTCTTCGAGGCGTACGACGCGCTGCCCGACGGCGATCCCGCCGTCCTGCCCGCCCCGCCCTCCGACGGCACCTCCGTCCGCTGGATCTACTGGACCTCGGGCACCACCTCCGACCCCAAGGGCGTGCTGCACACCGACCGTTCACTGATCGCGGGCGGCTCCTGTCTCGCCCACGCGCTGCGCCTGTCCGCGGACGACGTGGGCTCGATGGCCTTCCCGTACGCGCACATCGCCGGGCCCGACTACACGGTGATGCTGCTGCTGTACGGCTTCCCGGCCGTGATGTTCGAGCACTTCGCGCTGCCCGCCGCCCTGGCGGAGTACCGCAGGCACGGCGTGACGGTGGCGGGCGGGTCGACCGCGTTCTACTCGATGTTCCTCGCCGAACAGCGCAAGCGGCCCGGGGAGCCGGTCATTCCCTCGCTGCGGCTGCTCGCGGGCGGCGGGGCCCCGAAGCCGCCCGAGGTCTACCACTCGGTGGTCCGGGAGATGGGCGTCCAGCTCACCCACGGGTACGGGATGACCGAGGTCCCGATGATCACGATGGGCGCGCCGGACGACACCGCCGAGAACCTGGCCGGCACCGAGGGCAGGCCCCCCGAGGGCATGGAGATCCGGGTCGTGGACGCGACGGGCGCTCCCCTGCCGGCCGGTGCCGAAGGAGACGTACGGCTCAGGGGGGAGGCCGTGTGCCAGGGATATCTGGACCCGGCGCAGACCGCGGAGGCGTTCGACGGGGACGGGTTCCTGATCACCGGGGACGTGGGGCATCTGACCGGGAGCGGTCACCTCGTCCTCACCGGCCGGGTGAAGGACATCATCATCCGCAAGGGCGAGAACATCTCCGCGAAGGAGATCGAGGACCTGCTGCACCGGCACCCGGCGGTCGGCGACGCCGCCGTGATCGGACTGCCCGACGCCGAGCGCGGGGAGCGCGTCTGCGCGGTGGTGGAGCAGCCGCCGGGGGCTCCGGAGCTGACGCTGGCCGCGGTGACGGCGTATCTGCGCGGGGAAGGGCTGTCCGTGCACAAGCTGCCGGAGCAGCTGGAGGTGGTGGACGCCCTTCCGCGCAACGAGACGCTGCGGAAGGTGCTCAAGTACCGGCTCAGGGAGCGCTTCTCGGGGTGAGGTCCCGTCCGGCTTCCGGGGTGTCCCGTCCGAAGGCCTGCTCCGGGGCCGGTCCGGCGGACGGGCCCCGGAGCAGGCCGGAACGCACTGCCGGGCCTACTCCGGAACGGTGAAGTAGCGGGCGAACCCGCTCACGATCTCCGTCTCGCCGATCCGCCCGTCGGCGTCCACGTCGAGGGCGGCGGCCACGGTGGCGGCGACGGCCTCGCCCACTCCGAGCGCCCTGAGGACGCGCGTGGTCTCCTCGACCGTGGCCGCGCCGTCCCCGTCGGTGTCCGCCACGGCGAGGGCCGCGTGCAGGAAGGGGCGGGCGATCTCGGCGAACCGCTCGGGGTTGTCGCGCAGCCGCTTCACGGCGCCGCTCACGAACTCCTCGCGCGTGATCCGCTGGTCGCCGTCCCGGTCCGCTATCCCGGCCATGCCCTGCCAGAACGCCTCGGCCCCGATGTAGAGGGCCTGGCCCTTGTCCGACCGGGCCGCGGTGCCGAACTCGGCGAGCACGGCCTTGGTCGCGGCGTTGAAGTCCTCCCGGTCGATGTAGCCGTTGCCGTCCTGGTCGAAGCCGGCGAACCGGGCGGCGATCCTGCGCTCGTAATCGGAACTGACCATGGGTGCTCGGCCCGCCTCACTTCTCAGCCGGCCTCGGCCGGACTGCGGTTCATCTGGGACGGAGCGTACGTCGCCCGGACCGCCCGGAGTGCCGGAAAGCGACGGTTGTGCCAAGACCGCAAGAATTCCGGGACAACGGCGTGCTGGTGTGCCGCGCGGCGATCAGGGGTGCCGCTCGCGGCGCGGGGGCGGCCGCCGGGAGGGAACGGGACGACGGGAACGGGGACGACGGGGAAGGGGAACGGGAGGGGCCGTGACCGGGGCGTCAGGCCGACAGCGGGCGGGACTCCTCGTCCACGGCCGCGTCGACGTCCGGGTACACGTCGAAGAGCCGGCGCACGCCGAGGGCCCCGAGGACCCGGTTGACGTGGGAGCCGTCGGCCGCTCCCTGCGCGGGCAGGATCAGCCGCAGACGCCCCCGGCAGGAGCGCATGAGACGGCGGGCGGCGATCAGGACGCCGACACCGCTGGAGTCGCAGAACACGACCCCGGACAGGTCCAGGACGACGCTGTGCCGACCCGCGGCCACCACGTCGTGGACGCTCTGGCGCAGCGACGGTGACGTGACGAGATCGAGTTCGCCCGACACCCGCAGCACGGCCCACCCGTCCTCGTGGCGGCGCAGGGCGCCCGAACCGCCCGCACTCCCTCTCCCCGCGCCGTCCGCGCCGCTCTCGCCGTCGGTCACGTCGGCCACGTCGGTCACGTGGGTCACCTTGAGCGTCACCGCCACGCCTCTCGCTCGCCTCGCCCAGCAGAAACGGAAGCACTTCGTACGCTTCCTTCCAGCGCGGCTGCCCCGCCGTAGTTCCATGAAACACGGATCCCGTCAGGAAGAAAGGCCTGTCTACGGTCGAAAATGCTTCACGAGGGTTCTCTTTCGGTCGTATACGGCCTGTTGCGGTCGGCTACGGGGGTGGAAGGGGCGCGCTTCTACCATCTACGGCCCGCCCAGGGGCGCACATTGACGCAAAGGGGCGTGCGTTGTCCGACGTGCCGACTACATTCAAGACAGCGGATGCGGACAGGCTGGACCGCAGCACCGCGGGGCAGGACAGCGACAGGGGACATGGCCGGAACACCGGCCGGACGCATGGACGGGCGCCGGTCACGACCAGGGGTGAGGGGGCCGTATGGCGACGCAGGACGCACCGCCCCGCTGGGACCGCAAGATGCAGCAGCGGCTCTCGCGCGGTGAGGCGGCCGCGCTCGGCGAGCTCTACGACCGGTTCGCCTCGCTCGTGCACGGTCTCGCCCATCGCGTGCTCGGGGACGAGCGGGCCGCCGACGGGATCACCCGCGAGGTCTTCACCCATGTCTGGGAGAACCCCGACGCCTACGACCCCAAGCAGGGCCCGCTGCGCTCCTGGGTCGCCGGCCTGACCCATCGTCTGGCCGTGCAGCGCCTGCGCGCCACCGAGACCGCCGCTCTCGCCCAGGGCGGCGACGGCACCGCCGAGGAGCTGGAGCGCAAGGTGCGCAGCGCGTCCGTCGCCGCCCGCGCGGACTACATCGTCACGTCCATGCCCACCCCGCTGCGGACCGCTCTGGAGCTGGCGTATTTCCAGCGCCGTGACTACCGCCAGGCCGCCGCCGACCTCGGCGTCACCGAGGACGAGGCCCGCCGCCGGCTCCGCCTCGGCCTCCAGCTCCTCTCCACCGCCCACGACGCCGGGCCCGCGGGCGCACCACCGGAACACGGGGGTGCGCGGTGAGCGAGGAATCCGGCCGGTTCCCGTCGTCCGACGACGAGGGGCCCGAGGACGGGCACGAGGACGTGCACGGGAACATGGACTTGAACGAGGACGGGCACAGCGGCATGCGGGAGGACGGGCACGAGGACGCGGGCGGCGGCGCGGGACCACGGCCGGACGGGCCGCCGCGCATACCGCCGCCCCGTGCCTCCGTGGAGGACACCGGGCTGCCGCTGCCCGAACCGAAGCCGCTGCCCGACGCGGCCGCCGCCCCCGGGCCGGCGCCGCTGGTCCTCGAACACCGGGTCCTGAAGTCGCTGCTGGGCGCGTGGGCACTGGCCGCCTGTTCGGCGGACGAGACGAGTGCCGTCGAGGACCACCTCGGGTACTGCGGCTCGTGCGCGGACGAGGCGCTGCGGCTGCGCGAGGCGGTCGGACTGCTGCACCCGGCGGAAAGCCTCGACCTGGACCCGGCACTGCGCACCCGCGTCCTGACGAGCTGCCTGGACCGGCGCCCGCCGCGCATCCCGGTACCCGAGTGGGCCGCTCCCTACGACGCGGAGACCGCCCGGCTCGACGCCCTGCTCCAGGACATCGGCGGCTCCGAATGGCACGCGCCCGTCCGGCTGCGCTGGTTCGAGGGCGACAGGCCCGTGAGCCGTCGTACGACCGTCGCCGGGGTCATAGCCCATCTGCTGAGCGTCGACGGACTGGTCGCCGTCGCGCTGGGTCTGGACGATCCGCTCGGCGGGGCCGACGCGGAGCGGGCGACACCTCAGGACCGCACCGAGGCGTACTGGCGTGCCTCGCGCGTCCCGCCCACCCGGTCCGTGCGCGGACCCTGGCGGGAACAGAGCCACGGCATCGTCCGGTCGGTGTCGTTCGTGGAGGAGGGCGCCCCGCCCGCCGGCGGGGTCGCGGGCGGTGAGGCCTCCGGGCGGCTCACCGTGGCCTACGGCGGTTTCGAACTGCCGCTCAGCGACTCGATGCTGGACCGGGCCTTCGAGTGCTGGGTGCACGCGGGGGACATCGCCGACGCGGTGGACTACCCGTACGAACCGCCCGCTCCCCGGCATCTGCACCGGATGATCGACCTGGCCGCGCGGATGCTGCCCGTCTCGCTCGCCGAGCGGCGCCGGGCCGGGCTGGCGGACCGGTCGGTCCGGCATCTCGTCGCGGCGGGCGCCCCGGGGCGCAGCCTGCGCCTGGAGATCGAGGGCTCCGGCGGCGGCGAGTGGCTCATCCCGCTCGACTCGCCCGGCGCCGTCGGCTCCGCCGAGCACGAGGTGGCCCATGTCGCGCTGGACGGGGTGGAGTTCTGCCGCCTGGCCGCGGGCCACGTGTCCCCCGAGGAGGCGGCCGCCGGACAGGACGGCGACCGCGAGGTCATCAGGGACGTGCTGTTCGCGGCCGCCTCGCTGAGCCGGATGTAGCCCGGCGCGGTCGGGCGGTCAGGCGGTCAGGCGGTCGGGCGGTCAGGCGGTCGGGCGGTCAGGCGGTCAGGCGGTCAGGCGGTCAGGCGGTCAGGCGAAAACGACCGTCCGGCGCCCGTTCAGGAGGATGCGGCGCTCCGCGTGCCACTTCACGGCACGGGCCAGCGCCTGGCACTCCACGTCCCGGCCGATGGCGACGAGCTGGTCGGGGGTGACGTCGTGGCCGACCCGCTCGACCTCCTGCTCGATGATCGGGCCCTCGTCGAGGTCGGCGGTGACGTAGTGCGCCGTGGCGCCGATGAGCTTGACCCCGCGGGCGTGCGCCTGGTGGTAGGGCTTGGCGCCCTTGAAGCTCGGCAGGAACGAGTGGTGGATGTTGATGATCCGGCCGCTGAGCTGCTTGCACAGGTCGTCCGAGAGGACCTGCATGTAGCGGGCGAGGACGACCAGCTCGACGCCCTTCTCGCGCACCAGCTCCAGCAGTTGCGCCTCGGCCTCGGCCTTCGTGTCCTTCGTCACCGCGATGTGGTGGAAGGGGACGTCGTACGACCCCGCCAGTTCCGCGAAGTCCGTGTGGTTGGAGACCACCGCGGCGATGTCGACGGGCAGCGCGCCGATCCGCGCGCGGAAGAGCAGGTCGTTCAGGCAGTGGCCGAACTTGCTCACCATCAGCACGACCCGCATCCGGTCCTCGGCCCGGTGGATCTGCCATTCCATGTGGAAGGCGTCACCGATCGCCGTGAAACTCGCACGCAGTTTCTCCACGGTCACCGGCGACTCCGCCGAGAAGTGGACGCGCATGAAGAACAGACCCGTGTCCTGGTCGCCGAACTGCTGGCTGTCCACGATGTTGCAGCCGGTCATGAACAAGTAGCTGGACACGGCGTGCACGATGCCCTGCTTGTCGGGGCAGGACAGCGTCAGGACGTACTGCTCGGCGGCGGGCGCGGCCCCGCGGACGGACGGCTCATTCATGCGGGACAGGCTTTCACACCAGGGGCCAGCGCAGGAGTGCCGTCCCGCCACGCGGACGCCCCGCGGGGCACGTCACGGCCGCCGGACCGCAGGGCCGACCGCAGGGCCGACGGCTGTGCCGCCGGTCGCGCCGACCGCCGTACCGACTCCTGCGCCGACGGCTATGCCGACCGCGTCAGGATGCGCAGGACCTCGAGGGTGCGCGGCGGTGCGTCCGGGTCCTCGCCGTCGCTCGACGCCAGCCGTACGTGCGCGGCGCGCGCGGCCTGCAGGGCGTCCGGCCACCCCTGGTGGTCGAGATAGGCGGAGACCGGCGCGTCGGGTCCGACCTGGTGCATGATCCGCAGGACCCGCAGGACGGCACTGTCCACGAGGGCGGCCTCCTGGGAGTCCCGGAAGATCGTGCCGACGTATTTCTCGGCCGACCAGTTGTCCAGCCAGGTGTCCTCGACCAGGCGGTACACGGCGTCGGTGACGTCGCCGTATCCGTCGACGCCGGCGAGCCAGACGTCTCTCTGGAAAACGGGGTCGGAAAGCATGTGCAGCGCGGAGCGCACATTGCTGCGCCAGCGCCACCACGGCATGTCGTTCAGTGGCATACCGCCCATGGTGGATGAGCGACGGCCGCGGCGGGAAGAGTTCTCCGAGTCTTGCACGGTCACCGATCGTACGTTCTCTGTGAAAAACAGTTCATCGGCCCCTGGAATTCACCTCTACGTCACCCCATGTCGACCACGGGTCACACAAGGGTTTCTGATGTGGGGGAATCGTGCATGCCCATGACCGGTAGGCGACGTACTCGCACCACCTCCCCCACTACGCCCCGGCCCCGCAAGGCCAAGCTGCTGTACGCGAGCGCGTTAATCGCCTGTGCGTCGGTCGCTGTCGGATGCGGGGCCATCCCTGGTGCCACGGGGGGCTCCGGGGATGGCCCCGTCAAGGTGATGACCTGGGCCCCCGAGAAGACCAACGCGACGAACAAGCCCGGGATGCCGGCGCTGGCGAAGGCCTACGCACGCTGGGTCAACGCCCACGGCGGCATCAACGGCCGTCGGCTGGAGGTCCTCACCTGCAACGACCACAACGACTCGGTCGCCGCCGCGCACTGCGCCGAGCGGGCCGCCGACGAGAAGGTCGTCGCGGTCGTGGGCTCCTACAGCCAGCACAGCCGCAACTTCCTCTCCCCGCTGGAGAGCGCGGGCATCCCCTACATCGGAGGCTTCGGCGTCACCGACGACGAGTTCTCCAGCCCGGTCTCCTATCCCGTCAACGGCGGTCAGGGCGTCCTGCTGGCGGGCCTCGGCGAGCAGCTCGGCAAGAACTGCGGACCTGTCTCGCTCATACGTCCCGACACCATCGCCGGTGACGAGCTGCCGGTCCTGCTGGACGCCGGTCTGAAGGCGCTGGGCCACGCGCGGGCCGTGGACCAGCGGGCACCCGAGGACGCCACCGAGTACTCCCGGCCGACCCAGCTCGCGCTCCAGCACGCGACCTCCCAGCCGGGCCTGCAGGGCTGTGTGGTCCCCGCGCTCGGTGACCGCACGAACACCTTCATGGACTCCTTCCGGCGCGACAGCTCGGACTACCGGAAGGTGCACACCGGTACGGTCATCGGCAGCATCGACCAGTCGCAGATCGATGCCAGCGGCGGCAAGTCGGGCCCGTACGAGGGTGCGTACGTCACCGGCTGGTACCCGACCGCCGACGACTCGCGCTGGAACCCGATGCGCGCGGTGATCAAGGAGCAGGCCTTCGGCGACAACCGGATCGACCCCGCCGACTCCGGGGTGCAGACGACCTGGATCGCTTACACCGTGCTGAGGAAGGTCATCGAGTCCCTCGGCGCGGGAGAGGTCTCGCCGCTCACCATCCGGCGCGAGCTCGACAACGGCCTCAAGGTGACCACGGGCGGGGTCACGCCGACCCTGAGCTGGCGCTTCGACGCACAGACAGCGGCCGCCGACTTCCCGCGCCTGGTCAACGCCGACGTCACCTTCCAGGTCATCCGCGACGGCCGGCTCACCTCGCAGCGGAGCGGGTTCGTCAACATGACGAAGACACTGGCCAACGCGGACTAGAAGCGGACTGGAACCGGAAGGCGCGGGCCGACGCGGGCCGGAGGAACAACGGACCCGCACCCGGCCGGACCACCGGCAGTGCTCACGACGAAGCCCGGCCCCCTCTCCGTTCGGCGAGGGGGCCGGGCTTTCGTACGGGTCATCGCTGGGTGCGGGTCACAGCTGGGTGCGGGTCACAGCTGGGTGCGGGTCCGCTGCGTCAGGCCGTACTTGGACGCGATGGAGTTCCAGAGCCGCGCGGCCTTCTCCTTCTCGGCGGAGGCCGTGCCGCTGGCCACGTCGCCCGCCTGGGTCTGCCCGGTGGTGCGGGCGTGGCCCTTGTGGCAGCCCTTCTTGCCGTTGCCGACCTGGTCGGCCCAGGCCGCGTAGTGGTTGTCGGCCGCCGCGGAGGCCTTCCAGGCATTGGTGAGGGAGGTCGACAGCTGATCGTGGTTCGGCAGCTTGTCGACGGCGAGGGTGGAGAGCCGGGTGACCAGCTCGCCTCGCTGCTTGGCGGCGTCCCGCAGATCACCGGCCGCCTGGCCGAGGTTGTTGCACGCCTTCACGTTCGCCACGGCGTTGATCACCGAGCCGCGGCTGTTGCTGCTGTCGGCGAGGAGCTTGTCCAGCTCGACGGCCTGCGCCTTCACCGGGTCGGCCGCCGCCGCCGACGACGAGCCCTGGGTGGCGGGCGCGGTCGCGGCCACCGTCTTGCCGGTGTCGTCCTTGCCGTCGTCGCCACCGCCGCCGCCACTGAGCAGGGCGCCGGCGCCGACACCGAGCACGATGATGCCGATGCCGACCGCCGCGATCACCGGGACGCGCGAGCGGCTGCGGGCGCCGCCCCCTCCGTCGCCGTCCGCCGGGCCACCGCGTCGCCCGGCGGCCCGGCCGCCGGGCGCGGACTGGGCGCCGTAGGGGTCGCCGGTGCCGTAGGAGTCACCGGCGCCGTACGGGGCCTGCGGGGCTCCTCCGTCGATACGGGGCAGCATCTGCGTCGCTCCGGCCGCTTCCGGCTCGCTGCGGAAGAGACTGTCGAACTCCGCCGGGGGCTGGCGCTCCTCCGGCCCGCCCGCCGGCATCCCGAAGGATCCGGACGGCTGCGCGGGCACGGGCGGGATGTACTGCGTGGCGTCGGCGTCCGGACCGGCGGGCGCCGGTGATCCGGCGCCGTGACCGCCCTGCGTCGCCTGCCCCAGGTACTGCGGGGCACCGGCCCCGATCTCCGGCGGCAGCGCGCCGGGTCCCACCGGCGGGATGAACTGGGTGGCGCCCTCGCCGGGCGCGGCGGGGACCGGCGGGATGAACTGCGTCGCCCCCTCGTCGGCACCCGGGGCGGCCGGTATGTACGGAATGTACTGGGTGGCGCCGTCCTCGCCGCCGGGCGGCGTCGGAGCGCCCTGCCCGGCGTGCTGCTCCTGGGACCCGTAGGCGCCGTAGCCGTCGTAGCCGGCCGCGGCGTGCGAGCCGTGCGCCCCCGGCGCATAGCCGTTCTGGGCGCCGTATGCCGAGGACGGCGCGCTCTCGGGCGGCAGCGGTCCGGAACCGGATCCCGGCTGGGCGAAACCCTGCGCCTGCTGTGCGCCGTGCGGGTCGGCCGTCGGCCAGCCCTGGCCCCCGTCGGGCGCGGAGGCGCTCCAGGACGACGTGGCGTTCACCGGCGCGCCCCAGCCGTCACCGGACTGCGGGGCCTGGCCGGCCGACGCGTCGGGGCCCCACTGCCCGCCCCAGGCCGGGCCGCCGGCCGGGGTCACCCGGTCACCCGTCGTACCCGGCGGCATCGGCTCACTACCGTCGGAGGGCAGCACGATGCCTTCGCGCGCGGGCCGCGCCGAGGGCTCCTCGCCCTGTCCACTCTGCGTCACCGGGACTCCTACGAATGGGGGACCTTCGGAATCATCGGCTCACGCTACCGGGTCCCCACAACCCGCTGCTACGCAGCACCTGCGGTCACCACCGCGCCTTGTGACACGGGTAACGAATCCGCCCCCGAATGCGCTGTATCTCACTCCGTTCCCGCACAGCGCCCTCGTTTTCCCGGCGTTCACGCCCGTACGGGCCATATGTTCACGGGCGCGGGAGCGGCGGACCCACCGGACGCGGAAGAAAAATGATCACACCCGCGCACCGGCGGCCCCCGCCCCCGTTCCCGCCCCGCGTACGGTCACGCCGCCGCCTGCAGCTCCATGCGTGCCCCGAACTCCCGCACCACGGCCTCGTCCTGGAACGGCTCCAGGCGCTGCTGCAGGTCCTCCAGGTACTCGGCGCCGCGGTTGGAGCGGAGCGTGCCGAGGAGTTCGACGGCGCGCAGACCGGTGTGGCAGGCCTGCTCCACCTCGCGCTGCTGGACCTGTGCCGTGGCCAGCAGGACATAGCCGATGGCCCGGCGGCGGGCACGCGACTCGGGATGGCCGGCCAGGGACTGCTCGGCGCACCGCGCGGCGGCCTCGGCCTGGCCGAGGTCCCGGTGACAGTGGGCCAGCTCGTCGGCCAGGTAGGCCTCGTCGAAGTGCGCGATCCACGTCGGGTCGTCCCCGGAGGCCGCGTCCGCGTTCTCCAGGGCCGTGACGGCCCGCCCGGACGCCACCTGCGCGGCACGCACGTCACCCATCAGCGCGTGCCCGCGCGCCTCGGCCGCGTGGAACATCGACTCCGCCCGCGGTGTCACCCGCCCGCGCGCCCCTTCCTGGGCCGCGCGCGCCAGCTGCGCGATCTCGCGCGGGTTGCCGAGCTGGGCGGCCAGGTGGCTCATGGACGCGGCGAGGACGTAACCGCCGTAACCGCGGTCGCCGGCCGCCTGCGCGAGCCGCAGCGCCTGGATGTAGTACCGCTGGGCGAGCCCTGGCTGGCCGGTGTCGATGGCCATGTAGCCGGCGAGCTCCGTCAGCCGGGACACGGCCGCGAACAGTTCGCGTCCGACCGCCTCCCGGTAGGAGCCGGCGAGCAGCCCGGAGACCACGCTGTTCAGGTAGTGCACCACGACCGGGCGCACGTGCCCGCTGCCGTACTGGTGGTCCAGGTCGACGAGTGCCTGGGTCATCGCGCGGACCGCCGCCACGTCCGAGAGCCCGACGCGCGGCCCCGCCGAGCGGGCCACCTGCGAGTCCGGCGACGAGATCAGCCAGTCGCGGCTCGGCTCGACGAGCGCGGAGGCGGCGACCGACGACCCGGACAGGAAGTCACGCCGCCCCACGTCGCTGCGCCACAGCTCGCAGACCTGCTCGATGGCGCCCAGTATCGTCGGCGAGAACTGGAGGCCGACGCCGGACGCCAGGTTCTTGCCGTTGGCCATGCCGATCTCGTCGATCGTGACCGTCCTGCCGAGCTTGCGGCCGAGCGCCTCGGCGATGATCGCCGGAGCCCGCCCGCGGGGCTGCTGGCCGCGCAGCCAGCGCGCCACGGACGTCTTGTCGTAGCGCAGGTCGAGTCCGTGCTCCGCGCCGCACATGTTGACCCGGCGGGCCAGTCCGGCGTTCGAGCAGCCCGCTTCCTGGATGAGTGCCTGCAGTCGTTCGTTCGGCTGCCTGGCGATCAGAGGCCTTGCGGCCATGGCGTACCCCCTGTGGCTGCGGTGCCTGCCCACGCACCGGGTTGACGTGTCCTCACCTGCCGGTCGCCCGAGCGACCGGCCAGGAAGATCGATGCCCCGCAGACATGCCGAAGATGCGAGACATGCGAGGATTGCCGGGGTAAAGGCGGTCGCCCGACCCCCTCCCTGGTTACCCGCCACCAGCTGCCGTTCCCCCCGCGCGCCCCCACACGTGCATCCATGCGCCCCGGCCGGGGAATCGATGCTCCTCCCCCGCGCGCGTGTCCCCGTAACCCTGGGTGGACGCGGGAGTTGAGACCGATGTGGAAGAGACCATGACAGGAACCGAGTCCGCACTGATCCCCCAGCAGCGTGGCGAGTCGCTGGGGGAGACCGCCGTGCGCTATGCCGAGGAACGCCACTGGGACGTGTTCCCCGGCACCTGGCTCGAACCGGCCGGCGGGGTGCAGCTCTGTTCCTGCGGCGATCCCGCCTGCGCCGCGCCCGGCGCGCATCCGGCGCGTTCGGACTGGGCGGCCCAGGCCACGGGCAGCGCGACCGTCGCGCGCCGGCTCTGGTCGTTGCGGCCGCAGGCGTCGATCCTGCTGCCCACGGGGCGTGCGTTCGACGCGATCGACGTGCCCGAGACGGCGGGGTTCCTGGCGCTCGCCCGGATGCGGCGGATGGAACTCACCCTCGGCCCGGTGACGTGCACCCCGGACCGTCGCATGCACTTCTTCGTGCTCCCCGGAGCGGCGGCGAAGATCCCCGATCTGGTCCGGGCGCTGGGCTGGCCGCCGGCCTCGCTCGGTCTGACCACGCTCGGCGAGGGGGCCTACGTGGCCGCGCCGCCGACCCGGGTCGGCTCCCGAGGTGCCGTCCAGTGGGCCTGCCGTCCGACGCCCGCGAACCGCTGGCTGCCGGACGCGGAGGAGCTGATCTCCCCGCTCGCCTACGCCTGCGGACGGGACCGGTAGCGGCCGACCGGGTTCCGCGGAGCCCGGTGAAGGTCGGCACAGGCCTGTGGGGCCGGCGGGGACTGTGGATCGACCGGACTTCGCAGGGACGGGTGGCGGGCGGCCGGGGGCCCGTAGGGTGCCGGTATGAGCGAGGGAGCGAAGGACGGCGGCGCGCCCGCCGTACGTGTGCGGGGGCTCTGGAAGCGGTTCGGTGAGCAGGTCGCCGTGGCCGGGATCGATCTGGAGCTTCCCGCGGGGCGGTTCATCGGGCTCGTCGGGCCGAACGGCGCCGGCAAGACCACCACCCTGTCGATGCTGACCGGGCTGCTCAGACCGGATCAGGGCACCGTCGAGGTCGTCGGTCACGACGTGTGGCGCGACCCGGCCCAGGTGAAGGCCCGGATCGGCGTACTGCCCGAGGGACTCCGGCTCTTCGAGCGGCTCTCGGGGCGCGAACTGCTCGCGTACACCGGCCGGTTGCGGGGTCTGCCCGGCGCGGAGGTCGACAAGCGCGCCACCCAGCTCCTCGACGTCCTCGACCTCGCGGGCGCGCAGCACAAACTCGTCGTCGACTACTCGACCGGCATGCGCAAGAAGATCGGTCTGGCCTGCGCGCTCCTGCACAACCCCGAGATCCTCTTCCTGGACGAGCCGTTCGAGGGGGTGGACCCGGTCTCCGCGCAGACCATCCGGGGCGTGCTGGAGCGGTACACCGCGTCGGGCGCCACCGTCGTCTTCTCCTCGCACGTGATGGAGCTGGTCGAGTCGCTGTGCGACTGGGTCGCCGTCATGGCCGCCGGCCGCATCCGCGCGCACGGTCCCCTCGCCGAGGTACGCGGGAGCGCGCCCTCGCTCCAGCAGGCCTTCCTGGAACTGGTCGGCGCGCACGGCCGCGGCGCCACGACCGACCTGGACTGGCTGGGCGGCGGGACCCCCCGGTGAGCGCCGGCACCGGCGTCTCCGCCGCCTCGATCACCCCCGTCGTCGTACGGCTGAAGCTGTCGCTCCTGCGCAACGGGCTGCGGCAGTCCGCCGGCCGGCGGGCCGCGTTCGTCCTCTCCACGGTGCTCGTGCTGCTGTTCGCCGTGCTCCAGCTGCTCGGGCTGATCGCGCTGCGCGGCAACGCGCACGCCGCCGGCGTCGGCGTCCTGCTCGTGGCGGTCCTGGCGCTCGGCTGGACCGTGATGCCGCTGTTCTTCCCCGGCGGCGACGAGACGCTCGATCCGACGCGGCTGGTGATGCTGCCGTTGCGGCCGCGGCCGCTCGTCCGGGCTCTGCTGGCCGCCTCCCTGGTCGGTGTCGGGCCGCTCTTCACGTTCTGCCTGCTGCTCGGCGCGGTGATCTCGGTCGCACACGGGGCGGCCGCGTACGCGACGGCGGTGATCGCGCTCGCACTCGCCCTGCTGGTCTGCGTGGCCCTCGCCCGGGCCGTCGCGGCCGCCAACATCCGGCTGCTGTCCAGCCGCAAGGGCCGCGATCTCGCGGTGCTCAGCGGACTGGTCGTCGCGGTCGGCGCCCAGCTGGTCAACTTCGGCGCGCAGCGGCTCGGTTCGGCGGGCGGGCTGTCGGAGCTGGACCCGGTGACGGACGTGCTGCGCTGGATCCCGCCCGCGTCGGCGATCGGCGCCGTGGACTCGGTGAGCGAGGGGTCGTACGGGTCCGGGACCGTCCAGCTCGCGCTGTGCGCCGCCGCGCTGGCGGGGCTGCTGGCGCTGTGGTCCCGTCATCTGACACGGCTGATGACCTCGCCCGACGGGTCCACGCTCCAGGCCGCGGAACCCGCGGGCCGTGAGCGCGGTTCGTCGGGGCTCGCCCGGCTGCTGCCGGCCGGCCGGACCGGCACGGTCATGGAGCGCAGTCTGCGATACGTGTGGCGCGATCCGAAGACCAAGGCGGCCTGGGTGACCTCGCTGGCCATCGGTCTGATCGTGCCGGTGTTCAACGCGCTCCAGGGCACCGGGTCGGTCTACTTCGCGTGCTTCGCGGCCGGGATGCTCGGAATCCAGATGTACAACCAGTTCGGACAGGACACGTCCGCCTTCTGGATGGTCGCGCTGACGATCTCCTCGCCCCGTGACGCCTACGTCGAACTGCGCGGGCGGGCGCTGGCCCTGCTGCTGATCACCCTGCCGTACGCGACGCTCGTGACCGTGGTGACGAGCGGGCTGCTCGGCGCGTGGCAGAAACTGCCCGAAGTCCTCGGCCTGTCCTTCGCGTTGCTCGGCGCGATGCTGGCGACCGGTGCCTGGTCCTCGGCCCGCTTCCCGTACTCCATCCCCCAGGAGGGCTACAAGAACGTGGCCCCGGGTCAGGCCGGTCTCGCCTGGATCGCCATCTTCGGCGGCATGATCTCGGCCGCCCTGCTCGCCGCCCCGGTCATCGCCCTGACGATCTGGCTGAACGTGAGCGCCGACGGCGACCGCTGGACCTGGCTGCTGCTGCCCGTCGGCGCCGCCTACGGAGCGCTGATCACCCTGCTGGGGCTCAAGCTCGCGGCCCCCCGGACGGCGGGACGGCTGCCGGAGATCCTGGCGGCGGTCAGCAAAGGGTGAACGCGCGCGGCGCTCTGACGGCATGTCGGCGCGCGCGGCGTTCTTGCGGCGTGTCGGCGCGCGTCTCCTGACAATCGGCTGAGCGGCCGAGACAGCGCGCCGCACCGCCGGTGCCATTTGACACAGCACGTGAACTGAAGATGAAGATCCTATGAATGTTCGTGATCATTTTGTGACGCCCGGCAGTATCACATCTCGACACGGAAGCACTAATTCCGGTCTCTCGCGCCACCCGCGCGGAACCGGGCGCCCTAGCCGGTGAGCACGCCGTCCAGGAACGGCTCGATCGCGGCGCGCCACGCTTCGGGCTGGTCGTAGTGCACGAGGTGGCCGGCCTCCGCGACCTCGGCGTACTGGCCGCGCGGCAGCACCCGGACCATCTCCTGGGACTCCGCCCGGCCGAGCTCGCCGTCCAGGCCGCGTACGACCAGAGCGGGGCACCGGACCTGGGCGAGCTCCTCCCAGTGGGCGTCGTACACCCAGGTCTGGCGGGACTTGAGCATCTGCTCCGGTTCGAAGACGGGGCGCCAGCCGTCGGGGGACTCGTGCATCACCTCGGCGTAGAACTCGCCGCGGGAGGGATTGCGGCGCTCCACCCAGGGGTCGTCCTCACCGAACCACTTCCGCACGTCGGCGAGGGTGGCGAAGGGGACGGGCCAGGCCTTGAACCAGTCCTCCCACTCGCGCTGGGAGGCGGCGCCGAGCGCCGAGGCCCGCATGTCGCAGATGATCAGGGCGCGGACGAGATCGGGGCGCTTGGCGGCGAGCTGCCAGCCGGTCAGCGCGCCCATCGCGTGGCCGACGACGACGGCCGGTCCGAGACCCAGCTGGTCGAGGGCGGCCTCGGCGTCCTCGACGTAGGCCTCACGGGTGTACTCGGCCTCCGGGGGCTTGTCGCTCTGGCCGTGGCCGCGCTGGTCGAGGGCGATGGCACGGTGCCGCTCGGAGAGCCAGCGGGCGGTGGACGCCCAGTGCGAGGCGCGGCCCATGAGGCCGTGCAGTAACAGCACGCCGGGCACCTCGGACGCCCTCGGCCCCTCGTCGTTCTTCGGGGGGTCGGCATACTCCCAGGCAGCGAGGCGTACACCGCCCGCTCCTGTCACGTCGATGCGCCGCACCATCGGTAATGGCACCCCCTCAGCTCGCTCGGACCGGCTCGCTCCCGCTCTTCCCGGCCGGTCCACCCGTACCGCTTCCTGCCGCTGTCCCCGTCGTGCCGGTCGATGCCCTCGCGTCCTCCCGCCACACCGTCACGTTATCGAATGGGGTTTCGAAAATGGCCTCTCCGGCCGCAACACCCCTCGATCGAGTGACCGCCCGTCAGGATTGACCGTCGTCACCCGGGGGAGATCTTCTGCGGGAGGCGGACCGCTCGGGGAAAACGGTCCGAAGGGAATGACCCTGGGAGCTCGGGGCTCCGGGTCAGCACAGGGGAGGACAGGCCCCGGCGCCGTAAGGCGCCGGGGCCCTCTCCGCATCTGCGGCACATCCTTACGCCCCCTCCCCGACCGCGCACCATCGCTCTCGGACACGGTCAAGAGCCCTCAGGTCATATGCCTCACGCGACAGCCTCGCACGCAAACGGTCCCGGCGCTGCGATTCGGCACACTGAATCTTGCTTTCGACAAGGTCGCGAAAACATAACAACTGCCCCTGCCTTCACAGCAGTTGACACGCCCGGGACGGTGCGGACCGGGTGCGTCCCACGGTGTCCGGCGTGCTCCCGGACGCCGACGTGGAGGTCAGCGACTGCCGACCCCTCGGTCGGCGCCCGGGAACTGCCCCTCGCGGGCACCGGAAGATGCGTCAGCGCTTGGCGACGAACACATGCGAGGCAATGTCCGCCTCCAGCTCCGCGGCCTCGCCGCCGCTGCCGACGAGGACCCCGCCGGCCGACGCGGTCACGCTGACCACGGAACCGGGCTGCACGCCCGCCCGCCGCAGCGTGTACATCAGTTGGGCGTCCGTCTGGATCGGCTCGCCGATCCGCCGTACGACCACGGTCTTGCCGTCCGGACCCGGGTCCAGCTCGGACAGGGACACCATGCCCTCGTCCAGGAACGGGTCCGCGCCGTCCTTCTCCCCCAGCTCCTCCAGACCCGGGATCGGGTTTCCGTACGGCGACTCGGTCGGGTGACGCAGCAGTTCCAGCACGCGCCGCTCCACCGCCTCGCTCATCACGTGCTCCCAGCGGCAGGCCTCCGCGTGCACCTGCTCCCACTCCAGGCCGATGACGTCGACGAGCAGGCACTCGGCGAGGCGGTGCTTGCGCATGACGCGCGTGGCCAGCCGACGCCCTTCGTCCGTGAGTTCCAGATGCCGGTCGCTCGCCACCGCCACCAGACCGTCGCGCTCCATCCTCGCCACGGTCTGACTCACCGTCGGACCGCTCTGGTCGAGCCGCTCCGCGATCCGGGCGCGCATGGGGACAACGCCTTCCTCCTCCAGCTCGAGGATGGTGCGGAGATACATCTCCGTGGTGTCGATCAGTCCGGACATTCGTGCCCCTCGATTAGCTCTGCCGGAGACTCGATGGCCCACCGGCGTGTGCGCTGGCCCTGGACCCAATTCTGACGCATAGCACTGACAACCGTGCCTCGCCGTTCGAACCGCTTGGCACCGATCTCCCCGCGATCACCGCGGACACGCCGGCCCGGCGACCCGCGAGTGCCCCGGCCGGCGCCCCCCGAAGCGCCCCCGAGCACCCCCGGAAGCCGTATTGACAGGGCAGTGGTCCAGACCGCAACGTGATCCGCGACACGACGGGAGCACGGCCGCACCGGGCGACCGGTCCGGCCGTCCCGCCCGCCCCGCGCCGACCGGGCGCCGACGGGACGTCCACGCCGACGAGACTTCTAAGGGGCTTCGCCGATGAGCGACAGCAAGCTGGCCGGGCAGTTCTTCGACGCCGCGATCGGCCTGCTGCGGCAGGTACGGGACGAGGACGCCGGGGAGATCGAGGCGGCCGGGACCCTGATCGCCGACACGGTCGTCGACGGCGGCCGGCTCTTCGCCTTCGGCGCCGGTCACTCCTCGCTCGCCGCGCAGGACATCGTCTACCGCGCGGGCGGTCTCGCCCTGATGAACCTGCTCGCCGTACCGGGAGTCGTGGGCGTCGACGTGATGCCCGCGACCCTGGGCTCCGCCCTGGAACGGGTCGACGGTCTGGCGAGCGCGGTCCTCGACTGCAGCCCGCTGCGCTCCGGCGACCTGCTGGTGATCATCTCGCTCTCCGGGCGCAACGCGCTTCCCGTGGAGATGGCCATGAAGGCCCGCGCCCTGGGCGTGAAGGTCATCGGCGTCACGTCCGTCGCCTACGCCACCGAGACGTCGTCGCGGCACGTGTCGGGCACCTACCTGAAGGACCACTGCGACATCGTCCTCGACTCGCGGATCCCCATCGGCGACGCGGAGCTCACCCTGGACTCCATCGCGGCCCCCTTCGCCCCCGCCTCGACCGTCGTCACCTCGGCCCTCCTCCAGGCCGTCATGGCCACCGCGGCCGGCGCCCTCGCGGACCGCGGCGTCGAACCGCCCCTGCTCCGCTCGGGCAACGTCGACGGCGGCCACGAGTGGAACAGCCGGGTCATGACGGAGTACGGGGACCGGATCTTCTACCGGCGCTGAGAGCCGCAGCGCCGCGAGCGACGGTGCGGAGGACTGTGGCGCGAAGGACTGCGACGCGGAGGGCTGCGGCGCGGAGGACTACGGTGCGGAGGACTACGGTGCGGAGGGCTGTGGTGCGAAGGACTGCGGCGCTCAGGGGCGCCCTCAGGGCTTCTCCGCCAGCTCCTCCAGGTCCAGGGCCATCGCGATCCGTACGGCCACGTCCTCCGCGTACATCGCGTCCGTGCGCTCGAACCGGCTGCGGCCCGCGCTCCGCAGGAACGTGACGACGCCCAGCGTCCGCCCGCGGCTGCGCAGCACCGCGCACAGGGCGTGCACGGAGTCCCGCGGCCACTGCCGGGCGAGAGCCCACTCGCGCGCCTGCTCGGGGTCGGCGGCGGCCGCGTCGGCCCGCACCGAACCGGCGCGTTCCACGCACTGGAGCGCGGGGTGCCCCTCCCCGTAGCGCAAGGGCAGTCCGGCCTTCCCCGTGATGTGGCTCGGTCCGGGCGACCCGGCGGGCGTGGCGACCGTCCGGACGAGCCGCAGGGGCGTCTGCTCGTCCGCCGGTCCGCCCTGGGCCACCCGGTCGACCAGGGCGTGGTCGGCGAAGCCCGCGAGGGCGAAGTCGAGGTGGACGGCGGCGGCCTCGCCCGGGTTCTCGCACTCGGCCGCGGCCCGCGCGGCGCGATGCAGCTGGTTGGCCCGGAAGCGCAGCAGCGCCGCCTCCTGCTCGGTCTGCTTGGCCTCGGTCACGTCCTGGAAGAGCCAGCCGACGCCGAGCGGCACGGGTTCCTCCGCGAGCGGCGAGGCGAGCCGCACGAAGCCGCTGAGCCAGCACCGCCGCCGGTCTCCCTCCGGCGTGCGCACGCTCACCCACATCTCCGCGGGGGCCGGCGGCGCGCCTTCGGACAGGACGTGGGTGAGGGCGCTCTCCAGTTCCTCGACGCCCTGGGAGAGCAGGTCGCCCAGGGGCCGGCCGAGGACGGAGCTGCGTCCGGTCCCGAGGGCCCCCGCGGCGTGCGCGTTGACCACGGCGGGCCGCAGGTCCGCGTCGACCAGCACCACGCCCCAGCCGGCGTCCTCGAAGAGCGCCTCGCTCAGGGCGATCGACCGCTCCAGGTCGATCTGGGTGTGCACCTCGCTGAAGGCGCAGTACACCCCGGCGGGCTTGCCGTCCGGGCCGCGTACGGCGGCGGACTGGGTGCGGACGAGCACCCGGCCGCCGTCCTTGGTCAGGAGCGCGAACTCGTGCACCTGGCGGCCGGGGGCCTCCATGGCCGACATCAGCCGGCCCTCGACCTCCTCGGCGTCCGCGGTCCGCACGGCCCAGCCGGCGAATCCGCGCCGCCCCACGGCCTCGGCCGCCGTCCAGCCGAGAATGCGCTCGGCCTCGCGGTTCCAGTGGGTGAGGACGCCGTCGGCGTCGAAGGCGCACAGGGCCGCGTCCATGCCGTCCAGCAGCGCGGCAAGCAGATCCGAGCCGTCCCGCTCGGGCTCGTCCGGCCCCAGCTCGTCGGTGGTCCCACTACGCCGGGAAGCACTCACCTGGACCCCCTGCAGGCTGCGTCCGTGTGTCGACGCGACAGTTCACTCAGTCGTCACCATTCAACTCGAACGTGACCCAGCCCACACCTCGTTCCCCGAAGATTGGGGGAAATCCCTGTACGCCGGATTTCCGCACCACCCGCCCCAGCAGTCCCGGTCGGACGCCTCCCGATAAATCGGTTGAGGCCTCCGGGATGTGTTCCTAGAGTTGTTCTCACGTAGGAGAGGAGGTGGTTCGGCTCATGACGGAAAACCGGACATACGAGGTGGCTGCGGGCTGACGGCCCGTTGTCGGACTCGGTTCGGCGCCGGACCGGCACGGGTGATGCCCGTGCAGCCGGCCCAATCCAACGCAGTCACCCGACCCGTGAGCTCGCCGGTGCGTCCGGCCGGCCCCGTCGCCGCGAGGCGGAGGGACCCGAGCTCGCGGGTCGTCTGCGTTCCGGGCCGCGCCCGCTTCCGGCCCGTGCACGTTCTCGGGCCCGCGCCCGCTTCCGGCCCGCGCCCGCTTCCGGGCAGACCCCTGAGGTGACCTGGGTCACAGGTGGATCGCGAGGGTCGCAGTACGCTGGGGCCATGCTTCCGATGCTCGTCCGACGCCGCCACGTGGATTTCCTGCGCGTCACGAGCATGGGCTGTCGGCGCTCCGCCTGACCCGGCCCTTCGTACCGCTCCTTCCTTCATCCGGCACCCGTGGACCCCGCCCCACCCCTGGCGGCCGTCCGGGTACCCGTACACCCCGCGGACGCACCTCATGACGACGAACACGTCTTTCCCGGCTGCCCAGAACGGGCGGCAGCTCCCCTCGTACCGCCAGCTCCCGATCATCGACCTCTCGGCGGCCGACCGCGGCCCCCGGGCACGGGCGCTGCTGCACGCGCAGCTCCACAGTGCCGCCCACGACGTGGGCTTCTTCCAGCTCGTCGGGCACGGAGTGACCGAGGCCGAGACCGACGCGCTGCTGCGGGCCATGCGCCGGTTCTTCGCGCTCCCCGAGGCCGACCGGCTGGCCCTCGACAACGTCGGCTCACCGCACTTCCGCGGATACACCCGAACGGGTGACGAGCGCACCGGCGGCAGCCGGGACTGGCGGGACCAGCTCGACATAGGCGCCGAGCGGCCCGCGCGGCCCCCTCGCCCCGGCGAGCCCGCGTACTGGTGGCTCCAGGGGCCGAACCAGTGGCCGGCCGCGCTGCCGGAGCTGCGGACCGCCGCGCTGACCTGGATGGAACGGCTGAGCGAGGTCGCGGCCCGGCTGCTGCGCGAGCTGCTGACGGCCATCGGGGCGCCCGCCGGTTTCTACGACCCGGTGTTCGGCGAGCGGGCGCACCCGCACCTGAAACTGGTGCGCTATCCGGGGAGCTCCGACGACGGAGCCGGTCAGGGCGTGGGCGCGCACAAGGACTACGGATTCCTGACGCTGCTGCTCCAGGACGAGATCGGCGGGCTCCAGGTGGAGCGCGAGGACGGCCGCTTCCACGACGTGCCGCCGCTGCCGGGCGCCTTCGTGGTCAACCTGGGCGAGCTCCTGGAGGTCGCCACGAACGGGTACCTCCTGGCGACCAACCACCGGGTGGTGAGCCCGGCCGGGGCCACCGAGCGGTTCTCGGTGCCGTTCTTCTACAACCCGCGCCTCGACGCCCGGATCGAGCCGCTGCCCTTCCCTCACGCCTCCGGCGCGCCCGGCGTCACCGACGACCCGTCGAATCCGCTGTTCGCCGAGTACGGCTTCAACGAGCTCAAGGGCAAGCTGCGGGCGCACCCGCTCGCCGCCGCCCGCCACCACGCGGAGCTGCTCGCTCCCGCGTGACGACGGGCGGCCCGCGCGGGCCGTCGCACGCGGTCAGTGCGCGATGTCCGCGTATCCCTCGATCTCCTGGGGGCCGCGCGAGCCGGGGCCCACGTAGTGCGCGGAGGGGCGCACCAGACGGCCGGTGCGCTTCTGCTCCAGGATGTGAGCCGACCAGCCCGCGGTACGGGCGCACGTGAACATGGACGTGAACATGTGCGCCGGGACCTCGGCGAAGTCCAGGACGATGGCCGCCCAGAACTCGACGTTCGTCGCGAGGACGCGGTCCGGGCGGCGGGCGTGGAGCTCGGCGAGGGCGGCCTTCTCCAGGGCTTCGGCGATCTCGAAGCGGGGGGCGCCCAGCTCGCGCGCGGTGCGGCGCAGCACCCGCGCGCGCGGGTCCTCGGCGCGGTACACGCGGTGGCCGAAGCCCATCAGGCGCTCGCCCTTGTCGAGGGCCTGGCGGACGTAGGCGTCGGCGTCGCCGGTGCGCTCGATCTCCTCGATCATGCCGAGGACGCGGGAGGGGGCGCCGCCGTGCAGCGGGCCCGACATGGCGCCCACCGCCCCGGAGAGCGCGGCGGCGACGTCCGCACCGGTCGAGGCGATCACGCGCGCGGTGAAGGTGGAGGCGTTCATGCCGTGCTCGGCGGCCGAGGTCCAGTAGGCGTCGACGGCGGCGACGTGCTTGGGGTCGGGCTCGCCGCGCCAGCGGATCATGAACCGTTCGACGACCGAGTGGGCCTTGTCGATCTCGCTCTGCGGGACCATGGGCAGGCCCTGGCCGCGGGCGGACTGGGCGACGTACGACAGGGCCATGACGGCGGCGCGGGCGAGGTCGTCGCGGGCCTGCTCGGCGTCGATGTCGAGGAGGGGTTTGAGGCCCCAGACGGGCGCGAGCATGGCGAGCGCGGACTGCACGTCGACACGGATGTCGCCGGAGTGGACGGGGATCGGGAACGGCTCGGCGGGCGGCAGACCGGGGTTGAAGGCGCCGTCGACGAGGAGTCCCCACACGTTGCCGAAGGAGACGTGGCCGACGAGGTCCTCGATGTCGACGCCCCGGTACCGGAGAGCGCCGCCCTCCTTATCGGGTTCGGCGATCTCCGTCTCGAACGCGACGACTCCTTCGAGTCCGGGTACGAAGTCGGACATCAGGCGGCTCCTCGTGATGTGTGCGACGGATGGTGTTGTCGGGGTTGTGGTGACCCTGCGCCCCTGTGGGGGTGACGGTCGACGGTGAGGTGCTGCGCCGGCCGGTTCCACGGTCATCCGCGAAGACTCCCGAATGTTCCTCGGTCGGTCTCCGCCGACTCGCGGTCCGAAAGCGGTCACCCCGGTGATGCCCCGTACGGCCGGTCCTCCAACCGGAACGGCATCAGCACGATATCCCCGAGTGCCATCTTTAGGGAGAGTACGCGGCACTGAGTGCCATCGCGTGACGAAGCACACCTGCACGCCCACCCGCCGCGCGGGCGGGCCCGGATACGGCAGGATGACCGCGTGAACGATCGTTTCCCGGACGAATCCACGACCGAACCCCTCATCCAGGCCGCGGCCGAGGCCGCCGAGGCCGCGCACGAGGAGATCGCCGCCGACCCGGCCTCCATGCGGGCGCACTACCGCGCCGAGGGACTCGACGAGGGCGATGTCGCGGCGCACCCGATGGAGCAGTTCTCCCACTGGTTCGAGCAGGCGGCGCAGGCCGCGGTGCACGGCTTCGTGCACGAGCCGAACGCGATGATCGTCTCCACGGCGGACGCCGAGGGCCGGCCCAGCTCGCGCACGGTGCTGCTCAAGGCCTACGACGACCAGGGCTTCGTCTTCTACACCAACTACGACTCGCGCAAGGCCCTCGAACTGGCCCGGAACCCGTACATCTCGCTGCTCTTCCCCTGGCACCCGATGGCCCGGCAGGTCATCGTCACGGGGACGGCGCGGCGCACCGGCCGGGACGAGACCGCCGCGTACTTCCGCACCCGCCCGCACGGCTCGCAGCTGGGCGCCTGGGCGAGCACGCAGTCCGCGGTCATCTCCTCGCGCGACGAACTGGACGTCCTGTACGCGGAGCTGAGCACCCGCTACCCGGAGGGGGAGCAGGTGCCGGTGCCGCCGCACTGGGGCGGTTTCCGGGTCGCCCCGCAGACGGTCGAGTTCTGGCAGGGCCGCGAGAACCGCCTCCACGACCGGCTCCGCTACGTGGCCGAGCCCGACGGCAGCTGGCGGATCGAGCGGCTCAGCCCCTGACCGGGGGACCCGGGCCGCTCGGCGCCCGGACGGGACGCGCGGCTCAGCCGAGCGCCTCCTCCACGATCGTCCCCCACTGCGCCACGACCCGCTCCCGGCGCACGGTGTCGTCGGTGAGCAGGTTCGCCAGGCCGAGACCGCGCGCCATGTCGAGCAGCCCCTGCACGGTCTCGCGCACCCCGGGCCGGGACTCGTCCGCGCCCAGCAGGTCCACCGCGATGCGGTGGCTCTCGCGGCCGACGCGGGCTTCGAGCTCGGTCACCCGGGCGCGGAGCTGGTCCTCGTTCGAGGCCGCGACCCACAGGTGCAGGGCGGCCCGGAACAGCGGCCCGGTGTAGAGGCCGACGAGGGCCTCGACGACGGCGCGCCGGTCGGCGGGGCCGTCGGGGAAGAGGTCCCGCAGGGCGGTGGAGCGTTCCTCGGCGACGTACTCGACCGCCGCGGTGAAGAGGTCCTCACGGGTGGGGAAGTGGTGCTGGGCGGCGCCCCGGGACACACCGGCGCGCTCCGCGACGACCAGCACCGTCGAGCCCGCCCAGCCGTGTTCGGCGAGGCAGGCCACGGCGGCGGCCAGGAGCCGCTGCCGGGTGGCCCGGCTGCGGTCCTGTTTGGGGACGTGCGGAGTACGTGCCGCGTGTTCCGTCGCGCTCACACCACCCATGCGGGATCCCGTCGTTCGAGGAAGGCCGTCATCCCCTCGCGGGCCTGCGGGGAGGAGAACAGCCGGGCCGAGAGCGCGGTCAGGTCCGCCGCGTCCCGGTCGAAGGTCTGAAGCACCTTAGCCGTGAGCAGCGCTTTCGTCTCGGCGAGGGCTTCGGGGGCGGACCGGCGCAGTCCGTCCAGGACGGGCGCGAGGACGGCGTCCACGTCGTCCCCGGCGGCCGTGAGGAGCCCGGTGCGCACGGCCTCGGCGGCGTCGAAGCGCTCTCCGGTGAGGTAGTAGCGGGTGAGTGCGCGGGGGTCGGCGCGGGGCAGCAGCGGCAGCGAGATGACGGCGGGGGCGACCCCGATGCGTACCTCGGTGAAGGCGAAGCTCGCCGCCGGGCCGGCCACCGCGATGTCACAGGCCCCGAGCAGCCCGAGGCCGCCCGCCCGGACGTGTCCCTCCACCCGGGCCACGACGGGCCTGCCCAGCTCGACGATCCGCCGCAGCAGGCCGACGAAGGCCTCCGGGGGCGGGGGGTCGCGCAGGTCGGCGCCCGCGCAGAAGGTGTTCCCGGTGTGGGTCAGGACGACGGCGCGCACGTCGCCGTCCTTGCCGCAGCGGGTGAGCGCGTCGGCCAGTTCGCCCACGAGGGCGGCCGACAGGGCGTTGCGGGTCTGGGGCGAGTCGAGGGTGAGGGTGGTGATGCCGCGCTCGTGGGCGGTGCGGACGACGGTCATGACAGGCCTCGCAGTTCGCGGCGCAGGATCTTCCCGGAGACGGCCCTCGGGACGGCGTCGATGAAGGTGACGATGCGGACCCGCTTGTACGGGGCGACGCGCTCGGCGACGTACAGCATGACCTCGTTCGCGGACAGGTCGGCGGCCGATGGTTGGCGCACCACGAAGGCGTGCGGGACCTCGTTGTTGTCCTCGTTGTAGGACCCGATGACGGCGGCGTCGGCGATGCCGGGGTGGGTGAGCAGCAGCGCCTCGAGTTCGGCGGGGGCGACCTGGAAGCCCTTGTACTTGATGAGTTCCTTGACGCGGTCCACGACGAACAGCCAGCCGTCCTCGTCGACATGGCCGACGTCCCCGGTGTGCAGCCAGCCGTCCGGGTCGATCATCGCGGCGGTCGCGTCGGGGCGGCCCAGATAGCCCTTCATGACCTGGGGTCCCCGGACGACGATCTCGCCGCGCTCTCCGACGCCGAGGTCCTTGTCCGGGTCGTCGAGGGAGACGATGCGCATCTCGGTGCCCGCGACGAGTTTGCCGACCGTGCCCGGGGGCGGGTTCTCGGCGTCCAGCGGGACGACGTGCGTGCCGGGCGACAGTTCGGTCATGCCGTAGGCCTGGCCCACCGGCGGCAGCCCGAGCCGGGCCGAACAGGCGGCCGCCAGCGCCGCGTCCAGGGGCGCGGCCGAGCAGAGGATGTACTTCAGGGACGACAGGTCGTACTGCGCGACGGCCGGGTGCTTGGCGAGTGCCAGGACGATCGGCGGCGCCACGTACAGGCCGGTGATGCGGTGCTTCTGGATGGCGGCGAGGAAGGTGTCGAGGTCGAAGCGGGGCAGCACGACGACGGTGGCGCCCTGCCGCAGCGGCGCGTTCATCAGGGCGGTGAGCCCGTAGATGTGGAAGAACGGCAGCACGGCGAGGATGCGGTCGTCCGTGTCCATCGGCATGGCCGGGGAGAGCTGGGCGAGGTTGGTGGCTATGGAACGGTGGGTGAGCATCACCCCCTTGGGGACGCCCGTGGTGCCCGAGGAGTACGGGAGCGCCGCCACGTCCTGGACGGGGTCGATGTCGACCTGGGGTTCGGGGGCGGTGCTGCCGAGCAGGTCGGCCATGGACCGGTGGCCCTCCGCCTGGTCGCAGACGAAGATCTCCCGTATGCCGCCCGCGAGTTCGGCGGCCTGACGGGCCGTGTCCAGCAGGGGCGAGACGGTCACGATCCAGCGGGCCGAGGAGTCCCGCAACTGCTTGGCGAACTCCTCCGCCGTGGCGAGCGGGTGCACGGTCGTGACCGACGCCCCCGCCCGGGTGGCGCCGTAGAACACCACCGGGAACGCGATGGTGTTGGGACTGTGCAGGGCGAGCACGTCGCCCTTGCGCAGCCCCGCCTCGGCGAACGCGGCGGCCAGTCGCCGGTGGTACTGGTCGACCTGTGCATAGGTGAGCGTGGTGCCGTCGACGCCGTCGACGAGTGCGGGGGCCTCGCCCCGCTCGGCTGCGTGGCCCAGGACTGCGTCGTGGATGGGTTCCTCGACGGCCGGGACATCTGCGTACTCGCTGCGGAACACGGTTCCTCCTAGAGCGCTCAGTACGACTTGGGCAGACCCAGGGTCTGGTGGGAGACGTAGTTGAGAATCATCTCCCGGCTGACCGGTGCGATACGAGACACGCGCGCCGCCGTGATCAGGGAGGCGAGGCCGAACTCCCGGGTGAGGCCGTTGCCCCCGAGGGTGTGCACCGCCTGGTCGACGGCCCGTACACAGGCCTCCCCGGCCGCGTACTTGGCCATGTTGGCCGCCTCCCCCGCCCCGATGTCGTCCCCCGCGTCGTACAGGTACGCGGCCTTCTGCATCATCAGCCGGGCCAGTTCGAGTTCGATGTGGGCCTGCGCGAGCGGGTGGGCGATCGCCTGGTGGGCGCCGATCGGCGCCTTCCAGACGGTCCGCTCGCGCGCGTACTCGACGGCCCTGGCGAGCGCGAAACGGCCCATGCCGATCGCGAACGCGGCCGTCATCACCCGCTCCGGGTTGAGCCCGGCGAACAGCTGGAGCAGTCCCGCGTCCTCGTCGCCGACCAGCGCGTCGGCCGGCAGCCGCACCTCGTCCAGGGTGAGCTCGAACTGCTTCTCGGCACTGGCCAGTTCCATGTCGATCTGGCGTCGGCCGAAGCCCTCGGCGTCGCGCGGGACGATGAACAGGCAGGGCTTGAGGCTGCCGGTGCGCGCGTCCTCGGTGCGGCCCACGATGAGCGTCGCGTCGGCGATGTCGACGCCGGAGATGAACACCTTGCGGCCGGTCAGGACCCAGTCGGTGCCGTCGCGGCGGGCCGTGGTGGTGATGCGGTGCGAGTTGGAGCCGGCGTCGGGCTCGGTGATGCCGAACGCCATGGTGCGGGTGCCGTCCGACAGGCCCGGCAGCCACGCCCGCTTCTGCTCCTCGGTGCCGAAGCGGGCGATGACCGTGCCGCAGATGGCGGGCGAGACGACGAGCATCAGCAGCGGACAGCCCGCCGCGCCCAACTCCTCCAGAACGATGGACAGTTCGGCGATGCCGCCGCCTCCGCCGCCGTACTCCTCCGGGAGGTTCACCCCGAGGTAGCCGAGCTTGCCCGCCTCGGCCCACAGCTCGTCGGGGTGACCGCCCTCGGCGACGGCCTTGGTGAGGTACGCGCGGCCGTAGCGCTTGCCGAGCGCGGCGACCGCGGAACGGAGCGCCTTGTGTTCGTCGGTCTCTGTGACAGGGCTCATGAGGGCTCCTCGGTACGGAGAGTACGGAAAATACGGCCTGTGCATAGCTGTCGGGCCGCGCGGCGGAACCGTTCGCGGCACTACGGTCCGGCGCCCCGGAGCGGTGTGCGCGGGGGTGCGGCCGGGCGCCCCGGAGCGGGGCGCCCTCTCATCCGGCGTCGTCCTCCGGTGCCCGGCCGGGCACCGCCTCCTCCGTCACGACGGCCAGCAGCGCACCCACCTCCACCTGCTGTCCGACGACGGCGTGCAGAGCGGTGAGCGTCCCCGCCGCCGGTGCCGAGATCCTGTGCTCCATCTTCATCGCCTCCAGCCACAGCAGCGGCTCCCCGGCCCGCACGGCGGCGCCCTCGGCCAGCCCCTCGGCCACCCGGACCACGGTGCCGGGCATCGGCGCGAGCAGCGAGCCCGGAGCCCGGTCGGCGGTCGGATCGGGGAAGCGGGGAAGCTCGGTCAGCGCGGTCGCGTTCACGAAGACCTGGCCGCCGTCGTACCGCGCGACCTCGAACGTCCGCCGCACACCCGCCACTTCGAGGACGACGCGGCCCGCGTCGGCGTGCAGCACGCGCACCCCGTCGACCGCGAGGCCCTCGCGCGTGTGCCGGTAGCGGACCTCGTGCTCGGCGCCGTGCACGCGGTAGCGCCTGGTCTGCGGCTGCGAGGCCAGGTTCCGCCAGCCGCCGAACCGCGACCGCCCGTGCGCGTCGGCCAGGGCGGCGGCCAGCGGGGCGCAGGGGTCCGGGGCGGGCTCGGTCAGAGCCGCGAGGTGACGGTCGTAGAAGCCCGTGTCCATCCGGGCTCCGGTGAACTCCTCGTGCCGCAGCGACCGTACGAGCAGGTCCCGGTTGGTGACCGGGCCGTGGACCGTGGCCCGCTCCAGGGCGCCGGCCAGTTTCCGCACCGCCTCCGCGCGGGTGGCGCCGTGCGCGACGACCTTCGCGAGCATCGGGTCGTAGTGGATGCCGACCGAGTCTCCGTCGGTGAACCCGGTGTCCAGCCGGACGCCGTCCGGGACGGCGATCTTGTGCAGGGTGCCCGTCTGGGGCGCCCAGGCGCCCGCCGGGTCCTCGGCGTACAGCCGGGCCTCCACCGCGTGGCCCCGCGCGGGCGGGGGCTCGCCCTCCAGTCGTTCCCCCTCCGCGACCCGCAGCTGCAGGGCCACCAGGTCGACCCCGAACACGGCCTCCGTCACCGGGTGTTCGACCTGGAGCCGGGTGTTCATCTCCAGGAAGTGCGCGGTTTCGCCCGCGACCAGGAACTCGACCGTTCCGGCGCCGACGTAGTCCACCGCGCGGGCGGCGCGCACCGACAACTCGTACAGCGTGCGCGTGAGTTCGTCCCCGAGTCCGGGGGCCGGCGCCTCCTCGATCACCTTCTGGTGGCGGCGCTGGAGGGAGCAGTCCCGGGTGCCGAGCGGCCAGACCGTTCCGTGCGCGTCGGCCATGATCTGCACCTCGACGTGCCGGCCGCCCTCCACGTACGGCTCGACGAACACCTCGCCGTCACCGAAGGCGCTCAGCGCCTCGGCCCGGGCTTCCTCCAACTCGGCGTCCAGATCGGCCAGTTCGCGGACGATCCGCATCCCGCGCCCGCCGCCGCCCGCGGCGGCCTTGACCAGCACCGGCAGGTCCTCGGCGGTGACCCGCTCCAGCGGTTCGAGCCCCATCAGCTTCTTGGCCCGCGTCTTGGACGCCATCGCCTCGATCGCCTCGGGAGACGGCCCGACCCACACAAGACCCGCGTCGGTCACCGCCCGCGCGAACGCCGCGTTCTCCGACAGGAAGCCGTACCCCGGGTGCACCGCGTCCGCGCCCGCCGCCAGCGCGGCCCGCACGATCAGGTCGCCCCGCAGATACGTCTCGGCGGGCGTCGACCCCGGAAGCCGCACCGCCGCGTCCGCCTCCCGCGTGTGCAGGGCGTTCTCGTCGGCGTCCGAATACACCGCGACGGTACGCACCCCGGCCGCGCGGCAGGTGCGGAAGACCCGGCAGGCGATCTCGCCCCGGTTGGCGACCAGCAGACTCGAAATCACGTGATCCCTCACATCCGGAAGACGCCGAAGCCACCGCGCGCGCCCTCGAAGGGCGCCGTGTGGATCGCGGACAGGCACAGGCCGAGGACGGTGCGGGTGTCGCGCGGGTCGATGACCCCGTCGTCGTACAGCCGCCCGGACAGGAACATGGGCAGCGACTCGGACTCGATCTGCTGCTCCACCATGGCGCGCAGCGCCGCGTCGGCCTCGTCGTCGTACGGGTGGCCCTTCGCCGCGGCCGACTGCCGGGCGACGATCGACAGGACGCCCGCGAGCTGCTGCGGCCCCATCACGGCCGACTTGGCGCTGGGCCAGGCGAACAGGAACCGGGGGTCGTAGGCCCGCCCGCACATCCCGTAGTGGCCCGCTCCGTAGGAGGCGCCCATCAGCACGGACAGGTGGGGCACCTTCGAGTTGCTCACCGCGTTGATCATCATCGCGCCGTGCTTGATGATGCCGCCCTGCTCGTACTCCTTGCCGACCATGTAGCCGGTGGTGTTGTGCAGGAAGAGCAGCGGGATGTCGCGCTGGTTGGCCAGCTGGATGAACTGGGCGGCCTTCTGCGACTCGGCGCTGAACAGCACGCCCTGGGCGTTGGCGAGGATGCCGACCGGGTAGCCGTGCAGGCTCGCCCAGCCGGTGGCGAGGCTCGTCCCGTACAGCGGCTTGAACTCGTCGAAGTCCGAGCCGTCGACGATCCGGGCGATCACCTCGCGCGGGTCGAAGGGATGCCTGAGATCCCCCGGGACGATCCCCAGGAGCTCGTCCTCGTCGTACTTGGGCGGCGCGGCCGGGGCCGGATCGCCGTACGCCTTGCGGTGGTTGAGCCGGGCGACGACCCGGCGGGCCTGGCGCAGCGCGTCCCGCTCGTCGACGGCGAAGTAGTCCGCGAGGCCCGACACGCGCGCGTGCATCTCCGCGCCGCCCAGCGACTCGTCGTCGCTCTCCTCGCCCGTGGCCATCTTCACCAGCGGCGGACCGCCCAGGAAGACCTTCGCCTTCTCCTTGACCATGATCACGTGGTCGGACATGCCGGGGACGTACGCGCCTCCGGCGGTGGAGTTCCCGAAGACCACGGCCACCGTGGGGATCCCGGCCGCCGACAGCCGCGTGAGGTCGCGGAAGATCGCGCCCCCGGGGATGAAGATCTCCTTCTGGGAGGGCAGGTCGGCGCCCCCGGACTCGACGAGGCTGATGCAGGGCAGCCGGTTGGCCAGCGCGATGTCGTTGGCCCGCAGCGCCTTCTTCAGGCTCCAGGGGTTGCTGGCGCCGCCGCGCACGGTCGGGTCGTTGGCGGTGATCAGGCACTCGACGCCCTCGACCACCCCGATGCCGGTGACCAGGGAGGCGCCGACGGTGTAGTCGCTGCCCCAGGCGGCCAGCGGGGACAGCTCCAGGAAGGGGGTGTCCGGGTCGAGGAGCAGCTCGATGCGCTCGCGGGCGAGCAGCTTGCCGCGCCCCCGGTGCCGCTCGACGTACTTCTCCCCGCCGCCCGCGAGGGCCTTGGCGTGTTCGGTGTCCAGGTCGGCGAGCCTCGCGAGCATGGCCTCGCGGTTCGCCCGGTAGTCCTGGCCGCCCGCGTCCAGGGCGGACGAAAGGACCGTCATAGCAGGACCTCCGGAATATCGAGGTGACGGGAGCGGAGCCATTCGCCGAGGGCCTTGGCCTGCGGGTCGAAGCGGGCCTGGGAGGCGACGCCCTCGCCGAGGATCCCCTCGACCACGAAGTTGAGGGCGCGCAGGTGGGGCAGGAGGTGCCGGACGACGGTCAGACCCGCGCTCTCCGGCAGCAGCTCCCGGAAGCGGTCGGCCGTCAGCTCGTGGGCGAGCCAGCGCCAGGCCTCGTCGGTGCGGACCCAGACGCCGACGTTGGCGTTGCCGCCCTTGTCGCCGCTGCGGGCGCCCGCGACCAGCCCGAGAGGGACCCGCCGGGTCGGCCCCGCGGGCAACGGCTCGGGCAGGGGCGGTTCTTCGAGCGTCTCCAGTACGAGCGTGTCCTGGGCCGGGATCACCGAGAGGCGGCTCCCGTCGTGGAGGACGGCCACATGGTCGACGGCGCCCTGGGGGACGTACACATCCTCGAAGACCCCATAGGGCGCGCCCTTCCCCGGTGGGGCCACCACATGGAAGCCGGGGTAGCTGGCGAGGGCCAGCTCGATGGCGGCTCCGCTGAGCGCGCGCCCCACGGCGGCCTGGTCGGGGTCGCGGACGACGAGCCGCAGCAGGGCGCTCGCCGTCTCCTCGGTGTCCGCGTCGGCCCGGTCGGTGCGCACCAGTTCCCACCGCACCTGTGCGGGCGGCGACTTGGCGAGCGCGTCGCCCATCTGCTCACGCACGAGCGCGGCCTTGGCCTCGATGTCGAGTCCGGTCAGGACGAAGGTCACCTCGTTGCGGAAGCCGCCGAGCTTGTTGAGGCCGACCTTGAGGGTGGGGGGCGGGGCCTCGCCGCGCACACCCTCGATCCGCACCCGGTCCGGGCCGTCCTGGCTCAGCCGTACGGTGTCCAGGCGGGCGGTGACGTCGGGTCCCGCGTACCGGGCGCCCCCGGTCTCGTACAGCAGCTGCGCGGTGACCGTGCCGACGTCCACGAACCCGCCGGTGCCGGGGTGCTTGGTGATCACGCAGGTGCCGTCCTCGTGGATCTCCGCGAGCGGGAACCCGGGCCGGCGTACGTCACCCCTGCCGAAGAAGGAGTAGTTGCCGCCGGTGGCCTGGGTGCCGCACTCCAGCACGTGCCCGGCCACGACGGCTCCCGCGAGCCGGTCGTACTCCCCCGGCCGCCAGCCGAAGTGGGCGGCGGCGGGCCCGGTGACCAGGGCCGCGTCGGTCACCCGGCCGGTGACCACGATGTCCGCGCCCGCCGACAGGCACTCGGCGATGCCGAAGCCCCCGAGGTAGGCGTGGGCGGCGAGGCTGCCCATGGGGGTCCCCCCTGGTCGAGCGGAGTCGAGAGCTCGGGGGAACGCGGCGGTCAGGTCGTCGCCCTCGACGTGGGCGACGCGCACCGGGATGCCGAGGCGTCCGGCCAGCGTGCGCACCGCGTCCGCGAGTCCGGCCGGGTTGAGGCCCCCGGCGTTCGTCACGATCTTCACGGACCGCTCGTGCGCCAGGCCGAGACAGTCCTCCAGCTGGCGCAGGAAGGTACGGGCGTATCCGGCGGCGGGGTCCTTCAGCCGGTCCCGGCCCAGGATCAGCATGGTCAGCTCGGCGAGGTAGTCGCCGGTGAGGACGTCCAGTTCGCCGCCGGTGAGCATCTCGCGCATCGCGTCGAAGCGGTCGCCGTAGAAGCCGGAGGCATTGCCTATGCGCAGCGTCACTCCGCCTCCCCCTTCGGCGGTCGTCCCTCACCGGGCGGGCCCGCGAAGGCCTGGGCGATGTCGAGCCAGCGGTCGGCGTCGGGCCCCTCGGCGTTCACGGCGACGTCGGCGCGGTGCGCCCGCTGGGTGACCAGCAGACAGAAGTCGAGGGCGGGGGCGGTGACACGCTGGGGGGCGTCCTTTGGACCGTAGGCCCAGGTGTCGCCGGAGGGGGCGAGGATCTCCACCCGGAACTCCTCGGCGGGCGCGGCGAGCCCGCGCGCGCCGAAGGCGAAGTCCCGTGCCCGCACACCGATGCGGACCACATGCCGAAGGCGGTCGGTGGGGGTACGGACCACACCCAGGGCGTCGGCGACGTCCTGACCGTGGGCCCAGGTCTCCATGAGCCGACCGGTGGCCATGGAGGCGCCGGACATGGGCGGGCCGTACCAGGGGAAGCGGGTGCCGGGCACGGACGCACGCAGGGCCGAGTCCAGCGCGGCGCGCCCCGTGCGCCACCGCGCGAGCAGTTCGGCGGACGGCAGCCGGGCCCCTTCGTCGGCGCCCTCGTCCACGAACGTCCCGGGCGCCGCGAGCGCCTTCTCGACGAGGCCGTGGAAGGCGTCGGCGTCCGTGACGGCGAGGAGGGCGGAGTGGTCGGTCCAGGCGAGGTGGGCGATCTGGTGGGCGACGGTCCAGCCGGGGGCGGGCGTGGCGAGTGCCCACCGGTCAGGGCTCAACTCGGCCACGAGCCGGTCGAGTTCTTCGCTTTCGTCACGCAGATCGTCGAACACGGGCGTCGGATCGGACATGGGGGGAGCATGTCAGCGCCCCCAGAAACAATCAAGCATGCTTGCATCAATTTATTTCCCCGCGGCCCGCCCCGAACCCGTCACATCCCCCGTCCCCGGTCCGTCATACCGATGACGAGGCGACAAGAGGGACGCAGAGGGAGACGTGAGCATGAGCGAGACCAAGAAGATCGCGGTGGCCGGGGCGACCGGACGGCTCGGGCGGCATGTCGTGGACGTGCTGACGGAGCGCGGGCACACCGTCGTACCGATGTCCCGGGCCACCGGGGTCGACATCGTCACCGGCGCCGGACTGGCCGAGGCGCTGGAGGGTGTGGACGTCGTGATCGACGCGTCCAGCACGCCCTCGCCCGACCAGGAGGTGGCGACGGAGTTCTTCACGGCCGCGGCCCGCAATCTGCACGAGGCCGGGCAGAAGGCCGGGGTCGGCCGGCTGGTGGTCGTGTCGATCATCGGCATCGACGCCTCGGCCGCCGGTTACAACGCGGCCAAGCTGGAGCACGAGCGCGCCGTGCTGGCCGGACCGGTGCCGGTGCGGGTGCTGCGGGCGGCGCAGTTCCACGAGCTCGTGGAGCAGTTCACGCAGTGGGGTCGCCAGGGCGACACGGTCCACGTGCCGAGGATGCGCACGCAGCTGGTGGCGGCGCGGGCCGTCGCGGAGGCACTGGTGGAGCTGGCGGAGGCGGAGGAGGCACCGGGGGCGCGGGCCCCGTTCCCGGAGGTGGCCGGTCCGCGCGAGGAGAGCCTGGAGGAGGCGGCCCGGCTGCTGATGGCCCGCCGGGACCCGGCCGTGAAGGTGGTCGCCGTGAGCGATCCGGGCAATCCGGAGCGGGACCTGTTCGAGAACGGCGGCCTGCTCCCGGGGGCGGACGCCCGGCTGACCGGCCCGGCGTTCGCGCAGTGGCTGGAGACGGCTTCCTGAGCCGGGCGCGCCCCGGCCGCCGCCGGGGCGCGTGGACGTCGCGGACGCCGGGGGCGTCGCACCGAGGGTGCCGGGTGGGCGTGGCCGTCGGGGGCGCCCGGTGGGCGCGGGTTGTCGGGGCCTCGCACCGCGAGGTCGGCGGCTCGCGCAGGGCCGAGGGGCCACGAGCCCCGCACCGGGCTGGTGTCAGGGGCCGTCGACCGGGACCGTCGCCTTCCCTCGCCCCACC
The DNA here is from genome assembly GCF_044333225.1 of Streptomyces sp. NPDC021080. NCBI lineage: Bacteria > Bacillati > Actinomycetota > Actinomycetes > Kitasatosporales > Streptomycetaceae > Streptomyces > Streptomyces sp. NPDC021080. The sequence continues at coordinate 210,399 of NZ_JBIRQM010000008.1, read as the reverse complement.
TGCGTCCGCACCGGCCGGTGTCAGGAGGCGCCCGGTGGGCGTGGGTGTCCGGGCCTCGCACCGCGAGGTCGGCGGCTCACGCCTGGACGCCCGGCCACGAGCCCCGCACCGGGCCGGTGTCAGGGCGCGTCGACCGGGACCGTCGCCTTCCCCCGCCCCACCTGCGTCCGCACCGCTCCCATGCTCGCGCCGATGACCAGGGCGATCGCCGCCGCCTGGATGGCGGACAGGGACTGGTGGAGGATGAGGAAGCCCGCCGTCGCCGCGATGGCGGGCTCCAGGCTCATGAGGATCGCGAAGGTGGAGGCGGGCAGGCGGCGCAGGGCGAGGAGTTCGAGGGTGTACGGGAGGACCGAGGACAGCACCGCCACCGCCGAGCCCAGGGCCAGCGTGGTCGGGTCCAGCAGCCGGGTGCCGGACGAGACGATCCCCAGCGGCAGGAACAGCAGCGCCGCCACCCCCATGGCCAGCGCCAGGCCGTCGGCCTGCGGGAACCGGCGGCCCGTACGAGCGCTGAAGACGATGTACGCCGCCCACATCGCGCCCGCCCCGAGCGCGAAGGCGACGCCCGCCGGGTCCAGGTCGCCGAACCCTCCGCCGCCCAGCAGGAAGACCCCGCACAGGGCGAGGCCCGCCCACACGGCGTTGACCGCGCGGCGGGAGGCCAGCACCGAGAGGGCGAGGGGGCCGAGCACCTCCAGGGTGACGGCGGGGCCGAGGGGGATGCGGGCCACCGACTCGTAGAAGAGGCCGTTCATCGCGCCCATGGCGATGCCGAAGACGGCGACCGTCCCCCAGTCGGCGCGCGAATGGCCGCGCAGCCGGGGGCGGCAGACCACGAGCAGGATCACCGCGGCGGCGAGCAGACGCAGGGTCACCACGCCGAGCGCGCCGGCCCGCGGCATGAGGGTCACCGCGAGGGCGCCGCCGAACTGGACCGAGATGCCCCCGGCCAGCACCAGCCCGACGGGCCCGAGGGAACCGAGACGACCGGGTGCGCCGCCCGCGGACACGGGAACGTGGTCCGTCCCGGCGGCGGGCGCGGGCGACGGGGTGGTGGCGCTGGGGGTGCTCACGGGCGGTCCTGGGGGCTGGCTCGGTCGGGTGTTCATCACGATGCACTACCGAGTCCAGGGTAGTGGACTTCGTCAGGAGTGTGAACCGCTTATGTAGCTGTCCTGGATGCTGAGACTCAGCTGCCCGGCACGCCCGGCCAGGGGCCCTCGTCGCGGAACAGCGGGCGGCCGTCCGGGAGCGCGGCGGGGACGGTTCCGTACGCCTCGGGGGCCGGCGCGGTCCCGGACGGGGCGGCGGAGTACGGCTCGGGCGAACCGCCACCGCCCGGCCCGGCCGCGTACGCGTACGTATGCCCGTACCCGGGTGCGTGCCCGTACCCGGGTGCATGGCCGTACCCGGGTGCGTACGCGTACTCGGGTGCGTACGCGTACCCGGGTGCGTACGCGTACGGCTGCGCCGCGGCCTCCCGCTCCTCGAACAGCGGCAGCCGCAGCTCGGCGGTGTCCATCGCGGTGTCGTTCTGCGAGCGGTGCAGCCGGGCGTACGCCCCGCCGCGGGCCAGGAGTTCCTCGTGGCGGCCCGTCTCGACGATCCGGCCGCGGTCGACGACGAGGATGCGGTCGGCGTCCGGGGCGAGGTTGAGGTCGTGGGTGATCATGATCGTCGTGCGGCCCGCCATCAGGCGGCGCAGCGGCTTGACCACCCGGCGCGCGGCCATCGCGTCCAGGCCGGTCGTCGGCTCGTCCAGGACCAGGACCGGGGCGTCGCGCAGGATCGCGCGGGCGATGGCCAGGCGCTGGAGCTGGCCGCCGGACAGCCGGGCCGAGCCGGGGTCGATCCTGGTGTCGTAGCCGTCGGGCAGCCGCTCGACGAAGTCGTGCGCGTCGGCCGCCTTCGCCGCCTCGACGATCGCCCGCTCACTGGCGCCGGGGCGGCCGCAGGCGATGTTCGCGCGGACCGTGTCGTGCAGCACGAGGGTCTCCTGCGGGAGCAGGGTGACGTACTCGCGCAGCCGGGCCAGCGGGAAGTCCCGCAGCGGTACGCCGTCCAGGAGCACCTCGCCCGCGTCGGGGTCGTAGAAGCGCAGGAGGAGCTTGGACACCGTGGACTTGCCCGCGCCGCTCGGCCCCGTGATGATCACGAGCTCGCCCGGGGCGACCGCGAAGGAGAGCCCCCGCAGGGCGGTGGCCTCGGCGCCGGGGTAGCCGAACACCGCGTCCCGGACCTCCACCGCGCCGTCGGGGCGGCCGGTCTCCGTGCCGTGCCGGGGGTCGGTGACCGACGGCTTCACGTCGAGGATCTCGATGAGCCGTTCCGCGCCCGCCGTCGCCGCCGTGACCGTGAGGCCCAGCTGGGCGAGGCCGCGCACGGGCGGGTAGAGGTAGCCGAGGAAGGCGGAGAAGGCGAGGAGCTGCCCGAGGGTCATCCGGCCGGTGGAGATCTCCCAGGCGCCGATGCCGATCACGGCGAGGACGCACACCGTCTCGATGACCTGGACGAGCTGCTCGTACGCCTCGTTGAGGCGCGTCGAGCGGACGGCGGCCCTGAACCAGGCGTTCGCCTCCTCGCCCAGCCGGCGGCGTTCCGCGTCCCGGCGGTCGTAGGCCTGCGTCAGCACGATGTTGCCGAGGGATTCCTCGACGACGGAGGTGATCGCGCCGTCGGCGACCCGGCCCGCGCGCGAGACGTCCTTGATGGAGCCGGAGAAACGCCGGGCCGCCAGCCAGAACAGCGGGGCGAGGACGAAGGCGGCGGCCGCGAGGTCCCAGCGCAGCCAGAAGGCGGCGGCCGCGTAGAAGAGCGCGCTGAAGGCGGCCGAGGCGGCGCCCACGAGACCGGACACGACCATCGTCTCGATGGCCTCGACGTCACCGGTCAGGCGGGAGAGCAGATCGCCCTGGCGGTGGCGCTGGAAGAAGTGCGGGGGCAGCTGCTGCACATGGTCGAAGACGTGCTCGCGCAGCCGCATCACGAAGCGCTCCGTCGCCCAGGCGGCCAGGGAGTTGCCCGCGTACGCGACGATCGCGCCGACGACGGCGATGCCCAGCCACTGGGCGGCCGGACTCCAGAACGCGTCGAGGGAACCCTTCTGCAGGGCGTGGTCGGTGAGGTCGCCGAAGAGCAGGACGGCCTCGGTCTCGGCCAGCGCGGCGAGCACCGTGCACAGCCAGACGATCAGCAGCGGGCGGCGCAGTCCCCTGGTCAGCGGCCAGAAACGGCGAAATGCGGCACGGGCCGAAATGGCCGGGGTTTCCTCGCCTTCGAGTTCGGATTCGGATTCGGGTTCAATGTTCCCGCTTTCCTCGTCACCCATTTCACATTCCCCTCGCTTTCCGTCACCGAAATCCGGTCGCCCTTGAATTAGGAAACGCGCGAGGGGGGCCGACGGTGCACCATCGACCCCCCTCACGCGTTCACCGACGGATCAGCCGTCGTGGCCGGGCAGCGGCTTGGGCAGCGGCTTGTGCGCCCGCTTCCTCGGCTTCGGCGGCGGGGGCGGGGGGAGCTGCTTCGACTTGGGCTTGGGGGGCAGCGGGGCAAGCTTCCTGAAGCTCATTTCCGACTCCTCGTGTTCGACGGTCCATTGGTCCGGGAATTCCGCGTCCGGCTCCCGACATCAATGAACCTACACGCGCCCCAGCTCCCCACGACGGCAAAAATGGCAAAGGAGCGCTGTGAATACCCTGGGGAAAGCTGGGTGTTTCCGAGGTTCGCTGAGAATGACGTCAGCGCCGGGTCATGTAGACGTCAAGGGCCTTGTGCAGCAGCCGGTTGATGGGGAAGTCCCACTCGCCGAGGTACTCCGCGGCCTCGCCGCCCGCGCCCGCCTTGAAGCGCAGGAGGCCGACGAGGTGGTCGCTCTCGTCGAGGGTGTCGGTGATGCCGCGGAAGTCGTAGACGGCGGCGCCCAGCGCGTGGGCGTCGGTCATCATGCGCCACTGGATGGCGTTGTTGGGCTGGACCTCGCGCTTGCGGCCGGTGGAGGCGCCGTAGGAGTACCAGACATGGGTGCCGACGGTCAGCATGGTGGCCGCGGCGAGGACGTCGCCCTCGTGGCGGGCGAGGTAGAGCCGCATGCGGTCGGGGTCCTCGGCCGTCAGCGAGGTCCACATCCGCTGGAAGTAGGGCAGCGGGCGCGGGATGAAGCGGTCCCGCTCCGCCGTCTCCGCGTAGAGCTCGTAGAAGGCGGGCAGGTCGTCGTAGCCGCCGCGGACCACCTCGACGCCGGCCTTGTCGGCCTTCTTGATGTTGCGCCGCCACTGCTGGTTGAGGCCCTTGTGGATCTCCTCCAGGGACCGTCCGGCGAAGGGGACCTGGAAGACGTAGCGCGGCTGTCCCGCCGCGAAGCCGTCCTCGCCGCCCGGTTCGGTCCGCTTCCAGCCCATGCCCCGCAGCCGGCCGGCGATCTCCGCGGCACCGGGCTCGTACGAGGTCGCCGTCACCTCGCCGAGGCGCCGCGCCGCCGGATCGGCGATGGCCGTCTTGACGGTGTCCGCGCTCCATCGGCGCGCGACCACGGGCGGACCCATCTTCACGGTGAACGCGCCGCGTGACTTCAGGTGCGCGACCATCGGCCGGAGCCAGCGTTCGGCGAGGTCCGGGTCGTGCCAGTCGATGACGGGCCCCTCGGGCAGGTACGCGAGGTACCGCTTGAGCTTCGGCAGCGGGCGCAGCAGTACGAGACCGGCGCCCCGGAGGCGGCCGTCCGCGTCGAACCAGCCGAGGCTCTCCGCACGCCAGTCCGGTTTCACGTCCCCCCAGGACGGCACCTGCATATGGCTGGCCGAGGGCCGCGAGCGGACGAACGCGAGGTGTTCGTCACGGGTGATCGCCTGCAGGCGGAGGGTCATGCGCGTGGCTCCTCGAAGTCCGTCGGCCGGTGAAATCCCAGCGTACTTACGGGATTCCCGCGGATCCGTCCGTCCGCGGGCCGTCGTCCAGCGCCGCGTCCAGCACCTCCGCCAGATGGCGGCCCCGGCGGCCGGACAGCTGGGCCAGCTGGGTGCGGCAGGAGTAGCCGTCGGCGAGGACCACCGCGGTGTCGTCGGCCGCGCGGACCGCCGGGAGCAGCTGTTCCTCCGCGCAGGCCCGCGACACCTCCTCGTGGCCCCTCTCGAAGCCGAAGTTGCCCGCGAGGCCGCAGCAGCCGCCGGCGAGGGTGCCGTTCAGGCCCGCCGCCTCGCGCAGCCGTCGTTCGGCCGCGTCGCCGAGGACCGCGTGCTGATGGCAGTGCGTCTGGCCGGTGGCCGGGCGGTCCAGGCGGGGCGGCGTCCAGTCCGGCGCGTACCTCTCCAGTGCCTCCGCGAAGGTCGTCACCGCCGCCGCCAGCCGCGCCGCGCGCGGGTCGCCGGGCAGCAGCTCGGGCAGGTCCGTGCGCAGGGCCGCGGCGCAGCTCGGCTCCAGCACGACGACGGGGAGGCCGTCCATGGCGAGGTAGGGCTCCATGAGGGCGAGGGTGCGGCGCAGGACGGCGCGGGCGCGGTCGAGCTGGCCGGTCGAGACGTACGTCAGTCCGCAGCAGACGCGCCGGCGGCACCGCGGGAGCAGCGTGGTGAGGCGCAGGGGGCCCCGGGTGACCCCGTCTCCGACGGGCCCGTGCCGCCAGGGCGTCCTCGGCGGCAGCAGCACGGCCAGTCCGGCGGCCTCCAGGACCCGTACGGCGGCCTGTCCGACGGCGGGTTCCAGATGCTCGGTGAAGGTGTCCGGCCACAGGAGGACGGTCTTCCCGGCGAAGCCCGGGAAGAGCCCGCCCCCACCCCGCCGCACCCCGCTCTCCGCCCCACCGGGACCGCCCGGACCCCCCGGGCCGTCCTCCCCGCTCCGGCGCCGCTCGCGCACGTACGCCCGCGCCCGGTCCCGGAACCGGGCCGACCACCACCGGCTGAACGTCTCCGGAGCCAGCCGCGGGATGTCCCGTCCGGGGGCGACACCGGCGAGGCGCTTGGCGACGGCGGCCAAGGGGCGCAGGGACGCGAGGGAGTTGACGAGCCGGGCCGAGCGGGTGCGGGTCACCGCGGCGAGCCAGAAGGGGAGCCGTCCCAGGGTGTAGTGGGCGGCGGGACGACGGCGGCCGGCGTAGTGGTGGTGCAGGAACTCCGCCTTGTAGGTGGCCATGTCGACGCCGACCGGGCAGTCGGACCTGCACCCCTTGCAGGACAGGCACAGGTCCAGCGCGTCGCGGACCTCCGTCGAGCGCCACCCGTCGGTGACGATCTCACCGGCGAGCATCTCGTGCAGCAGTCTGGCCCGCCCGCGCGTGGAGTGGGCCTCGTCGCCGGTGGCCCGGAAGGAGGGGCACATGACCTCGGCGCCGCCCGGCGCCGATGCCGTACGGCACTTGGCGACGCCCACGCAGCGGCGCACCGCCGCCGAGAAGTCGCCGCCGTCCGCCGGATAGCCGAACTCCACGTCCACCGGGCGCTTCGGCAGCACGGCGAACCGCAGGTTCTGGTCCAGCCGGTGCGGGCGCACGAGCATGCCGGGGTTGAGCAGGCCGTCCGGGTCCCAGAGGTCCTTCGCCCGTTCGAAGAGGCGGACCATCTCGGCGCCGTACATGGCGGGCAGCAGTTCCGCGCGCGCCTGCCCGTCCCCGTGCTCGCCGGACAGCGAGCCCCCGTGGGAGACGACGAGACGGGCCGCCTCCTCCGAGAAGCGCCGGAAGCGGGTGACGCCCGCCGCGGAGATCAGGTCGAAGTCGATGCGGACGTGGATGCAGCCGTCGCCGAAGTGCCCGTACGGGGTGCCGCGCAGGCCGTGGGCGGCGAGCAGGGCCCGGAAGTCCCGCAGATACGCGCCGAGTCGGGCGGGCGGCACCGCGCAGTCCTCCCAGCCGGGCCAGGCCTCGGCACCGAGTCCGCGGCCGGCGCCGGGCGGGGAGCCGTCACCGGCGTACGGCATCCGGGTCGCGGTGCCGGCGGCGTCCTCCCGCAGCCGCCACAGCGCCCGCTGCCCCGCCGGGTCGGTGACCACCAGGGCGTCCCGCACGTCCGCCGCCCGCACGATCGTGTCCGCGTGCGCGCGTGCCTCGGCCGGCGATCCGCCGCCCGTCTCCACGAACAGCCAGGCCCCGCCGCGCGGCAGCCCCGCGTCGGCGGGCACGAGGTCGGCGGCCATGCCCTCCACGGTCAGCGGCCCGTGCCCGAGCAGGCCGGCCGCGGCGTCCGCGGCAGCGCTCTCGTCGGGATAGGCGAGGACGGCCAGTGCCGTCGCCCCGGGTGCCTCGACCAGGCGGACGACCGCCTCGGTGAGCAGGCCCCAGGTGCCCTCGGAGCCGCAGAACGCGCGGGCCACGTCCGCGCCGCGCTCGGGCAGCAGCGCGTCGAGGGCGTACCCGGAGATCCGCCGCGGGAGATCGGGGAAGCCGGTGCGCAGCAGCATCAACTCGCTCTCGACCAGGGCCTTCAGGCCGTCCGGGGCGCCCTGCCCGTCGCGGCCGAGACGGCGCGTGTTCCCGTCGGCGCCGACGACCGTGAGCCCCCGGACGCTGTCCGCCGTGGTGCCCCAGGCGACCGAGTGGGAACCGCAGGAGTTGTTGCCGATCATTCCGCCGAGGGTGCAGCGGCTGTGGGTGGAGGGGTCGGGGCCGAAGCGCAGCCCGTGCGGGGCGGCGGCTTCCTGGAGGCGGTCGAGGACGGCGCCGGGCTGGACGACGGCGGTACGGGCGTCCGGGTCCAGCGCGAGGATCCGGTTCATGTGGCGGGTGAAGTCCAGGACGACACCGGTGCCCGTGGCCTGTCCGGCGATCGAGGTGCCGCCGCCGCGCGCCACGACCGGCACGCCGTGGGAGCGGCACACCGCGAGGGCGGCGGCGACGTCGCCGGCGTCCCGCGGGGCCACCACACCGAGCGGTACGCGCCGGTAGTTGGAGGCGTCCATGGTGGTCAGCGCCCGTGCCGTCGCGCCGAAGGAGACCTCGCCGCGCACGGCCCGCGCCAGCTCGGACCGGAGCCGTCCGGCGAGCCCCTCGTCCGTGTGTCCCTCCGGCCGTCCACCCAGATCCGTCATGTCTCCAGGATGCCGCCGGGCACCGGTGACGGCCCGGCGGACGTGCACCCGAAAGGCCCCGAAATGCCGGAGCGATCATGAAACCGCTTCCCGAAGCTTCCCAATCGGATCACGAACTCTCATATAGTGACGGCGAGTTGAGCATCATGTGTCGCTTCTCGCCCAGGACCGACCGAGGACACGACCGAGGACACGTTCTCCCCCCAGAACACGACCGAGGACCGATTGATGACCCCGCCCCTGCCGTCCGGCGAACGACCCACCCCGCGCACCACGGCGAAAGCCGCGCTGATCGCCGCCGTCCCGGCCGCCGCCGCGGTGGTGGCCGCCGTCCTGGCGGCCCCCCGACCGACCCGCGTCCCTCTCGCCTGGGGCACCGGCACCGCCGCGTTACTGCTGTGCGCCGCCGTCGCGGTGGCCGCCCACGCCGTACAGGCCAGGCGACTTGCCCTGCGGCGCCTCGACGACGTGACGAAGGACGTCGGCCGGCTGCTGCAGGAACGCGCCCGCGCGGCCGAGGAGTTCGGCCAGGAACGGGCCCGCCTCACCGGCGACGCCGCCCGGGAACGCGCCCGCGCGGCCGAGGCCGCGACCCAGGAGCGGATCCGCCTGACCGAGGAGGCCGCCCGCGAACGCGCCCGCCTCACAGCGGAGTTCGCCGAGGAACGGGACCTGCTCACCGCGCGGTTCACCCAGGAGCGGGACCTGCTCACCGGCGACCGCGACCGGCTCGCCGAGCACAACGCCGAACTCTCCGAGCGCGCCCGGCAGGCCGACAGCAACCGGACCGCCGCGGTCGCGGCGACCGCCAACGCGGCCGGACGCATGCAGGCACTGTCCACCGGCATGCTCGCCGACCTGCGGGCCATGGAGGAGAGGCACTCAGACGAGGACGTCCTCGCCGACCTCCTCCACCTCGACCACCGCACCGCGCAGGCCGGCCGTCTCGCCGACTCCGTCGCCGTCCTGACGGGCGCGCGCTCGGGACGCCGCTGGGCCCGCCCGATCGTCATGGAGTCGATCCTGCGCGGCGCCATGGGCCGCATCGGCGGCTACCAGCGGGTGCGCGTCCACTCCGCCAGCGAGGCCGCCGTCGCCGGACACGCGGCCGAGGGCGTCATGCACGCGCTCGCCGAACTCCTCGACAACGCCGCCACCTTCTCGCCGCCCACCGCCGAAGTGCACGTGTACGTCGAAGAGGTCCCCGCGGGCGTCATCGTGTCCGTCGAGGACAGCGGCCTGGTCATGGGCGACGTGCAGCTGCGGCGCGCCGAACGCGCCGTCGCCGGGGACATCGTGAACGCGTCCGATCTCGGTGGCCTCACCGGCACCCGCCTCGGCCTCGCGGTGGTCGGCCGGCTGGCCCGCAAGTACGGCCTGAAGGTGTCCTTCCGGCCCTCCGCCCGCGGCGGCACCGGCGTCCTGGTCCTGATCCCGCAGGACATCCTCACCCAGCCGAACCTTCCCCCCGTCGCGGCCCCGCTGACGGCCGGACCCGAGCCCGTCGCACCGGCCCCGACCACCGTCGGCGGCCACACGTCCGCACCGGCGTCCCCGAACGGCGAGAGCGCGCCGGAGCCCCGGCGGTCGCCGGGTTCGCAGGAGTCCCGTACGCCCCGGGAATCCGCCGCGTCCCCCGTGGCTCCCGTGTCGTACGCCGCCGCCCGCGCGGCCGGTGACCTCGACCCGGACCCGGTCCCGACCCACGACTCGCCCCGGCACGAGCAGGGCCCCGCCTCCACCGGAGGTCTCCCCAAGCGCCGCCGCGGACGCACCCTCGCCCACGCCGAGCGCAGCCGCTCGCACGCCACGCCCCCGGCCGCCCCCGAACCCCGGACCGGCGACGACCCCAAGAACCGGTCGGCCGCCCGCTTCGGCACCTTCCGCCAGGCGGTACGCGGCACCGCGCCGGGCGCCCCCGGAGCCGGGGCGGCCGACGGTCCGCCGCCGGCCGAGGTCCCGGCACGGCCCGAGGACCACACCCCCGCACCCACCGGCACTCCCACCCCCACGACCCCCACCGCGCACGCGCTCCCGGAAGGCGACACCACCCCATGACCGGCACCCTCACCGCCGACGAGAAGCTCACCTGGCTCATCGAGGGCCTCCTCGAGCGCACCCCGGGCGCACGGCACGCGCTCGTACTCTCCCGCGACGGACTGAAGCTGTGCCGCACTCCGGAGCTGTCGGTCGACCAGGCCGACCAGCTCGCCGCCATCGCCGCCGGCATCCAGTCGCTGTCCCACGGGGCCTCCGTGGAGTTCGGCGACGGCAGCGGGGGCGTGCGCTCGGCGATGGCCGAGTTCTACGGAGGGGTGCTGTTCATCGTGGAGGCGGGCGACGGCGCGCACCTCGCCGTCGTCACCGCCGAGGACGCCGACGCCGGACTGGTGGGACACAACATGAGCGAACTCGTGGAACAACTCGGCGAGCACCTGACCGCGCCGCCCCGGTCGTCATGAGCCGTCCGGGCAGGGACGACGCGCCCGACCGGCTGTACACCCTCACCCAAGGGCGCACCCGGTCCGGCCCCGACACCCCCTTCGACCTCGTGACCCTGGTGGTCGCCGAGTGCGACCCGGTGGCGGGCATGCAGTCCGAGCACGTCGCGATCCTGCGGCTGTGCGAACGGCCGACGGCGGTCGTGGAGATCGCGGCGGAGCTGGGACTGCCGGTGTCGATCACCCGGGTCCTGCTCTCCGACCTGCTCTCCACGGGCCGGGTCAGCGCCCGTCACCCGCACACCACTGTTCCTTCCGGTCTTCCCGATCCCGACATCCTGGAGCAGGTGCTCGTTGGACTCCGTAACCTCTGACGCTCGTGCGCCCCTGTCCGCGTCCGCCGACAACGGCCTCAAGATCGTGATCGTGGGCGGCTTCGGTGTCGGCAAGACGACCCTCGTCCGCTCGGTCAGCGAGATACGTCCCCTCAACACCGAGGAGACGATGACGCAGGCCGGCGAGGCCGTCGACGACATCAGCGAGGTCCGCGGCAAGTCCGCGACCACCGTCGCCTTCGACTTCGGACGCATCACGCTGGACACGCACAACATCCTGTACCTGTTCGGCGCGCCCGGGCAGGAGCGGTTCTGGTTCCTGTGGGACCGGCTGTTCTCCGGGACGCTCGGGGCGATCGTCCTGGTCGACACCCGCCGCATCGACGAGTCCTGGTACGCCATCGACCGGCTGGAGCACCACGGCACGCCCTTCATCGTGGCCTGCAACGACTTCGGCGGGCCCCCGCACACCCCCGCGCAGATCCGCGAGGCCCTCGACCTCGACCCGCACGTCCCCCTGCTCGACTGCGACGCCCGCTCCCGGGAGTCCAGCAAGCGGGTGCTGATCACGCTGGTGGAGCACCTCCAGTCCCTCCACGCCCGTCACGGCGCCGCTGCCGCGGAAGGCGCCCTTCAATCACCGGAGCCCGTGCTGTGACCCCCGCCTCCGCATCCGCGCCCGTCCCCCTCGGCGGGCCGCGGTTCCAGACCGAACCCGCCGAGCTGTACCGGGAGATGCGGCGCGACCACGGCAGCGTCGTCCCGGTCGTCCTCGACGGCGACGTCCCGGCCTGGCTCGTGCTCGGCTACCGCGAGCTGCACCAGGTCACCGGCGACCCGCAGTTGTTCAGCCGGGACTCGGAACTGTGGAGCCAGTGGGACCGCATCCCCGACGACTGGCCGCTGCTGCCGATGATCGGCCGCAGGCAGCCCTCCATCCTCTACACCGTCGGCGAGCGCCACCGCGAGCGCGCCGCGATGATCAGCGACGCCCTCGAAGCCGTCGACCCCTTCCAACTCCGCTCCCAGACCGAGAAGTTCGCCGACGAGCTGATCGACGCGATCTGCCCCAAGGGCGAGACGGACCTCATCGGCGACTACGCGGCCCTGCTGCCCGTACGGGTCCTCGCGACGCTCTACGGCTTCTCGGACGAGCAGGGCCCGGGTCTGGTCACCGCCCTGAACGACATGATCAACGGGCGCGAGGGCGCGCTGGCCGGACAGCAGCACCTCGCCGCCTCCATGGCCCGGCTGATCGCGGACCGCAAGGAGTCGCCCGCCGCCGACGTCGTCTCGCGGATGCTCGCGAACACCGCGGGCTTCGACGACATGGAGATCGTCCAGGACCTGATGGTCATGATGGCCGCCGGCCACCAGCCCACGGCCGACTGGATCGGCAACTCGCTGCGTCTGATGCTCACCGACGAGCGGTTCGCGGCCTCCCTGTTCGGCGGCCGGCACAGCGTCGCCGAGGCCATGAACGAGGTCCTGTGGGAGGACACCCCCACCCAGAACGTGGCCGGGCGCTGGGCCTCCCGCAACACCCAGCTGGGCGGCCGCCGCATCCGCGCCGGCGACCTGCTGCTGCTCGGTCTGCAGGGCGCCAACTCCGACCCCCAGGTCCGCACCGACAGTTCCGCGCTCACCGGGGGCAACAACGCCCACTTCTCCTTCGGCCACGGGGAGCACCGCTGCCCGTTCCCGGCCCAGGAGGTCGCCGAGGTCATCGCGCGGACCGGCATCGAGGTCGTGCTGGACCGGCTGCCGGACATCGACCTGGCCGTACCCGCGAAGTCGCTGACCCGGCGCCCCTCCCCGTGGCTGCGGGGCCTGAGCGAACTGCCCGTACGGTTCACGCCCGTACCCGTCCTCTGAGACCCCCCATGCACCCGGCCGACGCACCCCGCCCGGCCGGGGCCCGGGGCTGTCCCCATGCCCCCGGGGAAAACGCTTCACCCCCACCCCAGCCCTTGGAGGCACCCCCGCATGACCACCGGTACCGAAGAGAACCGCATAGTCCTGGACCCCTTCGTCACCGACCTGGACGGCGAGAGCGCCGCGCTGCGTGCCGCGGGGCCGCTCGCCGCCGTCGAACTGCCCGGCGGTGTCCCGGTGTGGGCCGTCACCCACCACGCCGAGGCGCGCGCCCTGCTCACGGACCCCCGTCTGGTGAAGGACATCAACGTCTGGGGCGCCTGGCAGCGCGGCGAGATCGCCCCCGACTGGCCGCTGATCGGGCTCGCCAACCCCGGCCGCTCCATGCTCACCGTGGACGGCGCGGACCACCGGCGGATGCGCACCCTGGTCGCGCAGGCACTCACCCCGCGCCGGGTGGAGCAGATGCGCGAGCGGATCTCGAAACTGACGGAGAGTCTGCTCGACGACCTCACCGGGGACGTCGTCGACCTGAAGGCCGACTTCGCCTACCCCCTGCCGATGTACGTCATCGCCGACCTCATGGGCATCGAGGAGTCGCGGCTGCCCCGCCTGAAGGAGCTGTTCGAGAAGTTCTTCTCGACGCAGACCCCGCCCGCGGAGGTCATCGCGACCCTCACCGAACTGGCCGGGATCATGGCCGAGACGGTGGCGGCCAAGCGGGCCGAGCCCGGCGACGACCTGACCAGCGCGCTGATCCTGGCCTCCGAGGACGGCGACCACCTCACCGACGCCGAGATCGTCTCCACGCTCCAGCTGATGGTCGCGGCCGGCCACGAGACGACGATCTCCCTCATCGTCAACGCGGTCGTCAACCTCTCCGCCCACCCCGACCAGCGCGCCCTCGTCCTGTCCGGCGAGGCGGACTGGTCCGCGGTCGTCGAGGAGACCCTGCGCTTCGCCACCCCGACCTCCCACGTCCTCATCCGCTTCGCCACGGAGGACGTCCCGGTCGGCGACAAGGTGATCCCGGCGGGCGACGCGCTCATCGTGTCGTACGGCGCGATCGGCCGCGACGAGAACGCCCACGGACCCACCGCGGGCGAGTTCGACATCGCGCGCACCGGCAAGAACCGGCACATCTCCTTCGGCCACGGCCCCCACGTCTGCCCCGGCGCGGCCCTGTCCCGCCTGGAGGCCGGCGTCGCCCTGCCCGCCCTGTACGAGCGCTTCCCGGCCCTGGACCTGGCCGTTCCGGTGTCGGAGCTGCGCAACAAGCCGGTGGTGACGCAGAACGACCTGTTCGAACTGCCGGTCCGGCTCACCGCCGAGTGAGCCGAGTGAGCCGAGTGAACTGAACGGACCGGCCGCAGACCGCCGGAGGGGCCGCCACGGCCCCTCCGGCACTCGCGCCGTCAGCACGTTCCGTCAACACGCCCCGTCTCAGCCGACGGACGACGTTTCACCGAGGTTTCCCGGAACGGCTAGGCTCCTGGCGTGGCTGATATCCAGATCCCCGCTGACATCAAGCCCGCCGACGGACGATTCGGCGCTGGCCCCTCCAAGGTGCGGACGGAGGCACTGGACGCGCTGGCCGCGACCGGCACCTCCCTGCTCGGCACATCCCACCGCCAGGCCCCGGTCAAGAACCTGGTCGGCAAGGTACGCGAGGGCGTGCGCGAGCTGTTCTCCCTGCCCGACGGGTACGAGGTCGTCCTCGGCAACGGCGGCTCCACCGCGTTCTGGGACGTCGCGACGCACGGCCTGATCGAGAACAAGTCGCAGCACCTCACGTTCGGCGAGTTCTCCTCCAAGTTCGCGAAGGCGGCCAAGCTCGCCCCGTGGCTCGCCGAGCCGACCGTGGTCTCCTCCGACCCGGGCACGCACCCCGAGCCGGTCGCCGAGGCGGGCGCCGACGTCTACGCCTTCACCCACAACGAGACCTCCACCGGTGTCGCCGCCCCGATCAAGCGGGTCGCGGGCGCCGACGAGGGCGCGCTGGTCCTCGTGGACGCGACGAGCGGCGCCGGCGGTCTCCCGGTCGACATCGCCGAGACCGACGTCTACTACTTCGCCCCGCAGAAGTCCTTCGCCTCCGACGGCGGCCTGTGGATCGGCGTGTTCTCCCCGGCCGCGATCGAGCGCGCCGAGCGGATCCACGCCTCGGGCCGGCACATCCCGGAGTTCTTCTCGCTGCCCACGGCGATCGACAACTCCCGCAAGAACCAGACGTACAACACCCCGGCGCTGGCCACGATCTTCCTGCTCAACGAGCAGCTGGAGTGGATCAACGGCCAGGGCGGCCTCGCCTGGTCCTCGGCCCGCACGAAGGACTCCTCGACCCGCCTGTACCGCTGGGCCGAGGACAGCAAGTACGCCACCCCGTTCGTGACGGACGCGGCCAAGCGCTCGCAGGTCATCGGCACGATCGACTTCGCCGACGAGATCGACGCCGCCGCCGTCGCCAAGGTGCTGCGCGCCAACGGCATCGTCGACACCGAGCCCTACCGCAAGCTCGGCCGCAACCAGCTGCGCGTCGCCATGTTCCCGGCGATCGACCCGGCGGACGTCGAGGCGCTGACGCACTGCATCGACTACGTGATCGAGAAGCTGTAACCGTTCCCGGGACGGGACCGAGGGGCGTCCGGCGCGCGAGCGTGCGGGGCGCCCCTCGGCCGTTTCCACGGCCTTCGTCCGCGGGTCAGCGGCGGCGCAGGCGCCTGATGCCGAAGACCACGGCGAAGAGGGCCGCGACCGCGATGGCGCCGGCCTTCACCTGACCGCTCGTTCCGCCGCCGCTCGCGCCCCCGGCGGCCGAACCGCCGCCCTTGGCGGACGAGTCGGCGCCGGACCCCGGGGCACCCGGGGCGTCCTCCGGCTCCACGGGGCTGTCCGCGCCCTCGCTGCCGTACATGAGCTTCGATCCGTCGGGCGTGTAGGTGACCGACTCGCCCTGGCCCTGGAGGGGCACGTTCAGGCGCTCCTGGCGCTTGATCCGGCCACCGTTCCAGGCGTACGCGATGCCGCCGAAATAGCCGCGCACGGCGAGCTGCCGGCCGTCGGGGGAGAACGCGCCGTCCGTGACCCACAGGTCGACGGTGGCGACGGGCTTGAAGACGTTGGTGGCCGTGGCCGAGAGCTCGGCGGGTCCTTCGTAGAGGTGACCGCCGTCCTCGTTCTTGTCGGCGATGTAGACGCGCCCCGTCTTCGGATGCACCATCAGCGCCTCCGCGTTACGGGGACCGTCCGCGTACTTCACGACGTACTGGGTGGCGCGGACCGTCTGGTCCTTGAGCACCTTCGGCTCGGGGAGCTTGTAGATCCACACGTGGTCCCACTTGCCGCCGAGGTTGTCGCCGATGTCACCGACGTAGAGGTCGCCGTCGGGGCCCAGCGAGATCGCCTCGACGTCCCGGGGCGCGCCGACCCCGCTCATGGTGACCGTGGCGACGGTCCGGCCGGTCCTGCTGTCGACCGCGTAGAGGTAGGGCCCGTCGTCGCTGTCGTTGTGGGTCCAGTAGACGCCCGGGTGGATGCGCGAGGCGGCGAGTCCGCTGGACTCCTTGATCCGGGGGTCCTTGATGGTGAATCCCCCGTCCCCGCCGTCGGCGAGGGCGGGCGCCGCCAGGGCGAGGACGAGGGCCGCTCCGGCAAGGGCTCCGGCGGCGGCTCCGGACACGAACGAGGGCGATCGGCGCATGCCCCAAGCCTGCCATCCCGCAAGCCCGTTCACGTCGCCGCCGCCCGTCGGAACGCCCGCCGCCCGGCCCTCGCGCCCGCCCGGCCCCGTACACCGCCCCGGACCGCGCGCCCGCGTGTCCAGCTTCACACCGTCCGGGCCCATGGCACCCGGGCCGATCGTCCATGATGATCGGATGCTCAGGTTCATGCCCGTCGGCGACTCCATGACGATCGGTAGCGCGGGCGAACACACATGGCGTTACCGGATGTGGCAGCACCTGCGCGCGACGTACGGGGGCCCGTTCAAGATCGTCGGTCCGCGCGAGACGCTCTACGACAAGGCGACGGACTCCCCCGACTCCTACGAGTACGCGGACCCGGAGTTCCCCCGCGCCCACCTGGCCGGCTGGGGCGAGGGCTGGCTGCACATGGCCCCGCTGATCCGCGAGAGCGTCCGCAGGCAGCGCGCCGACGTCCTGCTGGTCTCGCTCGGGCTCATCGACCTCGGCTTCTACACGAACGCCGTCCAGACCGCCGACAACGTCCGCCTCTTCGTCGAGGAGGCCCGCGCCGCGAACCCGCGCGTCCGCATGGTCCTGCTCCCGGTGATACCGAACGTCCGGGCCCGGGACGACGCCCCCTTCGCCGCCGAGGTGGCCGCGTTCAACGAGCTCCTCGCCAAGACGGTCGCCGACCTCGACGAACCGCGCTCCCCCCTGCTGCTCGCGTCCCCGCCGGCTTCGTACGACATCGACTTCGACACGTACGACGGCACCCACCCGAACGCGAGCGGCGAGCACAGGATCGCGGAGGGTTTCGCGGAGGCGATGCACCAGGCGTGGGACCTGGGCGAGCCGTACACGGCCCAGTCGGCCTGACCGTGGGGACGGGCGTGTTTCCCGCGACCGAGCATCCCCCGCACCTTCCAGGAACCCCGCGCCCTCATGAAGAAGACCACTGGCCGGTGACCGGATTCCCAACATGACGAGCCGATTCCACCCGTTTCAATAAAATGACGAATTTTCTGGGCGCGACTCGAGGAAGAGTCATGGTTTCCGCCGCGAGGGATTCGTGCACAAGGCGAGCAATGCCGGATTATTCGGAATATTTCAGGGGTGGCATCGGCATTACTCAATCCATTTGACACCCTTCTCCCTGTACGCGCTAGAATTATCTACGTCGATAATAAATTCACACGGGGAGGGTGTATGCGCAAGAGGCGCATAGCGGCGGCCATTGCAGCCACAGCGGGGGCTTTCATGCTCTTTTCCACTCAGGCGTCCGCCATCACGTGGGAAAAGGACTTCGCCACCGGTCTCAGCCCGTCCTCCAGCGGGTCGGCCGTCTGGTCCTACAGCCCCAACGAAGACGCGAGTGCGGCATTCCAGGAGAACGGCGACTGGTTCTTCGTCTCCGACAACAGGGCGGACGGATTTTCCGGTGTCGCCGAATGGTATCTCTACAACCCCAGTGGCACGCTCGTGCGCGGCGGAACCGTGTGGATGAGCTTGGGGGCCGGCGAGTCCCGGTGGCAGAACAAGGACTTCGCGGAAGGCTACAAGCTCAAGTTCCGCGCATGCCGGGGTCACTCCGACGGCACCTATCTCGAGCACTGTGACAGCTGGGTCACCACAACGGCCTGACCGCCGTTTCACCGTGACCGCCGTTTCACCGTGACCGACGCGGCACGGCCGTGATCACGACGAAGGGCCGATTCGGAGGACCACTCCTCCGAACCGGCCCTTCGTCGTGTGCCCGGGGGGATCCAGCCCTGCGACACCCGCCTTCAGGACATCACCAGGCGAACGCCTCGGGGGACGGACCCGGGCCCGGGAAGATCTCGTCGAGACCCTCCAGAACCTCCTGGGACAGCTCCAGCTCCACCGCGCGCAGCGCCGATCCGAGCTGTTCCGCCGTGCGCGGACCCACGATGGGGCCGGTGACCCCGGGACGGGTCAGCAGCCAGGCCAGCGCGGCCTCTCCGGGCTCCAGACCGTGCTTCTCCAGCAGATCCTCGTACGCCTGGATCTGGGCGCGTACGGCCGTGCTGGCGAGGGCGTCGGCGGACCGGCCGCTCGCCCGGCGGCCGCCCTCGACCTCCTTCTTGATCACACCGCCCAGCAGTCCGCCGTGCAGCGGCGACCAGGGGATGACACCGAGCCCGTACTCCTCGGCGGCCGGGATGACCTCCATCTCGGCGCGGCGCTCGGCGAGGTTGTAGAGGCACTGCTCGCTGACCAGGCCGATGGTTCCGCCCCGGCGGGCGGCGATCTCGTTGGCCTGGGCGATCTTGTAACCGGGGAAGTTGCTGGACCCCGCATAGAGGATCTTGCCCTGCTGCACCAGGACGTCGATGGCCTGCCAGATCTCTTCGAAGGGAGTGTTCCGATCGACGTGGTGGAACTGGTAGAGGTCGATGTAGTCGGTCTGCAGGCGCTTCAGACTGGCGTCGACCGCCCGTCGGATGTTCAGCGCGGAGAGCTTGTCCTGGTTGGGCCACGGAGCGCCCTCGGCGCCCATGTTCCCGTACACCTTGGTGGCCAGGACGACTTTGTCGCGCCGGTCACCGCCCTTCGCGAACCAGTTCCCGATGATCGATTCCGTACGGCCCTTGTTCTCACCCCACCCGTAGACATTGGCCGTATCGAAGAAATTCAGCTCCGCGTCCAGCGCGGCATCCATGATCGCGTGACTGTCGGCTTCGTCGGTCTGCGGTCCGAAGTTCATGGTCCCGAGGACCAGCCTGCTGACCTTCAGTCCCGTGCGTCCGAGCTGCGTGTACTTCATGAAACCCCAGCCAACGCCTTCGAGCCCGCTCGAGGCAAGGGTGCCACTCGGGGCTTCGGGACCCCGTCGGCCCAGGAGAGCACGCGCTCGCCGGCACGGCCCTACGCGCCCGGATCCAGGCGTACGAGGATCCGCTGGAGAAGCGCGGTCTCGCCCGGCAGTGAGGCGGTCCGGCGATGGCGGTCGCTATCTGACCGCCGCCGCCATGGCGACGACGAAGAACATCAGCACGAGCACACCGGCCATGATGCGGTTGCGGGTCTTGGGGTTCACGCCATCGAGGTTAACCGCCCGCTCGTCACCTCCCGTCGCCCGCCCCCAGCGGCCGGCTCGCCACCGTTTCGTATCGGGGCTGCTCACGGGGCACTCCCGAGGTCGGCAGGTTGCTGCGGACGAGACACAGCTCACCCACCGTCCAGGGAGTCCCGGCGAACGTGTCCAGGGCGGCGACGTACGGCTTGAAGTCCGCGGAGGCGCGACTGCGGGCCACCGTCAGATGCGGCCGGTAACGGCGGTGCTCCTCCATCGCGACGCCCGCTTTGCGGCCCGCCGCCCCCGCCCGGTCCGCCAGCAGCCGCATGGTCTCCCTGTCCCCCGCGGCGCCGACCCACAGGGCGCGGTCGCCGAAGTGGCCGCCTCCGTGCAGGGACAGCGGGAACGGGTCGGTGCGACGGGCGGCCCGCAGCAGCCGTTCCGCGAGATCCGGGACGGTCTCGTCGGCCACCTCCCCGTAGAACGCGAGGGTGAAGTGCCAGCCGGGCCGGCCCGTCCAGCGCAACGCGTCCGCGCCCGGCATCCGCTGCAACACGTCCACTTCCAGGGCCAGTTCACGCACCACATCGGCCGGGGGCAGTACCGCCGCGAAGAGTCTCATGGGGCCAGCCTTCCAGGGAACTCCGATCAGCACACGGGAGTGTGCGAGGCCTCCGCCGGCACCGGCCGCCTCCCGAGGGGCGCGGGAGACGGACCGGAGAGGCGCTGGGGGGGGCGGGCAGGCCCAGGGTTCACGCGGGACCGCCGGAGAGGCACCCGGGACCGCCCGAGGGGCACGGGGGCGGCAGAGGGGCGCGGGGGCGGCAGAGGGGCGGCAGAGGGGCGCGGGAAGCGGCTGGAAGTACGGCCGGGGCGGCCGGCCGCGTGTGTGGGCCGGCCGCCCCCGAGCCGTCCGGTCACACCGCGGTGGCGAGCTGCTCCTCGGTCCGTACGCGCGGGACGAAGCGGATCCGGGGGCGGCCGTGATGCCACCCGAGGGAAACCCGCAGACCGCCGAGGCGGGCCAGCACCAGACCGATCGCCGTCGCCGCGGCCATCGAGACCAGTCCGCCGAGCGCGAAGCCCACCCGGGGGCCGTAGACGTCGGTGACCCAGCCGATCAGCGGCGCGCCCAGGGGCGAGCCGCCCACGAAGACCATCATGAACAGCGCCATGACCCGGCCGCGCATGGCCGGGTCGGTGGCCATCTGGACCGAGGTGTTCGCGGTGACGTTCACCGTCAGCCCGAAGATGCCGATGGGGACCATCAGCAGCGAGAACAGCCAGAGCGTGGGGGCCGTGGCGGCCACCACCTCCAGCGCTCCGAAGGCGATCGCCGCCGCGATCAGCACGCGCAGCCGGGCCGTGCCGCGCCGGGCGGCGAGCAGCGCTCCGGTCAGCGAGCCCAGCGCCATCAGCGTGTTGAAGAGGCTGTAGGCCCCGGCGCCCGCGTGGAAGATGTCGTCCGCGTACGCCGACAGCCAGACGGGGAAGTTGAAGCCGAAGGTGCCGATGAAGCCGACGAGGACGATCGGCCAGATCAGTTCGGGCCGGCCGGCGACGTAGTGGAGGCCTTCGCGGAGCTGGCCCTTGGCGCGCGGCGCCCGCTCGACGACGTGCAGTTCACGGGAGCGCATCAGCAGCAGGCTCGCCAGCGGGGCCACGAACGACAGGCCGTTGAGCAGGAAGGCCCAGCCGGTCCCCACGCCGGTGATCAGCAGGCCCGCGACGGCGGGTCCGACCAGGCGCGCGGACTGGAAGTTGGCCGAGTTCAGGCTGACCGCGTTCTGCAGCTGGCCGGGGCCGACCATCTCGGAGACGAAGGACTGGCGGGCCGGGTTGTCGACGACGGTGGCCATGCCGACGGCGAAGGCCGCGAGGTAGACGTGCCAGACCTGGACGTGGCCGGAGAGGGTGAGGAAGGCGAGCGCGAGGCCGGTGAGGGCCATCGCCGTCTGGGTCACCAGCAGCGTGGGGCGCTTGGGGAGACGGTCGACGAGGACACCGCCGTAGAGGCCGAAGAGCAGCATCGGCAGGAACTGGAGGGCGGTGGTGATACCGACAGCGGCGGAGGAGCCGGTCAGGCTGAGCACCAGCCAGTCCTGGGCGATGCGCTGCATCCAGGTGCCGGTGTTGGAGACGACCTGGCCCAGGAAGAACAGACGGTAGTTCCGGATCTTCAGCGAGCTGAACATCGAGGAGGAGCGGGGGGAGTCGCGGGTGGCTGTGGAGTCGTGGGTGGCTGGTGCGGGGGCGGAGTGTGCTCCGGGTCCCGTACTCAAAAGGGCTCGCCTCCAGTGCGATCGTGGACGTCGGCGTCATGGGGGGCGTCGGCGCTTGTGGGGAAGGGCGGACCCTCCGTGCTCCGTGACCGGTGATCCGGATCATGAGCGGTGGTCCGGGCCGAGATCGGCGATCCGGACCGAGATCAGTGATCCAGGTCGTGATCGGTGATCCGGGCCGAGATCAGTGATCCAGTCCGTGACCGGTGATCCGGGCCGAGATCAGTGATCCGGACCGAGACCGGTGATCCCGACCGGCATCAGTGATCCGGACCGAGACCGATGATCCCGGCCGGGATCGGGGAGCGAAAGAGGGCCGCCGACGGTCAGATGTGCGCGAGCTTCTCCAGGACGGGAGCGGCTTCGCGGAGCTTGGCCCACTCGTCCTCGTCGAGGGCCTCGACCAGTCCGGCCAGGAACGCGTTCCGTCTGCGGCGGCTCTCTTCGAGCATGGCCTCCGCCTTGTCGGTCTGCGTCACCACCTTCTGGCGCCGGTCCTCGGGGTGCGGCTCCAGCCTGACGAGCTCCTTGGCCTCCAGCAGCGCGACGATGCGGGTCATCGACGGCGGCTGCACGTGCTCCTTGCGGGCGAGCTCGCCCGGCGTGGCGCTGCCGCAGCGGGCGAGGGTGCCGAGCACCGACATCTCGGTGGGGCTCAGCGACTCGTCGACCCGCTGGTGCTTGAGTCGACGTGACAACCGCATCACTGCGGAGCGCAAGGCGTTGACGGCGGCTTCGTCGTCGCCATGGGTGAGGTCAGGCATGTTCTTTAGCGTAACTCATTACTCTCGCTAAAGAACAATGGGGTGGCCGTGAAACGCGCCATTCGCCGCGGGGATCACTCATATGAGTGAGATCGCTCCGGAAAGTGACCCGAATCCGGTCGGGAAGCGGCGACCCTCGACTGCATGGGGACCAGCGTGCTCAGCCTGCGTATCGACGGGGAGCTGCTCGAACGGCTCCGTCACCATGCCGCGAAACGCGGAATGAGCGTCCAGGACTATGTGGTCCGGACGCTCATTCGCGACGACTTCGACGAGCGGTTCCAGACCGCCGTCGAGGAGACGGAGAAGTTCTACGGGGTCACATGACCCCGCACCCGGCCGAGGCCGGTGATGCCGCTCGGGCTGACGCCGCTCAGGTCAGACCGAGAGCCGGCATGAGGTAGTAGAAGGTGAACACCGCGGACACCACGTACATGGCGACCGGGATCTCACGGCCGCGACCCGCCGCCAGGCGCAGCACGACGAAGGTGATGAAGCCCATCCCGATGCCGTTGGTGATCGAGTAGGTGAACGGCATCATCATCATGGTCACGAAGGCCGGGATGGCGATCGTGTAGTCCGCCCAGTCGATCTCCTTGACCGAGTGGGACATGATCAGGAAGCCGACCGCGATCAGCGCGGGGGTGGCCGCCTGGGACGGGACCATCGTGGCGACGGGGGTCAGGAAGAGGGCGACGGCGAAGAGCGCGCCGGTGACCACGTTCGCGAAGCCCGTGCGGGCACCCTCGCCGACGCCGGCCGTGGACTCCACGAAGCAGGTGGTGGCCGACGAGGAGGAGGCGCCGCCCGCGGCGACGGCGATGCCGTCGACGAAGAGGACCTTGTTGATGCCGGGCATGTTGCCCTGCGCGTCCGTCAGCTTGGCCTCGTCGCTGATGCCCATGATCGTGCCCATCGCGTCGAAGAAGCACGACAGCAGCACGGTGAAGACGAAGAGGATGCCGGTCAGCACGCCGACCTTGCTGAAGCCGCCGAAGAGGCTGAACTGGCCGATGAGCCCGAAGTCCGGGCTGGCGACCGGGTTGCCGGGCCACTTCGGGGTGGTCAGACCCCAGGACGGGATGGTGGTGACGGCGTTGATGACCACCGCGACGACCGTCATGGTGACGATCGAGATGAGGATGGCGCCGGGCACCTTGCGCACGATGAGCGCGAGGGTCAGCAGGGTGCCGAGGATGAAGACCAGGACGGGCCAGCCGTGCAGGTGGCCGTCGGTGCCGAGCTGGAGCGGGACCGTCGTCTGGGCGATGTCCGGGATGCGCGTGACGAAGCCGGAGTCGACCAGGCCGATCAGCATGATGAACAGGCCGATGCCGATCGCGATGCCCTTGCGCAGGCCGAGCGGCACCGCGTTCATGACGCGCTCGCGCAGACCGGTGGCGACCAGGAGCATCACGATGAAGCCCGCGAGGACCACCATGCCCATCGCGTCCGGCCAGGACATCCGGGGCGCGAGCTGGAGGGCGACGACCGTGTTCACGCCGAGGCCGGCGGCGAGCGCGATCGGCACGTTGCCGATGACGCCCATGAGCAGCGTCGTGAAGGCCGCGGTCAGCGCGGTCGCGGTGACCAGCTGACCGTTGTCGAGGTGGTGCCCGTACATGTCCTTCGCGCTGCCCAGGATGATCGGGTTCAGCACGATGATGTACGCCATCGCGAAGAAGGTGGCGAACCCGCCGCGGATCTCGCGCGAGAGGTTGGAACCCCGCTCCGAGATCTTGAAGTAGCGGTCGAGGGCGCTCTGCGCGGGCCGGGAATCCGGCTCCTGCGGAGCGGGGGCCTTGGTGGCGGCCGAGGTGGACATGCGGGTCCTCAAACGTGCAGGGGGACGGGACGTGATCGAGCCTGGTCAGTGGTCGCTCACCAACAGGTTCCCCCAGGCCACTATTGGTGTTTCATACGAATACAACTGGCCAGACTCGGACCGTTTCAGTATGAACATATGAGTCTCAAATCGCTATCTCCGCGCGTAGACCCTTGCCGCGTCTGGGGAGGCCGGGTGCGAACACAACCGGTCGCCGGCCCTCGTAAGCTGTGCACATGGCGAAGTGGACCCCCAAGCACGAGGCGCCGGAGCCCCTGGAGGGCCCCGTCGTCGCCACCATCACGGGCGGCACGATCCTCTGGTTCGTCCTCTTCCTGGTGCAGCTGCCGTTCTACGGCTGGTTCGACGACCACGGACACCTGTGGTGGCTGTGGACCTGTCTGGCCGGCGCGGGCCTCGGACTGATCGGCATCTGGTACGTCCGCAAGCGCGACGCGGCGATCAAGCGCGCCCTGGCGGCCGACTCCTCCGCCACCCCCGTGACGGAGTAACGGCCCCTTCTCCACCCACAGCAGCACGACCCGCCGCCGCGGCTCCTCCCCAAGTCGGAACTTCGGCCCACTCGGCGGGTGAAGCGGCATATCCGCACGTACCGTCGAAGGCATGACCCACACCGACGCGGGCGCCGGACTCGATCCCGTTCACCCCGTGCCCATACCCGCCTCGCGGCGGGCCGAGGGGCTGTCGGCCGCCGAGGTGGCCGAGCGGGTCGCACGCGGCGAGGTGAACGACGTACCCGTCCGCAGCAGCCGCTCCGTGGGCGAGATCGTCCGGGCGAACGTGTTCACCCGGTTCAACGCGATCATCGGAGTGCTCTGGCTGATCATGCTGTTCGTGGCGCCGTTCCAGGACAGCCTGTTCGGCTACGTGATCATCGCCAACACCGGGATCGGCATCATCCAGGAGTGGCGGGCCAAGAAGACACTGGACTCGCTCGCGGTCATCGGCGAGGTGAGACCGACCGTCCGCAGGGACGGGGTCGCCGCCGAGGTGAGATCGTCGCAGATCGTGCTCGGGGACCTCATCGAGATCGGGCCGGGCGACAAGGTCGCCGTCGACGGCACCTGCGCGGAGGCCGACGGGCTGGAGATCGACGAGTCGCTGCTCACCGGTGAGGCCGACCCCGTGGTCAAGCACGCCGGCGACCCGGTGATGTCGGGCAGCTTCGTGGTCGCCGGCAGCGGCGCCTTCACGGCGACGAAGGTGGGCCGGGAGGCGTACGCGGCACAGCTGGCGGAGGAGGCCTCACGGTTCACGCTGGTCCACTCCGAACTGCGCAGCGGTATCTCCACGATCCTCAAGTACGTGACGTGGATGATGATCCCGACCGCGATCGGTCTGATCATCAGCCAGCTGATCGTCAAGCAGCACGGCTTCAAGGACTCCGTCGCGCGGACCGTCGGCGGGATCGTGCCCATGGTCCCCGAGGGGCTGGTCCTGCTCACCTCCGTCGCCTTCGCGATCGGCGTCATCCGCCTCGGCCGGAAACAGTGCCTCGTGCAGGAGCTTCCCGCCATCGAGGGCCTCGCGCGCATCGACACCGTCTGCCTCGACAAGACCGGCACCCTCACCGAGGGCGGCATGGACGTCACCGAGCTGCGTCCCCTGCACGACACCGACGAAAGGTATCTGCACAAGGTCCTCGGCGCACTCGGCGAGTCCGACCCCCGGCCGAACGCCTCCCTCCAGGCGATCATCGCCGCCTACCCGGACAGCGAGGAGTGGCGCTGCACCCAGTCCCTGCCCTTCTCCTCCGCCCGCAAGTACAGCGGCGCCGGCTTCAGCGAGGGCAACGGCGAGTCGAGCACCTGGCTGCTCGGCGCCCCCGACGTCCTGCTGCCCGCCGGGGACGCGGCGCTCGCCGAGACCGAGCGGCTCAACGAGGCGGGGCTGCGGGTGCTGCTGCTCGCGAGGACCACCAAGGACCTCGGCGACCCCGGCGTCGCGGAGGCCGCGCGGCCCGCCGCGCTGGTCGTGCTGGAGCAGCGGCTGCGCCCGGACGCGGCCGACACCCTGCGCTATTTCGCCGAGCAGGACGTCAAGGCCAAGGTCATCTCCGGGGACAACGCGGTGTCGGTGGGCGCGGTCGCCGGAAAGCTGGGGCTCACCGGCGAGGTCGTGGACGCGCGCCGGCTGCCGGACGAGCCCGAGGAGATGGCCGAGTCCCTGGAGAAGGGCACGGTCTTCGGGCGGGTCACCCCGCAGCAGAAGCGGGACATGGTCGGCTCCCTGCAGTCCCGCGGGCACACGGTGGCGATGACCGGCGACGGCGTGAACGACGTCCTGGCCCTGAAGGACGCGGACATCGGGGTGAGCATGGGCTCGGGCTCCGAGGCGACCCGCGCGGTGGCCCAGATCGTGCTGCTGAACAACAGCTTCTCGACCCTGCCCTCGGTGGTCGGGGAGGGCCGCCGGGTCATCGGGAACATCACCCGGGTCGCGACGCTGTTCCTGGTGAAGACGGTCTACTCGGTGCTGCTGGCCGTGCTGGTGGTGTGCTGGCAGGTCGAGTACCCGTTCCTGCCGCGCCACCTGACCCTGCTGTCCACCCTGACGATCGGCGTCCCGGCGTTCTTCCTCGCCCTCGCCCCCAACAAGGAGCGCGCCCAGCCCCACTTCGTACGGCGGGTGATGCGGTACTCGATCCCGGGCGGGGTCGTCGCGGGCACGGCGACCTTCGTGATGTATCTGATCGCGCGCCACTACTACACGGGTGAGGGCTCGCTGGAGGCGGAGACGAGCGCCGCGACGCTGACGCTGTTCCTGGTCTCGATGTGGGTGCTCGCGATCATCGCCCGGCCCTACACCTGGTGGCGGATCTGCCTCGTCGCCTCGATGGGCGGGGCGTTCCTGCTCGTGCTCGTGGTGCCGAGGCTGCAGCACTTCTTCGCGCTGAAGCTGGTCGGCACGACGATGCCGTGGATCGCGGTGCTGATCTCGGTGATCGCGGCGGCCGTCCTGGAGTTCCTGTGGAGGCGGGCCGACCGCCGCGTTCCCGCGTAGGGCTACGTCATCGGCTACTGCACGTCGACGTAGTCACCCGTGGCCTTGACGGCCGGGGTGGTCGAGGTGCCCGCGAAGCTGTAGCGGAAGTAACCGTCGACGGTGGCCGTCGTGGTGGTCTTCAGGTTGCCGGTGCCGTCCGTCCTGACCGTCTTCAGCGTGGTGTACGTGTCGCTGTTCTTCTTGCGGAACTGCAGCTGCACCGACTGGCCCGTGTAGCCGTGGTACGCGAAGTCGTCCCAGTTGGCGCGGGAGAGCTTGCCGGTGACCGTGACGGTCCTGCCCTTCTTCACCGGCTCCGGAGCGGCGTTGACCGTCAGCTTGGAGTAGCGCTGGACCTTGACGGAGCCGAGGTTGTCGGCCCCGGCGAAACCGACCTGGCTCCAGTCGATGTCCTCGCCCAGCGGGTCCTGGTCGTTGAAGTCGAGGAGGTAACCGTCGGCCTTCCACGTGGTGGCGTCCTCGTTGCCCACCATGTCCCAGGTCGGGTCGGCCTCGATGGTGCTCGTGCAGTTCGCCTTCGTCGCGGAGACGTCGTGGCAGACCGGCCAGTCCGGGCCGACCAGCCAGTTGTCCGGCGTCTCGTAGTCGCCGCGGTAGAGCTCGACGTCCAGGTACGTGTCGTCGGCGTGGATGTCGACGTCCTCGGAGTGCGTCACGGTGAAGGTGACGGGGACCGTGACCTTGTTGCTGACGCCCACCGCGATCGGCTTGCCGTTGTTGACCTTCACGGCGGAGAAGGTGACGTCCAGCGGGTACGGCTCGGCGTCCTCGCCCGTGGAGCCGGTGTAGGCCGACTTGCCGTCGGTGGCCTCGCGCGCGGCCTGCGCGGCCTTCTGGACGTCGTCGTGGCTGTACGAGTGGCCGCCCGTCGCCTGGGCGGCGGGTACGGCGAGGGCGGAGAGGGCCAGGGCGCCGGAGACGGCGGCCACGGTGGCACGAATACGCATGCGATCCCCATATGGAGAAAGGGCCCCGACGGTGGTCGGCCCTGACGGCTCGTGCTCGCAGGGGCCCAAGTGATCATGGAGTCTGTTGACTCGGAAGACATGATCGCCCTGGCGCGCAAAAGGTTGTACGCGGGGTGAAGTTTTTGTGAAGCCCCGCCGAACCGACCTGAATCCCCGGCCCTGGGGCCCGGGATTCAGGTCACGCCGATGCCGGACCGCGCCGGGTGTTACTGCACGTCGACGTAGTCACCCGTGGCCTTGACGGCCGGGGTGGTCGAGGTGCCCGCGAAGCTGTAGCGGAAGTAACCGTCGACGGTGGCCGTCGTGGTGGTCTTCAGCTTGCCGGTGCCGTCCGTCTTGACGGTCTTGAGCGTGGTGTAGGTGGTGCTGCTCTTCTTGCGGAACTGCAGCTGCACCGACTGGCCCGTGTACCCCTGGTACTTGCCGTTGTCCCAGTTCGCGCGGGTCAGGGCGCCGGTGACCGTGATGGTCTTGCCCTTCTTCACCGGCTCCGGAGCGGCGTCGACCGTCAGCTTCGACAGGCGCTGGACCTGGAAGCCCTTGGCGTTGTCCTTCTGCGTGTAGTCGCCGTCCTTGCCCGCCGCGATGGCCCAGACCTTCCAGCCGCCGGCCACGGAGTCGATCAGGTTGGCGCCCGGCTCCATGTCGAAGGTCGACGTGCAGGTCGAGGTCGTGGTGCTGACCTTGGTGCAGGTGGCACGGCCGTCGCTGCTGTTGGCGACGGCACCGCTGTCGGCCGCTTCGATGCTCGCGCCGTGGTACAGGATCGCCTGTGCCCAGTCGACGCCCGACGCGTCCTTGGCGGTGAAGCTGACCTTGATGGTCTTCTTGGCGGTCGCGCCGACGACGACCGGCGTACCGCCGTTCACCACGACGCTCGAGATCGTGGTGTCCCCGCTGACCTCGTCGGCCTGCGCGGCAGGCACGGCGAGGGCGGAGAGAGCCAGGGCGCCGGAGATGGCGGCCACAGTGGCACGTATGCGCATGCGATCCCCACGTGAAAAACAGGGGGCCCCGACGGTGGTCGGTCCTGACGGCTCGCGGTCGTGGGGCCCAAGTGATGGTCGGGTCTGTTGACCCGGAAGAGAAGATCGACCACGCATGCGAAAAGTTGTACGCGAGGTGAACTTTTTTTCACGAAAGCCGGAGACGAAGGGGCGGACAGACGCGAATCCCCGGCCCGAGGGCCGGGGATTCGGGATCTTTCGAACCGTCCGGGTGTTACTGCACGTCGACGTAGTCGCCCGTGGCCTTGACGGCCGGGGTGGTCGAGGTGCCCGCGAAGCTGTAGCGGAAGTAACCGTCGACGGTGGCCGTCGTGGTGGTCTTCAGGTTGCCGGTGCCGTCCGTCTTGACCGTCTTCAGCGTGGTGTACGTGTCGCTGTTCTTCTTGCGGAACTGCAGCTGCACCGACTGGCCCGTGTAGCCGTGGTAGGCGTTGTCCTCCCAGTTGGCGCGGGAGAGCTTGCCGGTGACCGTGACGGTCCTGCCCTTCTTCACCGGCTCCGGCGAAGCGTTGACCGTCAGCTTGGAGTAGCGCTGGACGTTGGGCGAGGTGAAGCCGCCCTGGTCCGCGACACCGACCTTGCTCAGGTCGATGTCCTCGCTGGACGGGTCCTCGCCGTTGTACGCGATGGCCAGGCCGGCCGCCTTCCAGGCGCCCGCGTCCGAGTTGAGGAGCTCTCCCTCGGCCGGGTAGATGTCGATGACGGCCTTGCAGGAGGCGGCCGTCGCCGAGGTGGCGGAGCAGGTGCCCGGAGCGTTGCCGAAGAGCGTGTTGGCCGGCTCGTCGAACGAGCCCTTGTACAGGTACGGGCCGTTCAGGAAGTCGTCGGCGGTGATGTCGACGTCGGCACCGTGCGTCAGGGTGTAGGTGACCGGGACGGTCACGTGGTTGCTGACACCGACGGTGATGGCCTTGCCGCCGTTGACCTTGAAGTTGGAGAAGGAGACGTTCAGGTCGTACGGAACGCCGTCGACAGCGCCGGTGGAACCGGTGTACGGGGTCTTGCCCGAGGCGGCGCGGGCGGCCTCCTGCACCTTGGCGACGTCGGCGCGGTACGAGGAGGAGTCGGCGGCGTGGGCTCCCGGCACGACGAAGGCGGAGAGAGCCAGGGCGCCGGAGACGGCGGCCACGGTGGCACGAATGCGCATGCGATCCCCACGTGGAGACAGGGGCCCCGACGGTGGTCGGTCCTGGCGGTCCGCGACCGCAGTGGCCCAGATGACGGTGGAGTCTGATGACCCACTGGAGAAGATCACCCGGGCGGCCCAATAGTTGTACGCGAGACGAACATATTTCCGCGGCAGGACGACCGGGGCAGGAAAGACGGAGATCCCCGGCCCTGGGACCGGGGATCTCCTGCGACATCGGGCGCTACCGGCGTTCCGGCGCTCACCGGACGTTCTGGTGCTGCCGGACGTTCTGGTGCTGCCGGATGTTCAGGTGTTACTGCACGTCGACGTAGTCACCCGCGGCGCTGACGGCCGGGGTGGTCGAGGTGCCCGCGAAGCTGTAGCGGAAGTAACCGTCGGCGGTGGCCGTGGTGGTCGTCGACAGCTTGCCGCTGCTGTCCGTGGTGACCGTCTTGAGCGTGGTGTAGGTGGTGCTGTCCGCCTTGCGGAACTGCAGCTTCACCGACTGGCCCGTGTAGCCCTGGTACTTGCCGTTGTCCCAGTTCGCGCGGGTCAGCGCGCCGGTGACCGTGACGGTCTTGCCCTTCTTGACCGGCTCGGGCGCGGCGTCGACCGTCAGCTTCGACAGGCGCTGGACGTTCTGGGTGCCCAGGTCGCCCTGCCACTTGGCGTTGTCGCTGCCGTCGACGGCGAGCGCGCCGACCTTCCAGGCACCGGCCTGGGCGTCGTACAGGTCCAAGGTGTCGTCGGAGGAGGCCGGACGGAACTGGATCTTGGCCGTGCAGTTGGCCACCGTGGAGGAGACGGCGGTGCAGGTGCCGGGGTCGTCACCGAAGATGGCGTCGGTCGGCGAGGTGACCGAGGTGCCGCGGTAGAGCATCGGGCCGTTGTCGAAGGAGCTCAGGCTGACGCTGGAGGGGTGCGTGACCGTGTAGGTCGCGCCGACCGTGACCGTCGCCGAGACGCCGACCACGATGTTCTTGCCACTGTTGATCACGACGTTGGAGAAGGTGACGCCGGACACCGGGTTGCCTGCGGCCTGCGCGGCCGGCACGGCGAGAGCGGAAAGGGCCAGGGCGCCGGTCACGGCGGCCACGGTGGCTCGTATGCGCATGGGGTTCCCCAAGTGGAGAAAGGGGGTCCCGGCGGTGGTCGTTCCTCACGGCTCGTCGTCTGCGCGGGACCCAAGTGATCGGTGAGTCTGTTGACTCAAGGGGTGAGATTAGTGAGGGGTGCGCACGGTTGTACGGGTGGGGTGGGAGGAACCTCAGTTTTTAGGTTCGCGTTACGCGGGGATGGCGAAACACAGAGGGAAACACGGGGAAAGGCCCGGTCCCGGGAATCCCGGGACCGGGCGAAACGTGCCATTGCGCAGGCCTCCGGCCCGGCCGTTCCGAACCTCCGGCCCGGCCGGCCGGTACCCGAACCGGTCGGGACAACCGGCGCCTGATCCGGTCAGTCGAACCAGCGGTCCCGGGCCAGCTCCTCCGTGCGGGACGGGTCCTCCAGCAGCGCGGCGACCTCGAAGCGGCGCGGCCACTGGCCCGCCGACCAGGCGAGTCCGGCGGCGACACCCTCCAGGGTGGCGGCGTGCAGCACCCCGTCCCGGGTGCGGCGCCAGTCGAGCTCGGTGCCGTCGACCACGAGCTCCTCGTGCTCGACGTACGAGGCGGGGGTCGCGGGGCCCAGCAGGACCCGTACGGACTCCGGTACGTCGTGCTCGGCGCCCTCGGAGGTCACCTCGCCGGTGACGGACTCGCTCAGCCGCCGTACCTGGAACAGTTCGGCCAGCTCGGCGGCCCGCGACGGCGGCACCGGCAGCAGTGGTACCCCGGCGGTGAAGGCCAGCAGGTCCGGTGAGTCCACGACCACCGCGTCGGCCGCGTCCACGACCCGCACCTCGCCGTCCACGACCGCCCGCAGCTCGTCCGGCAGCGTCACCTGCTCGGGGTCGAGATCGGCCAGCGCGCCGTACAGGGCGTGCAGCTGCGCTCCGGTGACCGTGCGCCCGGGGTCGGCGAGCCGGCCGAGCAGTTCGGCCGCGCCGCCCGGCTCGTCGAGCAGGGCGGCCACGGACGTACGGACGCCGAGCGCCCGCAGCACCTGCTCGTCCTCGAAGCCGGTCGCGTCGGCCTCGTCGTACAGGCCGCGCAGCAGCGGATCGCCGCCGGCGGCGAGCAGACCGGCCGGCCGGCGCCCGTCGAGCACCGGATGCCCGCGCAGCCACCACGCCGTGTACGGCCGGACGATCTCGTGCGTGCCGTCCGGGAGCAGGATGCGCACCTGCTGGATGATCGCGTCCCGCAGCGGTGGCCGGGCGAGCAGCGCGAGTGCCTGCGGCCACCGGTCGTCGTCCACCAGGTCCAGATCCCGTACGGCCACGATCTCCGTGGCGACGGGCGGCACCGGCGAGTCGGGCAGCCGGTCCAGGACGTCCTCGCACCACACGTCCACCGCGTCCAGCAGGCCCGCGTCGTCGGGTTCGGCGAAGTCCGCGTCGCGCGGCTCCAGTTCGTCCGGATCGAGGACGACGTCGGTGGCGCGCACCAGGGCGAAGCCGGCGAGGACACCACAGGCGGCGAGCGGCTGCTCGCCCCAGCGCTCGGCCAACTCGGACTCCACGGAGGCGAGTTCGTCCTCGCGCATGATCTCGGCGAACGGGCTGCCGGGCAGCACGAGTTCACCGGCGGGCGCGAGTTCGCCTTCCTCGTCCGGCAGGGCGAGCGCGCCGAGCCAGGGCTCGTCGCCGGGTTCGAGCGCGGCGTCACGCACCAGCGCGAGGACGGTGTCCGCGAGCTCCTCCGCGTCCAGGGTGTCCTCGTCCCAGGCCCCGCCCTCGTCGTCGAGCGAGGCGGCCACCGCGGCCCGCACCTGCGGGGTGGTGAGCACCGCGCGCGGCGAGGCGGGGAGGGCTCCCAGCTTCTCCAGGAGCGGGTGGGCCGCGTCCGGGTGCGCGACCTTGAGGCCGAGCCGGGCGAGCGTGCCGGGGGCCACCAGGGAGCCCTCGGCGGTGGGCAGCAGGATCTGGCGGGGCCCGATCGTCGTACGGCCGTCGGCGAGCGGCACCGGCAGTCCGGACAGCCGGTCCGGGTCGACCCCGGCGAGGCTGTCGTACAGCCGGTACCACCACTCGGGGTCCTTCTCCAGGCCGGCCAGCCGGTCCACGGCCTCGGTGAGCGCGACCCGGGCGACGCCCAGCGTGCGCAGCTCCACCCGCCGTTCGAGCCCGGCGGGCAGCAGGCCGGTCAGCACCTCGGCGAGCACCCGGACGGTCTCGGCGCCCGCGCCCTCCACCACCTCGGCGTCCCGCGGCCGCAGGGCGGCGGGGTTCTCCGCCGTACTGCTCGCGGGCCAGTCCTCGGGGGCGTCGACCGCCGGCAGCCGGTCCGGCGGGGCGGCGGGCGGCAGGAACGCGGTGCGCGGCAGCCGGTCCAGGATCGCCTGCCGCAGCGCGCCGTCGAGCTCGCCCTTGCCGAGCGGACCGGGCACCAGGTCGATGATCCCGGCGTCCACCGGCCGCCAGGAGGCGAGGAGCTCGGCGTAGGCGTCCGCCGCGCGCTCCACCAGGAACTCCGTCAGCGGGCCGGGGGCGGCGTGACGGCGGGTGGTGTCGAGCGGGAACGAGGCGATGAGGAGCGCGGGCACGCCGAGGGCCTCGTCGCTCGGCGTCGGCGCGTGCACGACGGGGCTGGTACGGGGGCGGGCCGGGGCTCCCTCGGCGTCGACCGGGACGGCCCAGGTCACGGACCACCGCGGACGCAGCCGCTCCTCGACCGGGCGGTCGGCGAGCAGCGCGGGGTCGAGGGGGCCGTGCGCGTCGACGGTGCGGTAGCGGGTCGTGCCGTCGCGGGAGTCGTCGATGACGGTGCCGTGCTCGGCGGCGGTCCGGCGCAGGGTGCGGACCTCGGCGTCGCCGATCTCCACGACCACTTCCTCCAGGCCCGGGAGGGCCAGCAGGAGGGCGTCGTCGACGCTCCGCAGGAGGCGCTCGGCGAGATCCTCGGCTGCGGTGTCGCGCAGCGGCAGGATCACGGCGGTGTCGTACGGGGCCGGGGCGGTGCCCTCGGCCGCGAACGGCAGCCGCAGCAGCGGGACATGGCCGTCCCGGCGGCGGATCTCGTCACCGAGGCCGGGGCTGTCCGCGGCGGTGCCGGCGGCGAGGTCGCGGGCCTCGGCCAGCGCCCAGCGGACGCCGCCGCTCCGGCCGACGACGGCGGGTTCGTCGGTGACGGCGATGACCGCGGCGAAGCCGACGCCGAAACGGCCCACGGCCGTGTCCGGGGCGTCCCGCTTCGCGGAGGCCCTGAGGGTGGCGAGGGACTCGACGCCGACCGCGTCGAGGGGGGCGCCGGTGTTGGCCGCCACCAGGACGCCGTCGCGGAGCGTGAGGCGCAGCCGGCCCGGGGTGCCCGCGCGGGCCGAGGCGTCGGCGGCGTTCTGGGCGAGTTCCACGACGAGGCGGTCGCGGTACCCGCCGAGGACGAGGTCCTCCTCGGCGTTGGCGTCCTCGCGGAACCTGGCCGGGCTGGCCGCCCAGGCGTCCAGTACTCCGCGGCGCAGGCGCGCCGTGCCGAACGGGTCCGCACCCTCGGCAGCCGGCCGCACGAACTTACTCACGGGTTCACTCTCCCTCTCGCCTGGCGCGACCGCGAATGCTGCACCGGGTCGCGGCACGAAGGTACCGCGCGGGTTCGCTCGCGCTGACGTCACCGGGTGCGGTCCGGTGGGGGGTCGGGGCCGCGCCGGTACATCCGCCCGTCGCCGTCGGACGAGAGGTGGGCGTCGGTGGCGACGGGCATGTGATGTACCGGCGCGGCCCCTCCCGCGCGTACCCGGCTGCGGGTGCGATTTTCAGCCCCTCCGGCGTTTGAGGAGCGGGGTCCGGGGCGGAGCCCCGGGTACGGGAAGGGTAGGGGCGGAGAGGGCGAAAGAAGGCTCGGGGGCGCGCCCCGTGCCGGGGAGGGTGCCGGCACCGGTCACCCGCCCCGCGGGACGGCGGGCCCTACGAGTGACCCAGCTCCGCCTGGGATTCGTCGGTGGTCGCCGGGACCGACCCCGAGTCGGGGGACGGCCGCAGCGGGAACGGGTCCACCTGGGTCTCGTCGATCACCGGCAGCGGCGGCCGCGGCGGCTTCGGCATGACCGCGGCCTCCGAGTGCCCCCCGCACCCGTACGCGAGAGACACCACACGCCCGTCCGCCGGCGAGAACTCATTCGCGCAGACACCGAACGCCTGTCCGAGCGAGCCCCCGATGCGGTTCAGGAAGCCGCAGCTGACGCACGTCGCGGGCGCGGCCTGCGCCATCGCGGTCTTGGCCCCGTACGAGTCCTCCCAGCGGTCGGCCGCGACATGCAGCCCGTACCGGGAGAGCACCCGGGCCCGGCGCAGCCCCAGCTCCTCGGCCACGGCGGCGATCGAACCCCGGCGCGGGGCCATCGGCAGGTTCGCGGGCGTCCCCGCGGTCACCTCCGCGTCCTCCGCCTCCGCCAGCTCGGCCATGTCCTCGGAGACCGCCGAGTTCGGCGCGGGCTCGTCCTCGCCGGACCAGCCCGGCTCCAGCCGGAGGTCCTCGGCGTCCGTGGGCAGCAGGTCCCCGGGGCCCAGGTCGCCGGGGCGGAGCCGCTCGCTCCACGGCACCCACTCCGGGGCCAGCAGCGCGTCCGTGCCGGGCAGCAGCACCGTCTCGTCGAGGGTGACGATCTTCGCCCGGGAGGCGCGGGCCACGGTCGACGCCCAGCGCCAGCCGCGGTACCCGGGTTCCTTGCACTCGAAGTAGTGCGTGACAACGCGGTCCCCCTCGGAGACCAGTCCGAGATGCTCGCCGACGACGCCGGGATAGGCGGCTTCCTCGGCGGCCGCGCGGGCGAGGTCGACGGCCTCGGCGCACAGACGGTCTGGGGTGCGGCTTCGCGTTGTCGCTGCGCTCAC
The DNA here is from genome assembly GCF_044333225.1 of Streptomyces sp. NPDC021080. NCBI lineage: Bacteria > Bacillati > Actinomycetota > Actinomycetes > Kitasatosporales > Streptomycetaceae > Streptomyces > Streptomyces sp. NPDC021080. Next base: position 174,075 of record NZ_JBIRQM010000008.1, on the reverse strand, counting down.
AGGTATCGCTTCTCTCCTACGCCGTCTCACGGGTGCGCCCTTCCTCGGCGGGGGTGCGGACGGAGCGGACCGGTGGGCCGCGTCGACGTCCGCGCCCGATCGCACTCGGGCGCACCTACGCCATCCATTCTGCGGGATGGCCGAGAGGCGCGCGGCCGGGAACAATCGCCGCAGGCGCGTTACGCACGCTACCTTCTCCTGGCGCCTGGGCCCACACCGGCGGCCGTCTTCGCCGCCCCGCGCCGGGATCTTTGCCGCTCAGCGGCACCCGTTCCCCGCCGCTCCGCGAAAAATCCTTTCCCGCTCGCCCCCCGACTCGCCCGGTCGCACGGCGATCCGCCCGGTCCTCCGAAGATCCCCCGGTCCTCCCCCGGCACCCCCACTCGGCCCCTCCCTCGGACCCCGTACGCGCGGTAACCGCACTACGCACCCCGAACTCGGGGCACTATGACGGAGTGGCGTCCGCAAGGTCACCCCAGGGAGCAACCGGTGTCGGTGGCTCCAAGGGGAGCAACCGGAGTGGCGGATCGGGCCGGTTGACCGGGTCCGTCCGTGCGGTGGGACGTGCCCTGCACTTCCCGGTGCGCAAGACCGCGCGCGGCATCCGCAAGGCGACCCACGCGCACGGAGCGGGCGAGTCGGGCCTCGGGAAACTGATCGAACTGCACGCGGTGAACGGCGCGGGCGACGTCATGATCACGGTGGCGCTGGCGTCCACCGTGTTCTTCTCCGTGCCGACCGACGAGGCCCGCAGCAGGGTCGCCCTCTACCTGGGCATCACGATGGCGCCCTTCGCCGTCCTCGCCCCGGTGATCGGCCCGCTGCTCGACCGGCTGCCGCACGGCCGCCGGGCCGCGATGGCGGGCTCGATGCTCGCACGGGCGATGCTCGCGCTGATTCTGGCGAGCGCCGTCGTCACCGGCACCTTCGAGCTGTATCCCGCCGCACTCGGCGTGCTCGTCGCCTCCAAGGCGTACGGCGTGGTGCGCAGCGCCGTCGTACCCCGGCTCCTGCCACCCACGTTCTCCCTGGTCAAAGCCAATTCCCGGGTCACTCTGGGCGGACTCCTGGCCACCGGTGTGGCCGGGCCGATCGCCGCCCTGCTCCAGTCGGCGGGCGCGCGCTATCCGCTCTACGGCGCCTTCACGATCTTCATCGCGGGTACGTTCCTGTCGTTCTCCCTGCCGCCGAAGGTCGACTCCGCCAAAGGTGAGGACACGGCGCTGCTCGCCGCCGACGCGGACCATCTGCACGGCCCGCACCTGAAGAAACCCCCGCGCCCCGGGCTGCGGACCGTGGGCACGGCCGTCACCCACGCGCTCGGCGCCAACGCCTCGCTGCGCTGCCTGTCCGGCTTCCTGATCTTCTTCCTCGCCTTCCTGCTGCGCGAGCACCCGCTCACCGGCAAGAGCGCGGCGGTCTCGCTCGGCCTGGTGGTCGTCTCGGCCGGCGTCGGCAACGCGCTCGGCACCGCCGTCGGCGCCTGGCTGAAGCAGCGCGCACCGGAGATCATCATCGTGACGGTGGTGGCGTGCGTGCTGGCCGCCGCGATCACGGCGGCGCTGTTCTTCGGCACCCTGATGGTGGCGGCCTTCGCGGCGATCGCCGGTTTCGCGCAGGCCCTCGCCAAGCTGTCCCTGGACGCCCTGATCCAGCGCGACGTCCCCGAACTCGTCCGGAACTCGGCCTTCGCCCGCTCCGAGACGCTGCTCCAGATGGCCTGGGTCCTCGGCGGCGCCATCGGCATCGCGATGCCGCTCAACGGCCCGCTCGGCCTCTCCGTGGCCGCCGGGATCGTCGCCGTCGGGTGGCTGACGACCGTACGGGGACTGCTCCTCGTGGCCCGGCGCGGCGGATCGGCCCGCGGCCGCGTCTCCTGAGCCGCGCGGGGGCCTCGCACGGCACGCCGCACCCCACGTGAGGGCACGGGTGGGCGTGCCCGATAGCCTTCGGTCATGACCTCCCTGCCCCGCGGCAGAGCCGCTAATGGACAACGCGCTGCGCGCCGTCGCCGCGCCGTCGCCACGGTCGGCGCCGTTTCCGCCGGACTCCTCGCCCTGTCCGCCTGTGACAAGCCGACCCCGATCGCCACCGTCACGGTCGGAACCAAGTCGGTGAGCTCCGAGGCCGGCTGCTACAACGACGGCGACCCGGTGAAGACCGCGGACCTGACGAGCTGCCTGCGGTCCAAGGACATCAAGTCCATCACCATCGACCCCGACGAGACCGTCCGGTTCGGCGTGGACCCGAAGATCGCCGACAGCAAGTGGACGATCCTGATGAACGGGCAGCAGCTGCTCCCCACGTACAGCGACAAGACCTACCTGACGATTCCGGGCAGCGTCTTCTTCAACCAGCAGTACGGCGCCAACGCCACCTCGAACGTCATCTCCGTCAAGATGGGTGACAAGACGGTCAAGGGGCTGTGGTCCTTCAAGTTCAAGAAGGACTCGGACAACTGATCGCCGCCGCCGGGCCGAGGGTGCTCGTGGCCACCGCCGTCTCCGCGGAGAGGGAAGCGGTGGCCGCGGCGTCGTCCGGCACGGCGCGGGAGATACGGCTTCCGGGGGCGACGCTCCACCGGACCGGCGGGCTCGATCTGCTCGCCGCCGGTGTCGGCCCCGCCCTCGCCGCCGCCTCCGTCTCCGCCGCGCTGACGAGGGCCGCCCTCAACGGCACGCCCTACGGCCTCGTCGTCTGCGCGGGCATCGCCGGCGGATTCCAGCCCGGCGCGCCCGTGGGATCGCTCGTGGTCGCCGACGACATCGTCGCGGCGGACCTGGGCGCCGAGGCGCCGGAGGGGTTCCTGCCGGTCACCGAACTCGGCTTCGGGACCGTCAGCCACCGGCCTCCGGAATCACTCGTACGAGAAGTCGCCGCCGTCACCGGCGGCAGCGTCGGAACGGTCCTCACGGTGTCGACCGTGACCGGCAGCGCCGCACGCGCGGACGAACTGCGTACCCGGCACCCGCGCGCCCTCGCCGAGGCGATGGAGGGCTTCGGGGTCGCCGAGGCGGCCGGCGCGCACGGTGTGCCGGTGCTGGAGATCCGCGCGGTGTCCAATCCCGTCGGCCCGCGCGACCGCGCCGCGTGGCGCATCGGCGACGCCCTCGCGGCCCTCACGGACGCCTTCGGGAAGCTGGGGCCCCTCCTGGAGAGTTGGAACACTCATGAGCGCACCGACTGATTCCGCCGAAGCCCTGCGGATCGCCTACTCGCCCTGCCCCAACGACACCTTCGTGTTCGACGCCTGGGCGCACGGCCGCGTCCCGGGCGCGCCCTCGCTGGACGTGACCTTCGCGGACATCGACATCACCAACGGCATGGCCGAGCGCGGCGAGTTCGACGTGCTGAAGGTGTCGTACGCCGTACTGCCCTACGTCCTCGACGACTACGCGCTGCTGCCCTGCGGCGGCGCGCTCGGGCGGGGCTGCGGTCCCCTCGTGCTGACGCGGGAGGCGGGGGCCGACCTCGTCGGCCGTACCGTCGCCGTGCCGAGCGAGCGGTCGACGGCGTATCTGCTGTTCCGGCTGTGGGCCGCGGACATGGTTCCCGGCGGGGTCGGCGAGATCGTGGTCATGCCGTTCCACGAGATCATGCCGGCCGTGCGGGACGGGAAGGTCGACGCGGGGCTCGTCATCCACGAGGCGCGTTTCACGTACCAGGACTACGGACTGCACAAGCTCGCCGACATGGGCGAGCACTGGGAGCACACCACCGGGCTGCCGATCCCGCTGGGCGCGATCATCGCCAGGCGGTCGCTGGGAGCGGAGCGGCTCCTGGAGCTCGCCGAGGCCGCCCGCGCCTCGGTGCGCGCCGCCTGGGACGACCCGGAGGCCTCCCGCCCCTACGTCCTGGAGCACGCCCAGGAGATGGACCCGCGTGTCGCGGACCAGCACATCGGCCTGTACGTCAACGAGTTCACGGCCGATCTGGGCGAGCCCGGATACGCGGCGGTCCGCGGACTGCTCACGCGTGCGGCGGCCGAGGGGCTGGTGCCGCCCCTCGGGCCGGACGCGCTGGCGTTTCCCTGATGTCCGGTTCCCGCCCGGGCCCGGCCGGATTCCACCGGGACACGGTGGCCTCCGGCCGCTGACGGCCGGTCATACGTCGAGCTGGTCGGCGACCGCGCGCAACAGGCCCGCGATCTTCTTGCCGGAGGTCTTCTCGGGGTAGCGGCCCTTTTCCAGGGTGGGCGTGATGTTCTCGAGGAGGGTCGTCAGGTCCTGGACGATGGAAGCCAGTTCGTCCGGCTTGCGGCGCTGGGCGGCCGCGACCGAGGGGGTCGGTTCCAGAAGGGTCACCGAGAGGGCCTGATCGCCGCGCTGACCGGCGACGACACCGAACTCGACACGCTGGCCGGGCTTGAGGGCGTCTACTCCGGCGGGCAGGACCGAGGAATGGACGAAGACGTCGCCGCCGTCGTCACGGGAGAGAAAGCCGAAGCCCTTCTCAGTGTTGAACCACTTGACTTTGCCGGTGGGCACGTCTGTCCTCGTCCTCGTACTCGTCGGAAACTTCTCTGGGAACGGCTCGGGCGGTTGCGGCGGCAACTGTCCGGGAAACGCCTCTGGATAGCACTACAGCGGGTCAGCCGACCCGCCGGTACCAAGGCTAATGGTCCGTCGGCTCGTGACAAGACGTCGCTGGATTGTTCCTTCGGGCAGGGAACTACCCTGGTGGAGTGCGTGACAAAACCCAAGCGAATTCCCCTGAAGCCGGCGACCGGCTGATCCGTGCCGGTGCCATCGTTTTCTTCATCGGAACGTTGGCCACACTGGTCACCGTGGCACCGCTGTTCCTCGGTACGAAACCTTTTCCGTTCTACATGTTCGGTCTGAGCATGCTCATGGGCGTCGGATTCCTGCTGGCCGCGGCGGGAGTGCTCCGGTCCGCCGCCGAGGGCCGCCGCCGGGCCCGCGCCGCCCGTTCCTGACGGCGGACGCCACGGAGGACGCCACGGAGGGCGCTCGTCCCGCGGGGCCGTCGCCGACGGCACGCGCCGCGGCGGGCCCCGCCGGGAACCGCCGTGCCCTCAGCGGTGGTTCTCCAGCCACGCCGGGAACTCCGTGAGGTCGGCGAGGACGACGTCCGCGCCCGCCGCGCGCAGTTCGTCGGCGTCGCACGGCCCGGTCGCCACGGCCACGCTGTACGCCCGCGCGGTGCGTGCCCCGCGGACGTCGCCGGTGTGGTCGCCGACGTACACGCTCGCGCCGTGCTCGCGCAGCGCCACCGCCTTCTGCTCGGCCCACAGGCTGCCGACGACCTCGTCCGCGTCGATGCCCAGGTGGCCCAGGTGCAGCCTGGCGTTGGGCTCCCACTTCGCGGTCACGACGACCGCGCGGCCGCCCGCCGCCCGCACCGCCGTGACGGCCTCGCGCGCGCCGGGCATCGCGAGCGAGCCGGTGATCGCGTACTCGGGGTACATCTCGCGGTAGAGGCCGGTCATCTCCTCTATCCGCTCGGCCGGGAACCAGTGGGCGAGTTCCTCCTCCAGCGGCGGCCCGAGCCGCGTGACCACGAGATCGGCGTCGATGGACGTCCCGGTCCGTGCCGACAGCGCCGTGAAGCAGGCGTGGATCCCGGGGCGGGAGTCGATCAGGGTCATGTCGAGGTCGAAGCCGACGGTCAGCGCAGGTGAGGTCATATGGGCCATTGTGCCCAGGCCGCCGGGGGACCGGTCCAGGCCTTTTCGCCGGGGCGGCGCCGAGCGCCTTCGCCGGAACCCGGGTCAGGGACCGTGCCGGGCCTCAGCGGGTGCGCTGGGAGCGCCAGACCAGGTAGAGGGCCGAGGCGATCGCCGCGCCGCGGACGACGAAGGGCCAGGTCTGGGCCATCGCCTCGTTCATGTGGCCCTCGGCGACGGGGGTGCCCCAGCGGCCGTTCGAACGGCCCCAGAGCCAGACGATCCCGGCCGTGGCGGACAGTCCCGGCAGGACGAGGACGGCCCACTTCGACTCCGCCGGGGTCAACTTGCGCGAGCCGTAGGCGATCAGCCAGCCGAGGCCGAGCGCGAACCAGTTGCCGAGGACCGCGCCGGCGACGAGGAGGGCGGCGGCGAGCAGGAGCAGCGGGTTGGTCCAGCCGCCGGGGCGCGGGAGGCGGAGACGGGGTCCGCGGCGCGCGACGGCGGCCCCGTCGGCCGGCCTGTCCCCGGGGTCCGGCGCCGTCTCCTCGGCCGGTTTCGTCTCCTCACCGGCCGCGCCGTCCTGCTCGGCCGGGGGCGGCTTGAGCAGTTCGGGGATCTCCACGCCGCCGACGAACCCGGGCACGCTGTCGCCGAGCCCGAAGGGGCTGTCGGTGGAGCGCCACCAGTCGGGCCGGGTGGCGCTGTCGCCCAGTTCGGACGCGCTCGCCAGATGGGGCGGGGACGGGGTGTCGGCCCCGGCGTTCTCGGCGGTCCGCTCCGGGGCCGGGCGGGGGCGGGGGACGACGCGGCGCAGTCCCTTCGGGCGCTCCTGCGGTTCGGCGGCGGCGCGCTGCGACGGCACGGCGGCCCAGGTCCCGGTGCCGGCCCCGGCGGCGTCCGAACCCCTTCCGGCCGCCGCGACGATCTCGTCGGGGGTGCCGAGGCGGTCGAGGATGCGGCGGACGGCGGCGGGACTGTCGGCGGCTCCGGCCCGGCGGCGGCCGATCTCCTCGCGCAGTTCCGTGACCAGGCGCATGCGGGTGGCCGACGGCAGCTGCCGCCGCTGGGCCAGGTCACCGACCCGGCTCAGATAGTCGAAGACCAGCTGGTCGCTCTCGATCCCCACGAAGTCCCCTCCGGGGCGCGTGCGTTGAATACCCCGTGCGGGACGAAGGTACCGGTTCTCCCGTGCGCGGGAGCGTCCGGCCGGGGCCTCGGGCAGCCGTACGACGTCCACCCGCCCCCGGAATCGCGGGGCCGCCGCACGGTCCACCGGGCGGGGGCCGGGCCCCGGGGGCATCCCACCCGCTACCGTGGACAGGATGAGCCCCGAGACGACCGCCCCGCGGTCCCTGGCGGAAGCACTCCGCGCGCGGGACGACGCCTCGCTGTCCGCCCTCCTGCGGTCCCGGCCGGACCTGATCACCCCCGTCCCCACGGACCTCACCCAGCTGGCCACACGGGCGGGCACCCGGGCGTCGGTCGTACGCGCCCTGGAGCGTCTGGACCGTTTCACGCTGCAGACGGCGGAAGCGCTGGCGGTGGCGCGGGAACCGGCGACGTACGACGAACTGCTCGGGCTGCTGGCGGGCGACGACGGCGACCCGGTGGCCACGGCGGCCTTCCCGCACGCGCTCGCCGCGCTGCGCGAGCAGGCTCTGCTGTGGGGACCCGACGACCGCCTCCGGCTCGTCCGCACGGCACGTGAACTGCTCGCGCCGTCCCCGCAGCACCCGTCCCCGACGGGCCTCGGGCCGACGGTCGGCGAGGCCACGGCCGGCATGTCGCCGGGCCGCATCCAGGAGATCGTGGCCACGGCGGGGCTGGCCTCCACCCACGACTCCGTGTCGGCGGTGGCATCGCTCAGCGCCCTGTTCTCCGGCCGGACCCGGATGTCGGCGCTGCTCGACGAGGCGCCCGCCGAGGCGGTGGAGGTGCTGTCCCGGCTGGTGTGGGGGCCGCCGTACGGGCAGGTGACGGCCGAACCCGCGGCACATCTGCGCTGGCTGATCGGGCGGGGGCTGCTGCTGCCCACGGCGCCGGGCACGGTCGTCCTGCCCCGGGAGGTCGCCCTGCACCTGCGGGCGGGCCGCGCGCACCGGGTGACCGAGCCGGTGGCCCCCGCGGTCGGGGCCGCGACGGCCCACAGTCCGCAGGCCGTGGACGCCGCCGCGGCCGGCCAGGCGTACACGACGCTGGCGACCGTCGAGGAACTGCTGAAGGACTGGCACGAGGGCGGTCCCGCCGTGCTGCGCGCGGGCGGCGTGAGCGTGCGGGACCTGAAGCGAACGGCGGTGGCGCTCGACGTCCCCGAACCCGTCGCCGCGTTCTGGGTGGAACTCGCCCACGCGGCGGGTCTGGTGGCGTCGGACGGCGAGGCGGACGAGCGGTTCGCGGCGACGCCCGCCTACGACACCTGGCTGGAGCTGCCCGCCGCGGAGCGCTGGGCCGAGCTCGCGTCGGCGTGGCTCGCGGCGACCCGCACGGCCGGTCTGGTCGGCGGACGGGACGCGAAGGACCGTACGCTCTCCGCGCTCGGCCCCGGCCTCGACCGTTCCGCGGCACCCGAGGTCCGCCGGCGCGTCCTCGTCCTGCTGGCCGAGCTTCCCGAGGGGTCCTCTCCCGACACGGACTCGCTCCTGGCCCGGCTGCACTGGGAACGGCCCTCGCGCAGTGTCCGGCCCGCGCCGGACGACCCCCGGGCCCGGCTGGCCCGCTGGACGCTGTCCGAGGCGGAGCTGCTCGGGGTGACCGGCCGCGGTGCGCTGTCCGCCCAGGGACGGGCGCTGCTCGGCCTGCCCGCCCCGGAGGGCGCGCGGGCGGCGCAGCCGTCAGGACCGGGTGACAGGCTTCCCGCCCACCACAGGCGGCGCGACCCGGCGGCCTCCGCCGTGACCGCTCCGCCGCCGCACTCCCCCGCCGAGCGGGCCGCGGCGACGGCCCGGGCCACCGCCCTCCTCGCGCCGCTGCTGCCCGAACCGCTCGACCACGTCCTGCTCCAGGCGGATCTGACGGCGGTCGCGCCCGGCCCGCTGAAGCGTCCGCTGGCCGACACGCTCGGGGTGCTCGCGGACGTCGAGTCCAAGGGCGGGGCCACGGTGTACCGCTTCACCCCGGCCTCGGTGCGCCGGGCGCTCGACGCGGGCCGTTCGGCGTCCGACCTGCACGCCTTCCTCGCCGCCCACTCCCGTACGCCGGTCCCGCAGCCGCTGGCCTATCTGATCGACGACATGGCGCGCCGGCACGGCCATCTGCGGATCGGGGCGGCGTCGGCGTACGTCCGCTGCGACGACGAGGCGGTGCTCAACGAGATCCTCGCCGACAAGCGGTCGCAGGAGTTCGGGCTGCGGCGGATCGCGCCGACGGTGCTGGTCGCGCAGTCCGACCCGTCGAGCCTGCTCGCCGGTCTGCGGACGATGGGCTTCGCGCCGGCCGCCGAGTCGGCGGAGGGCGACGTGCTGATCAGCCGGGCGCACGCCCACCGCACCCCGCCGCGCACGGCCCCCGAGCCCGTCCCGGACGGCCCGCCGGTCCCCGACGCCACGCTCCTCGGTGCCGCGATCCGGGCGATCCGGGCCGGGGACCTCGCCTCCACGGCCCCGCGCAAGGAGGACCCCGCCGCCGGCCGCCCGGGCGACGGCACCCTGCCCCGCACCAGCTCCGCCGAGACCCTCGCGACCATGCAGGCCGCCGTGATGACGGGCGAGGCGGTGTGGATCGGCTACGTCAACGCCGAGGGCGCGGCCAGCCAGCGCGTCATCGCCCCCATCCGGGTCGAGGGCGGCTTCGTCACGGCGTACGACCACACGGCGGACGAGGTCCGCACCTATCCGCTGCACCGGGTCACGGGGGTGGCGGAGCTGGCCGACGACCAGCCGTGACCGCCCGCCGGTAGGGCACACTGGAGGTTTGGCCGAGCATCCGCGCCGGGTGCCGCCACGCAGAAAGGACGGCTGTGAACGGACCCCTGATCGTCCAGTCCGACAAAACGCTTCTGCTCGAAGTCGATCACGAACGGGCCGACGCCTGCCGTCGGGTCATCGCCCCCTTCGCCGAGCTGGAGCGGGCGCCCGAGCACATCCACACCTACCGGGTGACCCCGCTCGGCCTGTGGAACGCGCGGGCCGCCGGGCACGACGCCGAGCAGGTCGTGGACGCGCTGGTGGAGTTCAGCCGCTATCCGGTCCCGCACGCGCTGCTCGTGGACATCGCCGAGACGATGGACCGCTACGGACGCCTCACGCTGAGCAAGCACCCGGCCCACGGGCTCGTCCTGACCACCACCGACCGGCCCGTCCTCGAAGAGGTGCTGCGCTCCAAGCGGATCGCCCCGCTCGTCGGCAACCGGATCGACCCGGACACCGTGGCCGTGCACCCCTCCGAGCGCGGCCAGATCAAGCAGACCCTGCTGAAGCTGGGCTGGCCGGCCGAGGACCTCGCCGGGTACGTCGACGGCGAGGCGCACGCGATCGAGCTCGACGAGACCGGCTGGGCGCTGCGGCCCTACCAGCGCCAGGCCGTGGAGAACTTCTGGCACGGCGGCTCCGGCGTGGTCGTGCTGCCCTGCGGCGCGGGCAAGACGCTGGTCGGGGCCGGTGCCATGGCGCAGGCCAAGGCGACCACGCTGATCCTCGTCACCAACACCGTCTCCGCCCGGCAGTGGAAGCACGAACTGGTGAAGCGGACCTCGCTGACCGAGGACGAGATCGGCGAGTACAGCGGCACCCGCAAGGAGATCCGTCCGGTCACCATCGCCACCTACCAGGTGCTGACGACCCGGCGGAAGGGCGTCTACCCGCACCTGGAGCTCTTCGACTCCCGCGACTGGGGCCTGATCCTCTACGACGAGGTCCACCTGCTGCCCGCCCCGGTCTTCAAGTTCACCGCCGACCTGCAGGCCCGGCGCCGGCTGGGGCTGACCGCCACGCTGGTCCGCGAGGACGGGCGCGAGTCGGACGTCTTCTCGCTCATCGGGCCCAAGCGGTTCGACGCGCCCTGGAAGGAGATCGAGGCCCAGGGCTACATCGCGCCGGCCGACTGCGTCGAGGTGCGGGTGAACCTCACCGACTCCGAGCGGCTCGCGTACGCCACCGCCGAGAACGAGGAGAAGTACCGCTTCTGTGCCACCACCGCGACCAAGCGGAAGGTGACCGAGGCGCTGGTGCGCAGGTTCGCCGGTCAGCAGATCCTGGTGATCGGCCAGTACATCGACCAGCTCGACGAGCTGGGTGAGCATCTGAACGCGCCGGTCATCAAGGGCGAGACCAGCAACGCCCAGCGGGAGAAGCTGTTCGACGCCTTCCGGGAGGGCGAGATCAGCGTGCTCGTCGTGTCCAAGGTCGCCAACTTCTCCATCGACCTGCCGGAGGCGACGGTGGCCATCCAGGTCTCGGGCACCTTCGGCTCCCGCCAGGAGGAGGCCCAGCGCCTGGGCCGCGTGCTGCGCCCGAAGGCCGACGGCCACCAGGCCCACTTCTACTCCGTGGTCGCCCGCGACACGATCGACCAGGACTTCGCCGCCCACCGCCAGCGCTTCCTGGCGGAACAGGGCTACGCCTACCGGATCATGGACGCCGACGAGGTGCTCGCGGACACCGAGTAGCCGTCACGGGCGGGGCGGTTCCGGCCCCGGCCGGGGAAGATCCAGCCCCTCCGGCGTTCGAGGAGCGGGGTCCGGGGCGGAGCCCCAGGGGATGGGTCGGACGGGGTCGAGCCGTCCGTCGGGGGCGGGACAGGAGTGCGGGTCGCCCGGGGCAGGAACTCAGCGGCGCCGGACGCCCGCCTCCTCGCCGTACTCGCCGAGCAGGACGACCCCGATGGCCGCGCGCCCGAACACCTTGACGGCCTTCAGGGCGTCGCCGAGGCGGTGGCGGTGGTCGACGGAGGTGACGGCCGTCGCACCACGCGCGACGGACCCGGGATGGGCAGGACCTGGGATGAAAGTGGCTGCGCTCATATCTCCATGGTGCGACTGCCCCGACCCGAACGGCGTCGGTCCCCGGACCGAACCTCACCACCTCTCAGGTACCGCTCCGGGCCGTCCTCCGTACGCCTCACGACGGACCCCGCCCCCTAGGGATCCCGGGGGCCGACCCCGAAACGGCGCGGGCGGCGGGAAAACCATTGGCCCCCACATCCGTCCGTCGCCTAGAATCTTCGGTCTTGCCCGCCTCCCTTCACGGAGTGCCGCCGCCCGGCCGGAAACCGGACGGCACCTGGATTCACACCGGATTCCGTCGGAATTCCCGACGGATTCCCGACGGAATCCGCAGCGATTCACGAACCGCACCACTCGCGCAGCACTGCCAGAGCACCGCGGCACTCCCGCAGCACCCCCACAGCAGGCTTCCCGGAGGCAATTCCCCGTGTCCACCCTGTCCGACGGTCCGTCCGGCACCCCGTCCCCGTCCGGCACCCCGTCCCCGTCCGACGACCCCCTGTCCCGCGAACGCTCCCACCTCGGCCGGTCCCGTTCGGCGCTCCGCGCGATGCGCGAGGACGCCGAGAACCTCGACATCCGCGACGTCACCGCGAACTGGGTGAACGCCGAGGTGCTGCACCGGCAGATCACCGAGCGCATCAAGGCCCTCGCCGACCTCAGCCACACCCCGCTGTTCTTCGGCCGGCTCGACTATCTGCACGCTCCCGGCTCCGACCTGGCCGAGGGCGCCGAGGGCGAGCGGTTCTACATCGGGCGGCGCCATGTGCACGACGCCGACGGCGACCCGATGGTGATCGACTGGCGCGCGCCGGTGTCCCAGCCGTTCTACCGGGCCTCGAAGAAGGACCCGATGGACATCGGGCTGCGCCGGCGTTTCGGCTACACCGGTGGCGACCTCACGGCCTACGAGGACGAGCACCTCTCCGACCCGGCCGAGGCGGCGGCCACCAGCAAGCTGCTCCAGCAGGAGATCGAGCGCCCGCGCGTCGGTCCGATGCGCGACATCGTGGCGACCATCCAGCCGGAGCAGGACGAGATCGTCCGCTCCGGGCTGTCCGGTTCGGTCTGCGTGCAGGGAGGCCCCGGCACCGGGAAGACCGCCGTCGGCCTGCACCGGGTCGCGTATCTGCTGTACGCGCACCGGGAACGGCTCGCCCGCACCGGCACCCTGGTGATCGGGCCGAACAAGTCCTTCCTGCACTACATCGAGCAGGTCCTGCCCGCCCTCGGCGAGCTGGAGGTCAAGCAGGCGACCGTCGACGATCTCGTCGCCCATGTCGAGGTGCGCGGGAGCGACGACGCGGCGGCGGCCGTGATCAAGGGCGACGCCCGCATGGCCCGGGTGCTGCGCCGGGCCGTGCGCTCGCACGTGACGATCCCGACCGAGCCCGTGGTGGTGGTCAGGGGATCGCGGCGCTGGCGCGTTCCGGCGTACGAGCTGGAGGAGATCGTCCGGGAGCTGCTCGACCGGGACATCCGGTACGGCGCGGCCCACCAGGCCCTTCCGCAGCGCATCGCGCACGCCGTACTGGTCCAGATGGAGCGCTCCGGGGAGGCGCCGGACGACCGGGTGCAGGACGCCGTCGCCCGCAACGCCGCCGTGAAGGCCGCCGTCAAGGCGATCTGGCCGCAGGTCGACCCCGCCAGGCTCGTGCTCCGGCTGCTCACCGACGCCGACTTCCTCGCCGCGCACGCGGAGGGGCTGCTGGACGAGGCCGAGCAGAAGGAGATCCTCTGGGCGAAGCCGGTGCGCAGCGTGAAGAGCGCGAAGTGGTCGGCCGCCGACGCCGTGCTGATCGACGAGGCGACCGATCTGGTCCAGCGCACGCACTCCCTCGGCCACGTGGTGCTCGACGAGGCGCAGGACCTCTCCCCGATGCAGTACCGCGCCGTGGGCCGGCGCTGCACGACGGGCTCCGCGACCGTGCTCGGGGACCTGGCGCAGGGGACGACCCCGTGGGCGACCCGGAGCTGGGAGGAGGCCCTCCTGCACCTGGGCAAGGGCGACGCGGTCGTCGAGGAGCTGACCGCCGGTTTCCGTGTCCCCACGGACGTCATCACGTACGCGTCCCGGCTGCTGCCGCACATCGCGCCCGGTCTCGCGCCGGTCGCCTCGGTGCGGGAGAACCCGGGCTTCTTCGAGGTGCGCGCGAGCACCGAGGACGCCGAAGTCCTGGGCGCGGTGGAGGAGTTGCTGGGCCACGAGGGATCGGTCGGGCTGATCGCGGCCGACGCCCGGATCCCCGTGCTCGCCGAGGCGCTGACGGCGGCCGGGCGGACGTATCTGGGTCCGGGCGAGGAGACGACGGCCGACACCCGGCTGACCCTGGTGCCGGCCTCGCTCGCCAAGGGCCTGGAGTACGACTACGTGGTCCTGGACGAGCCGCGGGCCGTCGTCGACGGCGAACCGGACGAGCGCACCGGGCTGCGCCGCCTGTACGTGGCGCTCACCCGTGCGGTCTCGGGCCTGATCGTGACGCACGCGGCGCCGCTCCCGGCCGAACTGGTCTGACCGCGGCGGCACCCGGCCCGCGGCCCTCGACGGGGATGCCGACGGCCCCCGGCGTGGACGCCGGGGGCCGTCGGCCGTGTGCGGTGAAGCCCTACTTGAACTTCCTGCTGGTCGCCAGGTAGACGCCCTTGGCGTTCTCACCGAGGCGCGGCCCGGTGATGAACGTCTTGCGGTCGCTCAGGGAGTTGTTGGAGACCAGGTAGGTCCGGCCGTTGTGGCTCATGAACCAGGGGCCGCCGGACGCGCCGCCGTTCATGGTGCAGCCGATCATGTACTGGGCGGGGACGTTGCTCGCGAGCACGAACCGCTTGGTGGCGCCGTGGCAGTCGTACATCTTCGAACCGTCGTAGGGCGCCTCGGCCGGGTAGCCGCGGACCTTCATGGACTTGACCTTGTTGGCGGCCGGAGCGGCGAACCACACCGGCAGAGCCGAACCGAGCCGCTCCTGAAGGGACTTGCCGCCGCTCTCGGGCTTGACGTGGAGGACGGCGTAGTCGTACCCGGAGGCCGCGTTGCCCGTGTGGGCGCCGCCCTTGATCCACTGGGAGGAGGTGGTGGCCCAGTCGGCCCACCAGATGCCGTACGGGGAGACGGACTTGGCGCGCGGATCGGTGATCTGACGGCTGCTCAGGTTCGCGGAGTTGTTGTACGAGGGGACGAAGGCGATGTTGCGGTACCAGCCGCCGCCCTTGCCCGCGTGCACGCAGTGGCCCGCGGTCCACACCAGGTTGGACTTGCCGGGGTGCGCCGGGTCGGTGACGACGGCGGCCGAGCAGACCATGTTGCCCTGGGGCGAGGAGAAGAACATCTTGCCGACGGGCGGCGCGTAGTGGTGGTACGTGCCCTTGACCTTGGCGGCGGTCTGCTTCGTCACCCTGCCGTCGGGCAGGTAGGAGGTGGCGCCGCCGCCCGAGCCCGAACTGGTGCTGCCCGCCTGGGCGACCGGGATGCTGGCCTTGGCCTCGGCCATCTTCTCCGGCGACCAGAAGTCCTTGATGTAGGGGTTGGCGAAGTCCTCGGCCTTGGAGGCCCACTTGCTGTAGTCCTGCCACCCGCCGTTCTTCCACTTGTCCAGGGCGGCGCCGCTGAGTTCGGTGGGAATGCCCGAGGGCAGCTTGTAGCCGCCGATCGAGACGGAGCCGTCGTCCTGGCCGGTGTCGACACCCTTGTCGGCCTGGGAGGACGACGAGGGCCGGGCGGCGGCGCCCTCGTCGTCCTTCTTGCCGTCACAGGCCGTGGTGGTGATCATGACGGCCGCGATCACGGCCGCGGCTGCCGCGAGCGTGCGGCTGCGTATGGATGGCATGGAGCCCTGTCCCCCTGAGGCTGCTGTGCTGCCGTACCGCTTTCGTCGGCACGCACGAATGTGTGATTGTCATGCCCCGACCGACCGAGGCGCGATCAAATATGCACGCGAAAAGCGGCCCATTGATCACTTCGTGACTCTCACAACACAACAACTACGTGGCGGAGATGGATCCGTGACCTGCCGCCAGGACCGGACGGCTCGGGCCGGTCCGGACTGGACCGAGCCAAGCCGAGCCAAGCCGAGCCGAGCCGGACCGAGCCGAGCTGGACCGAGCCGAGCTGGACCCGCCGCACAGAAGCCGGGGGCGCCCTACGCGTCGACCGCGGTCCGCCACTCCCGCACCGACTCCGCCGAGACCGGCCCGGTCCAGCCCTCCGGACGTGCGGCACCGCCGATGTGGAAGGCGTCGAGGCCCGCCGCGCGCAGCTCCGGCAGATGATCGAGGCGCAGACCGCCGCCGACCATGATCCGCGGCTCGTAGCCCTGTTCACCGCGGCGGGCGGCCTCGGCCGCGAGGACGGGGAGTCCGTCGTCGACGCCGGCCGGGGACCCGGCGGTCAGATAGGCGTCGAGACCGGGCAGGTCCGCGAGCTGCTTGCGCAGGGCGTCACGGTCGTCGGCACGGTCGATCGCGCGGTGGAACGTCCAGCGGCAGCCGTCCAGTCCGGCGACGATCCGCTCCACGGCGGCCAGGTCGGGGCCGCCGTGCTCGTCGAGGAAGCCGAGCACGAACTCGTCCGCGCCCGCGTCCCGCAGCTCGCCCGCGGCCCGCACGAGAGCGTCGACCCCCTTCGCGCCGCCCGCCGAGAACCCGTCGGACAGGCGCAGCATCACGCGCAGCGCGATGTCGACGGAAGCACGGATCCCGGCGAAGGTCTCCACCGACGGGGTCAGCCCGTCGGCGGCCATGTCCGTGACCAGCTCCAGCCGGTCCGCGCCCCCGGCCTGAGCCGCGACCGCGTCCTCCACGCCGAGGGCGATCACCTCAAGGACCGCGCTCTTCCGCTCACTCATCGGACCTCTTCCCTTGAGCCGCTATAGGTCTAGTCCAATCAACAGTACGCGCGTGGAGGCGGGGGCGCGAGAAGATCACGGCGCGTCGGCTGTCACTCGATGCCCGGCGCCCGGCGCCCGGCGCCCGATGCCCGGCGCCCGATGCCTGACGCCTGACGCCTGCGCCTGTGCCTGTGCCTGTCACTGCTGCAGCCGCCCGCCGCCCGTCACTCGCCGCCGGCCGCCCGCTGCCCGCGCAGCTCGAAGGAGACGTGCGGGGACAGCGCGCGCAGGAAGTCCGGAGCGTCGAAGATCTCGCCGGCCGAGGCGACCCCGACCGTCCTGGTGCGCCCCGTGAGGATGCGGTCGAGCGCCTCCACCACGAGCGGCGCGGTGACGGCGTAGATGTCCCGGCCCCGCGCCACGGCCCCCCGTTCGGCACCGGCCGAGCGCACCACGACGTCGACCACGAAGGTCTGACCGGACCGCCCGTGCTCGTCGACCGCGCTCGGCGCCGGGGTGTCCGGGGCCGCCAGTTCCCCGGCCGCCTCGACGGTCATGTAGGTGCACACCTCCGGGACGGCGACGTGGCTGGGCACGGTGACCACGTCGGCCATCGAGAACTCGCCGAGGACGGCGCGCGGACCCGTCGGATCGGGGAACGGCCATTCCAGGGTGGGCAGGGTGCCGTCGACGTATTCCAGCCGCCCCCGGGTGTAGCGGACGCGCCGGCCGCCGCGCCGCTCCCGGGAGACCGCGCCCGCGGCACGCGTCCCGGCGGTGGGGTGCCAGCCGCTCAGCCCGTACGCGATGTGCGCCTCGTCGGCCGCGGTCCACTCGCCCATCGCGGCGGTGACCAGCAGGTCGCCGAAGCCGCCGTAGAAGGCCATCGCGGGGACGATCACCGTTCCCGCCGCCTCGGCCCGTTCCGCGAAGTGGGTGAACGTGTCGAGGTTGGCCTCGATCTCGGCCGCCACGTCCACGTACGGGATCCCGGCGCGCAGGGCCGCCTCGATCACCGGGGCGGCCGTCGTGGCGAAGGGACCGGCGCAGTTGACCACCGCCGCCGCGCCGGCCAGCGCGCGGTCGAGCGAGGCCGGGTCGCCGACCGTGGCCGGACGGACGTCCAGGCCCGGATACGAGGCCGCCGGCTCCTTCAGCTTCTCGGCGTCCCGGCCGGAGAGGACCGGGGTGAACCCGCGCCGGAGCAGTTCGGCCACCACGAACCGTCCGGTGTGCCCGTACGCGCCGAACACCGTCACTGCCTGCCCCGACTCCATGGGTACTCCCCCGTGCTCGAAGTGAACTGCCTTGATCCGTCACGGACATCCTGGCGAGAGCGGAGGCGCCGCACGAGTGTCCGGAACGACGTGCCCCGTACAATTCCGGACATGACCTCTGTCGCGCTGGCCGTCACCGACGGGATGCTGCACTTCGAACTGGGCCTGGCCTGCGAGGTCTTCGGGTCCGCGCCGGACGCCGTGAAGGTCCCCTGGTACGACCTCGCGCTCTGCGGGCCGGAGCCCGTGCGCGTCGGCCCGTTCCGGCTGGAGCCCGACCACGGCTTCGACCGGCTTCCCCTCGCCGACACGGTGATCGTGCCGGGCTGGGCCGACATCGACCGGGAGCCGCCCGCCGCCCTCGTCGACGCGGTGCGCGCGGCCCACGAGGCGGGCGCGCGCGTGGCCTCCCTGTGCACCGGCGCCTTCGTCCTGGCCGCCGCGGGACTGCTGGACGGCAGGCGCGCGACCACGCACTGGGCGCACACCCGGGCCCTGGCCGACCGCCATCCCCGGGTGACGGTGGACCCGGACGTCCTCTACGTGGACGACGGCGGCGTGCTCACCTCCGCGGGCAAGGCCGCCGCCATGGATCTGTGCCTGCACCTGGTGCGCCTCGACCACGGCTCGTCGGTCGCCAACACCGTCGCCCGCAACCTGGTCGTGCCCCCGCACCGGGACGGCGGCCAGGCCCAGTTCGTCAGCACCCCGGTGCCCGCCCCCGACCACCACCCGCTCGCCGAGCTGTTCCCCTGGGTCATCGAGCGGCTGGACCGTCCGCTGACCGTGGAGGACCTGGCCCGTCAGGCGCGGATGAGCTCGCGCAACCTGGGCCGCCACTTCAGATCGGTGACCGGCACCACCCCGCTCCAGTGGCTGCTGACCCAACGGATCCGCCACGCCCAGGAGTTGCTGGAGACCACCGACGCGGGCGTCGACACCATCGCGGCGGCCACCGGCATGGGAACGGGCACGACACTGCGCCGGCACTTCAACCGCACGGTCGGTGTGCCTCCGGACGCCTACCGCCGCACCTTCCGCTCCCGGACCCGCCCCGGCCCGGACGACGGCGGACAGCCGCACCCCGGTCACCCCTGATCCGGCGCCGACGACCGGCGGGCGGGTGCGGCGGGGACAATGGGCTCCATGGCAGCAGAGAGCAACCGCCACCCGGCCCACGCGGAGCTGACGAAGCGCTGGGCGGACACCGTCTCGGCCGCACGTGACGGCGACGGCGGGTCCGGCCCCGCGCCGGAGCCCTACGCGGCGAACCTCCTGGACCGCTGGGCCGAGCCACAGCGCCGGTACCACACCACCGACCATCTCCTCGCGGTCCTCGGCCACATCGACGTGCTGGAGGCACACGGGGAGCGCGCAGAGGATCCGGCCGCGGTGCGCCTGGCCGCCTGGTTCCACGACGCCGTGTACCTCCCGGACCGCTCGGAGAACGAGGAACGCTCCGCCCGGCTCGCCGAGCGCGCGCTGGCCGAACTGGGCGTCGCCCCGGCGCGCACCGCCGAGGTCGCCCGGCTGGTCCGGCTCACCGTCACCCACGACCCCGCCGACGACGACACCGACGGTGCCGTCCTGTGCGACGCGGACCTCGCGGTCCTGGCCTCGCCCCCGGCCGCGTACGCCGCCTACACCGCCGCCGTCCGCGAGGAGTACGCCTTCGTCCCCGACCCCGCCTTCCGTACGGGCCGGGCCGCCGTACTGCGCCAACTCCTCGATCTCCCGAGGCTGTTCAGGACGTCGTACGGAGACCGCACCTGGACCGGCCCGGCCCGCCGCAACATGGAGACCGAGCTGGCGGCAATCAGCCCCTCCGGCGTTTGAGGAGCGGGGGCAAATCCAGCCCCTCCGGCGTTTGAGGAGCGGGGTCCGGGGCGGAGCCCCGGGTACGGGAAGGGCAGGGGCGGCGGGGGCGAAAGAAAGCTGTGGCCGGAGCGGGCGAGGAGGCGGACCTCGGGGGCGGAGGGGGCGGCCGGGCGACAGCCGGCGGACGGCGGACGGAAACGGGTTCGACGTCAGGCGCCCGACCCCGTACGAAGGAGGCATGCCTCCGAGCCCCGGCCCCCTGAAGCCGGACATACCCGCACCCACCCGAGCCCCTGCCCAGGCCCCCGCCGTCACCCCCGCAGCCGACCACCCCCGCATGCCCCTGTCCGTCTACGTCCTCGCCCTGTCCGTCTTCGCCCTCGGCACCAGCGAGTTCATGCTGTCCGGACTGCTGCCCTCCATCGCGACGGACATGGGCGTGACCATCCCGCGGGCGGGCCTGCTGATCTCGGCGTTCGCGTTCGGCATGGTCGTCGGCGCACCGCTGCTCGCCGTGGCCACCCTCCGTCTGCCGAGGCGGACCACCCTCGTCGCCCTGATCGCGGTCTTCGGACTCGGCCAGGCGGCCGGGGCCCTCGCGCCGGGCTACGCCGTGCTCTTCGCCTCCCGTGTCGTCAGCGCTCTGGCCTGCGCGGGCTTCTGGGCGGTCGGGGCGGCCGTGGCCGTCGGAGCGGTCCCGGTGACGTCACGGGCGCGGGCGCTGGCCGTGATGATCGGCGGCCTGTCGATCGCGAACGTGCTGGGCGTGCCCGCGGGCGCGTTCCTCGGCGGGGGACTCGGCTGGCGGGCCGCCTTCTGGGCCGTCGGAGCGGCGTCCGCCGTCGCACTCGTCGGCATCGTGACCCTCGTCCCGCCCATCGCGCCCCCGCGGGAACGGCCGCGCCTCCGCACGGAACTGCGCGTCTACCGCGACCGGCAGGTCTGGCTGTCCGTCGGCACGATCGCGCTCACCGCGGCCGGAGTCTTCTGCGCCTTCAGCTATCTCGCCCCGCTGCTCACCGATGTCGCCCACCTCGACGAGAGCTGGGTGCCGACCGTGCTGGCGCTGTTCGGCGTGGGCGCGCTCATCGGGACGGTGCTCGGCGGGCGGTTCGCCGACGCGCATCCGTTCCGGGTCCTGCTCGGCGGCATGGCGGCGGACATCGTCGTCCTCGGCGCGTTCGCCCTGCTCGGGCGGTACGCCGTCGCGGCTGTCGCCCTCTCCTTCCTCCTCGGGATCGCCTGCTTCAGCACCGCCCCGGCCCTGAACGCCCGGATGTTCCACGTCGCCGCGGCCGCGCCGACACTGGCGGGCGCCACCACCACCGCCGCCTTCAATCTGGGCAACGCCGTCGGTCCCTGGCTCGGCGGCGCCGTCATCGACGCGGGGCTCGGCTACCCGGCCACCGCCTGGGTGGGTGCGGTGCTGACGGGCGCCGCCGTCGGTCTGACCCTCGTGGTGCTGCGGACGCACCGCCGCCCGCCGGGCGCGCGGACCGCGGGAACGGCCAACAATCCCGTACGTTCCGGGGCGTGATCCGTCCTATTCTCGGCCGCATGACAGACACGGGCGGGGAACGGGTCGAGGAAGCCGTCGCGAGCTGTGCCGCACTGCTGCGGGCGGCGGACGGGCGGGACTGGGACGGCGTACGGGCGGGAGGGCTGGAGTGGAGCTGCCGGCGGACCGCCGAGCACATCGCCGACGATCTCATCGCGTACGCGGGGCGTCTGGCGGTGCGGGCCACCACGGCGTACGTGCCGTTCGAGATCGCGCTGGAGGAGGGCACCGGCAACACGGGGGTCGTCGACGTGATCGAGGCGGCCGGCCGGCTGCTCTCCGCCACGGTCCGCACGACCCCGCGCGAGGTGCGCGCCTTCCATCCGTACCCGTTCCGCAGCGCGAACCGCGAGGGCTTCGCCGCGATGGGGGTCGCCGAGGTCCTGCTGCACACGCACGACATCGCCGAGGGGCTCGGCCTGCCCTACGAGCCGCCGGCCGAGCTGTGCACCTGGGTCCTCACCCGGATCTTCCCGCACGTGCGGCCCGAACCCGACGCCCCGTGGGGCACGCTCCTGTGGGCCACCGGGCGCGGCGACCTGCCCGGCCGGGAGGCGCTCACCGAGTGGCGCTGGAACAACAACCTGGTGATCGGCACCGAGCGGCTCACCCTCCAGGGGGTCACCCCGGCCGCCGCCGCCGATCTGCGCGCGGGCGGCACGGGCGGCTTCGAGTGGATCGAGGGCGGCCCCTTCGAGGGCACCCGGGACGCCGCCGGAATGGCCGTGAGCGCCTACGAGAAGGGGCTGCACCGGCCGGAGTGGGGGATCTTCGTGCTCGTGCGGCGCGAGGACGGGCGGGCGGTCGGCGCCATGGGCTTCCACGGAGTGCCCGACGAGGAGGGGCGCGCCGAGATCGGCTACGACCTCGCGGAGAACGGCCGCGGCCAGGGGTACGCCGCCGAGGCCCTGCGCGCGCTGGCCGAGTGGGCCCTCGCCCGTGACGACGTCAAGCTCCTGTTCGCCGCCATCGACCGGGACAACGCTCCCTCCCAGCGCGTGGTCGCCCGCGCCGGATTCACCCGCGTGAGCAAGGAGCTGGAGCAGTTCGGCAACGAACTGGCCGACCGGCAGGGGGAGTTGCGGCTGTACTCCCGCGAGAAGTGAGGCCGCCGGGGCGGCCCGGCGCCGCGGCGCCCCGCACGCCGCCGTCCGCCGCCCGTACGCCGTCACCCGCCGCCCGTACGCCGTCACCCGCCGCCCGTACCGCGTCGGTCCGGCCCCGCGCGCCTCGGCCCCGCACCGCACCGCGCCGGTCCCGCCCCGCGCGGCCTCAGCCCGCGCGCTTGCGGCGGCGCAGTCCGGCCCCGTGCAGCAGGCGTACGACCTCGCGGCTGCTGACCTCCACCGCCCCGGCGGCGACCGCGTCGGCGTAGCGGTGGGAGGGGATGTCGTAGTGGTCGCGCTCGAAGGCCCGCGGGGGTGCGCCCAACTCCTCCGCGAACGTGTGGAGTTCGTCGTAGGAGACATCGCTGATCAGGTGGGACCAGACACGGCCGTGCCCCGGCCAGGTGGGCGGATCGATGTAGACGGTCACGAGGGCGGGTTCGTGCCGGTCGCCGAGCCGAGCGAGCCCAGCGGGGAGATCTTCACACCGGCCTCGTGGCACACCCAGTGCGGGTCGGGGCCCAGTTCGGGCTCGACGTCCAGAGCGTGCGGGCCGCCGGAGGTGCACACCGGGCACAGCGGCCACCGTCCGTGCCGTTCCAGGAGCGCGTCCTGCACGTCCTGGGCGACGAGCCCGGCGACGAACTCGGCGCCCTCCGGCCACTGCTCGACCCACCAGCGGCGCTGCGCCACCGAGTCCTCGACCAGGGAGACGACGTCCGCCTCGGCCGCCCGGCCCGCGACCAGGTCGGCGAGCACACGGGCGCGCGCCGCGTGCAACGCCTGCTCCAGGGGGTCGAGGGGGTTGCCGGTGGGGTCCATGTCCCCATTGTGCGCACTCTTGACCGCGCACCCCAAAGGAAAATATCTTTCATGATGTGACCCATGACGTGAAGGAAATTTTCGCGGGTGGGGCGCCGCCCGCCCCCGCGGCCCTCGCGGCCAAGGTGCGGACCCTCGCCCCCTCGATGACGCGCTCCATGCAGCGGGTCGCCGAGGCCGTCGCCGCCGATCCGGCCGGCTGCGCGGCCCTCACGGTCACCGGTCTCGCCGAGCTCACCGGCACCAGCGAGGCCACGGTCGTGCGCACGGCCCGCCTCCTCGGCTACCCCGGATACCGGGACCTGCGCCTCGCGCTCGCCGGGCTCGCCGCCCAGCAGCAGTCGGGCCGGGCCCCCGCCGTCACCGCCGACATAGCGGTGGACGACCCCATCGCCGACGTCGTCGCCAAACTCGCCTACGACGAGCAGCAGACCCTCGCCGACACCGCAGCCGCGCTCGACACGGTCCAGCTCGGCGCCGCCGTGGCCGCCATAGCCGCCGCCCGCCGCGTCGACGTCTACGGCGTCGGCGCGTCCGGGCTCGTCGCCCAGGACCTCCTGCAGAAACTCATGCGGATCGGGATCGTCGTCCACGCGCACAGCGACCCGCACCTCGCGGTGACGGGCGCGGTGCAACTGCGCGCCAAGGACGTGGCGATAGCCATCACGCACTCCGGCTCGACCGGCGACGTCATCGAACCCCTGCGGGTCGCCTTCGAGCACGGTGCGACGACGGTGGCGATCACCGGCCGTCCGAGCGGACCCGTCGCGCAGTACGCCGATCACGTCCTCACCACCTCCACCGCCCGCGAGAGCGAGCTGCGCCCGGCGGCCATGTCGTCGCGCACCAGCCAACTGCTGGTGGTGGACTGTCTGTTCGTGGGGGTCGCCCAGCGCACCTACGAGACGGCGGCACCCGCGCTGTCCGCCTCGTACGAGGCCCTGGCGCACCGCCACTCCCCGCGCACCGGCCGATAGCCGCGCCGCACGACCGACCTCATCGGAAAGAGCCGCCTCTCCCATGACCTCCATGCCCAACCACGGCGATCTCCGGGCAGAGTTGGAGACGCTGACCACCGAGGCGTTCCGCCCCGAACTCTCGGAGATCGACCGTCTGTCCACGCTGGAGATCGCGCACCTCATGAACGGGGAGGACACGACGGTGCCGGCGGCCGTCGCCGCGCAGCTCCCGTTCATCGCCGCCGCGATCGACGACATCGCGGAGCGCATGGCCCGCGGCGGCCGACTCGTGTACGCGGGCGCCGGAACCGCGGGCCGCCTCGGTGTCCTGGACGCCTCGGAGTGCCCGCCCACGTTCAACACCGATCCGTCCCGGGTCATCGGCGTGATCGCGGGCGGGCCCACCGCCATGGTCGCCTCCATCGAGGGCGCCGAGGACTCCCGGGAACTGGCGGCGGCCGACCTGGACGCGCTCGCGCTGACGGCCGACGACACCGTGGTCGGAATCTCCGCCTCGGGCCGCACCCCGTACGCCGTCGGCGCGGTCGAGCACGCCCGCAAGCAGGGCGCGCTCACGATCGGCCTGTCCTGCAACGCGCACAGCGCGCTCGCCTCCGCCGCCGATCACGGCATCGAGGTCGTGGTCGGCCCCGAACTGCTCACGGGCTCGACCCGGCTGAAGTCCGGCACCGCGCAGAAGCTCGTCCTCAACATGCTCTCGACGATCACGATGATCCGGCTCGGCAAGACGTACGGGAACCTGATGGTCGACGTCCGGGCCTCGAACGAGAAGCTGCGGGCCCGCTCCCGCCGGATCGTCGCGCTCGCCACCGGCGCCTCCGACGAGGAGATCGAGCGCGCGCTCGCCGCCACCGACGGCGAGGTGAAGAACGCCGTCCTGACGATCCTCGGCGGGGTGGACGGACCCACGGCCGCCCGCCTTCTGGAGGAGTCGGGGGGCCATCTGCGCGCCGCGCTGGCGGCTTCGGCCGGCTGACCAGCACGCTCGGGGAGTGCGTACACCGGACTCCACCACAGCAGCGGCGATCCTCCCCCTCGTGGGCGGACCCGCGAACGTCCTCACCGTCGCCCACTGCATGACCCGGCTCCGGCTGGGTCTGCAGGACCCGGGCCTGGTGGACGGGGAGGGCCTGCGGGCCCTGCCCGCCGTCCTCGGGCTGGTCGCGGGCGACGGCTCGTACCAGATCGTGCTGGGCCCCGGCACGGCCGCCCGGGTGACCCCCGCGTTCGAGGCCCTGCTGACGGCCGGCCCGCCCGGCACGGAACCGGCGACCGCCCCCGGACCGGCCGACCCGCCCTTGCCCGCCCCGTCCGGCCTCACCCCGGCAACGGCCTCGGCGCCCCTCTCCCCGCCCGGTACAGGACCGATGGCCGGTCCCGACCCGACCGGCCCGCCCGGTACAGGACCCGCGAGCGCCGCCCCGGACCCGGCCGGCCCGTCCGGCGCCGGACCCGTGGCCGCCGCGGACCGGCTCGCCCTGCGCGGCGCCGAGCTGAAGGCCGCCCGGGCCCGCCGCAACGCCACCCCCCTCAAGCTGTTCCTGCGGCGGATCGCGGACGTCTTCGTTCCGCTGATCCCCGCCCTGATCGGCTGCGGGGTGATCGCCGGCCTCAACGGCCTGCTGATCAACCTCGGCGTGCTGACCGGCCTCACCCCCGCCCTGACCGCCGTCGCCTCCGGATTCATGGCGCTCATCGCCGTCTTCGTCGGGCACAACACGGCCAAGGTGTTCGGCGGCACCCCGGTCCTGGGCGGCGCGGTGGCCGCCGTCGTCGTGTACGCGGGGGTCGCCAAGGTGACCGTCCTCGGCATGACCCTCGCCCCCGGCCAGGGCGGCGTCCTGGGCGCACTGGCCGCCGCCCTGCTCGGGACGTACGTGGAGAAGTGGTGCCGCCGCTGGGTCCCGCCCACCCTGGACGTCCTTCTCACCCCCACCCTCACCGTGCTGCTGACCGGCCTGGTCACGCTGTACGCGCTGATGTACGCGGCCGGCCGGCTCTCCGCCGCCATCGGCACCACCGCCACCTGGCTGCTCTCCACCACGGGCGCCTTCGCCGGGCTCGTCCTCGGCGCCCTGTTCCTCCCCCTGGTGATGCTGGGCCTGCACCAGGCCCTCATCCCCATCCACACCACGCTCATCGAGCAGCAGGGCTACACCGTCCTGCTGCCCGTGCTCGCCATGGCGGGCGCCGGCCAGGTCGGCGCCGCCCTCGCGGTCTACGTCCGGCTGCGCCACGACACCTCGCTCCGTACGACCATCCGGTCGGCGCTCCCGGCCGGTCTCCTCGGCGTCGGCGAACCCCTGATCTACGGCGTCTCCCTGCCGCTGGGCCGCCCCTTCGTCACGGCCTGCGCGGGCGGAGCGGCGGGCGGTGCCTTCATCGGCTTCTTCTCGATGCTGGGCGACCGGGTCGGCTCGACGGCCATCGGCCCCTCCGGTCTGGCCCTGTTCCCGCTGCTGTCCGGCAACCGGGGCCTCGCCTTCACCGCGGCGGTCTACGCGGGCGGCCTGCTGACCGGGTACGTCGTCGGGTTCGCGGCCACCTACTTCTTCGGCCTCGGCGGCGTCCGGGCGGACGGTCTCGACGGCGACCTCGGCAGCGACCTCGACGGCGCGTCACCGGCCCACCGGGCGGAACGGACCGCCGTATAGCCGCGCTGTCGGTGGCGCGTGCGAGGCTGGGGGCATGAACCACGCACAGCTGACCGCCCTCGGCCGCGCCCTGCGGCTGCTCGGGGAGCACGGCGACGCACTGAACGCCGACACCCCCGACGCCAAGCTGCACGAGGTCAAGGCGGACCTGAAGCGGGCCCTGGACCTGCTCGACGAGACGGTGACGACGGCCAAGCCGACCACCCGCTGTGCCGAGCATCCCAGCGGCCCGGTGGACGAGAGCGCCCCGGACCGCTGTCTGCTGTGCGAGACCCGCCGCCGCACCGCCCGCCGCACCGAGGTCAACGACGCGTACGGACACGGCCGGACGCCCGCCCCGGACGAGCTGCCCGACCGCACGATGTCCCGCTACGGAGTCCGCGGCGACCGCCCCCAGCCCCAGCAGCGCTGGCTCCCGGAGGTCTGGAACGGCCAGACGTGGCTCCTGTGCGGCACCCCCCGCCGCGACCGCCAGGAAGCCGAGCGCTACCTCGCCGCGGAACGCCGGGCCCCCCGCCCCGGCATGGCCTACCGCCTCGTCCACGAGTTCACCGACTACGAGGTGCTGCGCATCTGGGGCACGCCGGTCAAGGTCGACATCGAGCCGATGGGCAACCTCTAGGCCGGCGGTCCGGACGGGCCCCGGGGACGGTCACGGCAGGCGCCCCTCCGCGTTGATCCGCCGCACCCGGGCCCGCAGCACCTCACCCGGCGGCGCCTCCCCGAGGGCCTCGGGCGGACAGTCCCACTCGACGCCCCCGCCCGGCGGCCGCAGCTGTACGAGGCCGCCCTCGCGCCCCATCACCTGACCGAGCCGCCCGTCCCGCACGTCGATCGCGTACTCCTCGCCCGACGCCATCTCCATCTCACCGATCCCTCCACGCTGAGTATTCCTGTTCACCACCCAGAGTGATCGGCAGATCCGTACCCTGGCCAGAGTCTGCGCTCCAACAACCCAGCCTGTTGGACGGGAAGTCGCCATGCCCAACCCCAAGGCCCTCGACCCGGCCTCCTCCCCCCGCGCGATGATCGGCGCCGAGCTGCGGCACGCCCGCGAGAGAGCCGGCCTCAGCCAGTCCGAACTGGGCGAACCCCTCTTCGTCAGCGGTTCCTTCATCGGCCAGCTGGAGTCGGGCACGCGGCGCCTGCAGCTCGAATACGCCGTCCAGATAGACGAGATCCTCGGCACGAAGGGCTTCTTCGAGCGCAACTACAGGGCCCTGGCCAGGTCGAAGTACCCGGACCACTTCGTGGAGGCGGCGGAGCTGGAGGCGGCTGCCACGGCGATCAGGCACTACCTTCCGCTGCTCATCCCGGGCCTGCTGCAGACTCCGGCGTACGCCGCTGCCCTGTTCCGTACCTACCGGCCGATGGCCTCCGACGCGGACATCGAGGAGTTGGTGGCCACCCGTATGGAACGCGCCCGTCTCCTGGCCGATCCAACAACCCCGTTGTTGTGGGTGGTTCTGGACGAGGCAGCAATCCGCCGACCAGTCGGCGGGGCGGCAGCCATGGCAGCGGCCCTCCGCCACACGGCCGACCTTGTACACCGCTGCCGGATCATCATGCAGGTCCTGCCGTTCGCCGCCGGCGCCCATGCCGCGATGGGCGGCTCCCTGAAGCTGATGGAATTCGCGGACGCTCCCCCGCTCTGCTTCATCGAAGGCATCGACATGGGCAAGCTGGTGGACGATCCGGCAACGGTGGCTCGCCACGGCCTGACGTTCAGCCTCCTGCAGGCGGCGGCGCTTTCGCCACAGGCTTCCCTGGCTCTGATCGAGTCGGTGGCCCATGCTTACGAGCATGGAGACCAACACCACTGATCGCGAGCCGAGTTCGCGCACCTGGCGCAAGTCGACCTACAGCGCAGGCGACGGCGGCGACTGCCTGGAAGTCGCCCTCGGCGAAGGCCGCGAAGGCCACCTCGTTCCCGTCCGGGACTCCAAGAACCCCGGGCCCGTGATCGGATTCGGCGCCGCCGCCTGGGGGGCCTTCGTCGGGCACCTCGGCACCACCGGCTGACCGGGGAGAGCGCAAAAAAGGGAGGGCGCCCGTGTCACCGCGGGCGCCCTCCCTCCCCCGTTCTCCCTGTCACCAGGAAGTCAAAGCGGTCAGCTGAGCGTGCCCAGCGCCGCCGCGTCGTACGGAGCCAGCTCGTCGTAGCGTCCGGCCAGGACCTTTGCCGCCCACTCCGGGTCCTGGAGCAGCGCGCGGCCGACGGCGACGAGGTCGAACTCGTCGCGCTCCATGCGGTCGAGGAGGTCGTCGATGCCCTTGACCGGGGAGCCCTCGCCGACGAACGCCTTGATGAAGTCGCCGTCCAGGCCGACCGAGCCGACGGTGATGGTGGGCTTGCCCGTCAGCTTCTTCGTCCAGCCGGCGAGGTTGAGGTCGGAGCCGTCGAACTCGGGCACCCAGTAGCGGCGCGTGGAGGCGTGGAAGGAGTCCACTCCGGCCGCGGCGAGCGGGGCGAGGATCGCCTCCAGCTCCTCCGGGGTCTCGGCGATCCGGGCGTCGTAGGCCTGCTGCTTCCACTGCGAGTAGCGGAAGATGACGGGGAACTCGGGCGAGACGGCCGCCCGCACCGCGGCGACGATCTCCGCCGCGAACTTCGTACGGGCCACCGGGTCGCCGCCGTACGCGTCCTCGCGCCGGTTGGTGCCGGACCACAGGAACTGGTCGAGCAGGTAGCCGTGGGCGCCGTGCAGTTCGACACCGTCGAAGCCGATGCGCTCGGCGTCCGCGGCGGCCTTGGCGAAGGCCTCGATGACGTCGTCGAGGTCCTGCCGGGTCATGCTCCTGCCGGTGACCTCGGCGCCCTCCTTGTAGAGGCCGGAGGGGCCGACCGGCGGAGCGTCCGCGAACGGGGGCTCGCCCGCCTTGCGGACCATGCCTATGTGCCACAGCTGCGGGACGATCGTGCCGCCCGCCGCATGTACCGCGTCGGCGACCTTCGCCCATCCGGCCAGCTGGTCCTCGCCGTGGAAGCGCGGCACCTCGTTGCTCTGTCCGGCCGAGTCGTGGCCGACGTACGTGCCCTCGGTCACGATGAGGCCCACGCCCGCGGCGGCGCGGCGGGAGTAGTAGCCGACCACGTCCTCGCCCGGCACACCGCCCGGCGAGAACATCCGGGTCATCGGGGCCATGGCGATCCGGTTCGGGACGGTCAGGCCGTTGATGGAGACGGGACGGGACAGGATCTCGGCTGCGCGGGACGCGGCGTCAGCGGTCACGTGGGGGCTCCTCGAAGAGGTGGTCGGTATGACGTCGAGCGGTCTGCGAGGCAGGAGATTCCATGCGGTATGTGCACGTGCATCAACTGCTCTTCAGCCTCAACCGTCGTACCGGGCCCCGCATTCCGCCGTTCCCGCACCGGCTCCTGTGATCCGGGCCACGCCGGCCGGGGCCCGCCGCACTCCCCTGCGGCGCCGGGACGGGCCGGGGCTGGCCGGAGAACGCCCGAGGGCGGCACCCTCCCTCTCGGGAAGGTGCCGCCCTCGGAACGTCAGGACGTTGATCGACCGGGGTCGATCAGAAGTCCATGTCACCGCCCGGCATGCCGCCGCCGGCCGGGGCCGAGGCCTTCTCCGGCTTGTCGGCGATGACGGCCTCGGTGGTGAGGAACAGCGCGGCGATGGAGGCGGCGTTCTGCAGGGCAGAGCGCGTCACCTTCGCCGGGTCGATGATGCCTTCGGCGATCATGTCGACGTACTCACCGGTCGCGGCGTTCAGGCCGTGGCCGACGGGCAGGTTGCGCACCTTCTCGACGATGACGCCACCCTCGAGACCACCGTTGACGGCGATCTGCTTGAGCGGGGCCTCCAGGGCCAGGCGCACGGCGTTGGCGCCGGTCGCCTCGTCACCCGTGAGCTCGAGCTTCTCGAAGACCGAGGAAGCCTGGAGCAGGGCCACGCCACCACCGGCGACGATGCCCTCCTCGACGGCCGCCTTCGCGTTGCGAACGGCGTCCTCGATGCGGTGCTTGCGCTCCTTGAGCTCGACCTCGGTGGCGGCACCGGCCTTGATGACGGCCACGCCGCCGGCCAGCTTCGCCAGACGCTCCTGGAGCTTCTCGCGGTCGTAGTCCGAGTCCGAGTTCTCGATCTCGGCACGGATCTGGTTCACACGGCCGGCGACCTGGTCGGCGGAGCCGGAGCCGTCGACGATCGTGGTCTCGTCCTTGGTGATGACGACCTTGCGGGCGCGGCCCAGCAGGTCCAGACCCGCGTTCTCCAGCTTGAGGCCGACCTCCTCGGAGATGACCTCGCCGCCCGTGAGGATGGCGATGTCGCCGAGCATGGCCTTGCGGCGGTCACCGAAGCCCGGGGCCTTGACGGCGACGGACTTGAAGGTGCCACGGATCTTGTTGACGACCAGGGTCGACAGGGCCTCGCCCTCGACGTCCTCGGCGATGATCAGCAGCGGCTTGCCCGACTGCATGACCTTCTCCAGGAGCGGGAGCAGGTCCTTCACGTTCGCGATCTTGGAGTTCGCGATCAGGATGTACGGGTCGTCGAGGACGGCCTCCATACGCTCCATGTCGGTGGCGAAGTACGCCGAGATGTAGCCCTTGTCGAAGCGCATACCCTCGGTGAGCTCCAGCTCCAGACCGAAGGTCTGGGACTCCTCGACGGTGATGACGCCTTCCTTGCCGACCTTGTCCATCGCCTCGGCGATGAGCTCGCCGATCTGGGTGTCGGCGGCGGAGATGGAGGCCGTCGAAGCGATCTGCTCCTTGGTCTCGACATCCTTCGCCTGCTCCAGCAGGGCACCGGAGACGGCCTCGACGGCCTTCTCGATACCGCGCTTGAGGGCCATCGGGTTGGCGCCGGCGGCGACGTTGCGCAGACCCTCGCGGACGAGCGCCTGGGCGAGAACGGTCGCGGTGGTCGTACCGTCACCGGCGACGTCGTCCGTCTTCTTGGCGACTTCCTTGACCAGCTCGGCGCCGATCTTCTCGTACGGGTCCTCGAGCTCGATCTCCTTGGCGATGGAGACACCATCGTTGGTGATCGTGGGGGCGCCCCACTTCTTCTCGAGGACGACGTTGCGGCCCTTGGGGCCGAGCGTCACCTTGACGGCGTCCGCGAGCTGGTTCATGCCGCGCTCGAGGCCGCGCCGTGCCTCCTCGTCGAACGCGATGATCTTGGCCATGTGAAGTGGTCCTCCCGGACGGGGTGGATTGCTCCGGATCGCGCCCGCGCCCGCGACGGACGGCCCTCGAACCCTGTGGTTCCTTGCCCCACAGGCCCGTGGACCTCGCCGGCCCGATCCAAGTTCTGTCACTCTCACTCGGAGAGTGCTAACGCAATGATTAGCACTCGACCCCTGCGAGTGCAAGCGCCTCTCGGCAAAACCGGCACGCCGAGCGACCCTCGACAAGAGGCAAGGCCCGGCCCGGAACGCACGAGGGGCTCGCATCCCCGGTGGGATGCGAGCCCCTCGTGCGTGAGTGAGTCGGTGGTCGTTCGCGCCCGGATCAGACGGCGAGTTTGACCATGTCCGCCTGCGGACCCTTCTGGCCCTGCGAGATCTCGAACTCCACTCGCTGACCCTCTTCAAGGGTGCGGTAGCCGTCCATCTGAATCGCGCTGTAGTGCACGAAGACGTCCGCACCACCGTCGACCGCGATGAAGCCGTACCCCTTCTCCGCGTTGAACCACTTGACGGTGCCCTGAGCCATGCCTAACTCCCCTATTACTGGCCCTTGCACAGATCCACACTTCGCGGATCCGGGTCAGACCTCACCCCCCAAACGGTTGGGGGTGTGCGCCGGAACGCGTCGACCGCGGCTGAATGTATCTGTCCAACTGCCCTCTGCAACAGGTCAATCGGACGAGAATTCTGGGCATGGCCGATCATTGATATGCGGAGGATACGCACGGATCCAGGGCAAGTCGGACCCCGCAATTGCCATAAAATGCCCAAATAGGTGAGCTACTTTGGCTACTTCTTGTCGCCCGCCGAACAGCCACTCATATGCGTCCGGCATGAAACCAACATCCAAATCGGAGCGACTTCCCCAACTCTAGCGCGTTCAATCCAATAGAATTGCCCCCTCCGTTTGTCTCACGGAGGGGGCAATTCTGTGAACGCACTGTGTTCGGCATTACCGAGGGTAACGATCAGCCTCCGGCGACGGCCGGAATGATCGAGACGCCGGACCCTGCCGGGGTCGCCGTCTCCAGCCCCTGCTCGAAGCGCACGTCGTCGTCGTTGACGTACACGTTCACGAAGCGGCGCAGCTTGCCCTGGTCGTCCAGGACGCGCGCGGCGATGCCCGTGTGGTTCTTCTCCAGGTCACCGATGACCTCGGCGAGGGTCGCGCCCTCGGCCTTCACCTCGGCGGCGCCACCGGTGTAGGTGCGCAGGATGGTGGGGATGCGGACGTTGACGCTCATGATGCGAGGCCAGCCTCTCGGAAGGAGTCGAGGTTCGGGCGGATGGTCGCGGTCAGCCCGGTGTCGGAGGCCACCGCGTCCAGGGTCTTGAGGCCGTCGCCGGTGTTCAGCACGACGGTGGTCAGCGTCGGGTCGAGGAGACCGTTCTCGATCAGCTTGCGGGTCACGCCGACGGTCACACCGCCGGCGGTCTCCGCGAAGATGCCCTCGGTGCGGGCCAGCAGCTTGATCGCGTCCACGATCTGGTCGTCGTTCACGTCCTCCACGGCCCCGCCGGTGCGCCGCGCGATGTCCAGCACGTACGGTCCGTCCGCCGGGTTGCCGATCGCGAGCGACTTGGCGATGGTGTCCGGCTTCTGCGGCCGTACG
This sequence comes from Streptomyces sp. NPDC021080, assembly GCF_044333225.1. Classification (NCBI taxonomy): domain Bacteria; kingdom Bacillati; phylum Actinomycetota; class Actinomycetes; order Kitasatosporales; family Streptomycetaceae; genus Streptomyces; species Streptomyces sp. NPDC021080. The sequence goes on along the minus strand of NZ_JBIRQM010000008.1, from coordinate 140,703 downwards.
ACGTCGTGGCCGGCCTTGTAGGCGACGGAGACCGGGGAGCAGCCCTCGGCCTGGGCGCCGAAGATCTTGTACGGCTTGTCCTCGACGAGCCCGAGCTTGATCAGCTCCTGCAGACCCTTGTCGATCTTCGTGAGCTGGGAGCCGGAGGCGATCGGCACGACGAGCTGGTCGGGCAGCTTCCAGCCGAGCTGCTCGCAGATCTCGTACGCCAGCGTCTTGGAGCCCTCGGCGTAGTACGGCCGCAGGTTGACGTTGACGAAGCCCCAGCCCTCGCCCGCCGGGTCGCCGATCAGCTCGGAGCAGAAACGGTTCACGTCGTCGTAGTTGCCCTCGATGCCGACGAGCTCGCCGCCGTAGACCGCGGCCATGACGACCTTGCCCTGCTCCAGGTCGTGCGGGATGAACACGCAGGAACGCAGACCGGCGCGGGCCGCCGCGGCGCCCACCGCTCCGGCGAGGTTGCCGGTGGAGGAGCAGGAGAGGGTGGTGAATCCGAAGGCGCGGGCCGCTTCGAGGGCCTGGGCGACGACGCGGTCCTTGAAGGAGTGCGTCGGGTTGCCGGAGTCGTCCTTGACGAAGAGCTTTCCGGCGTCGACACCCAGCTCGCGGGCCAGGTTGTCGGCCTGGACGAGCTTGGTCCAGCCGGGGTTGATGTTCGGCTTGTCCGCCACGTCCGCGGGGACGGGCAGCAGCGGCGCGTAGCGCCAGATGTTCGCGGGTCCCGCTTCGATGCGCTTGCGGAGTTCTTCGGCGTCGTAGGCCGAGAAGTCGTAGGCGATCTCGAGCGGGCCGAAACACTCCTCGCAGGCGAAGACCGGGCCGAGCGGGACGCGGTGTCCGCACTCGCGGCAGGAAAGCGCCGCGGCCGGGCCGAGGTCCACCGAGTCGGCGGAGTTCGTGGTGCTTGCAACTGTCTGCGCAGCCATGGAGGCGAGGCCCTTTCTCCTCATCTTCCTCACGGCGCACTTCGCCGTGAGACGGATTTGGCACCTTCCCTAGCCGGGAGCCTCGCGACGCGATCGACATCGATCGGTACGAGACCGGCTGGAGGGTTGCCGGGGCTTCATCGGGCCGTATCCCTCTGCCCCTCTGGATGAGCGGTATTTGATTGTTGAACTGTTGAACACGATACGCGCCGACGATCCAGGACATGCGATGGTCATGCGCGTTGTTCAAGACTGTAACCGAAGGCCTGGACAGTTGAGATAGTCGTCCGAACCGCGAGACGAGCCAATCGATCTGCCGCTGGCCGCAGCGGGCACGCCGATGAGAGCGTGTGATCAGACAGTGAGGAGCCGCAGACGGTGCTGAGAGAAGTCGAAAGCTGGCTGAGCACACGCTCCTGGTCCGTGACCGACCGCCCGCTCCACAAGCTCATGGCAGCCAAACGCGTGACCGGGTCGACGGTCAGCGTCGTGCTGCCCGCGCTCAACGAGGAGGAGACGGTCGGCGAGATCGTCTCGATCATCCGCCACGACCTGATGCAGCAGGTGCCCCTCGTCGACGAGATCGTCGTCGTCGACTCCGGTTCGAGCGACCGCACCGCCGCGGTCGCCGCCGCCGCCGGCGCGCGTGTCGTGCACCGCGACGACATCCTCCCACGGATCCCGGCCGTGCCCGGCAAGGGCGAGGTGCTGTGGCGGTCGCTGCTCGTGACGAGCGGGGACATCGTCTGCTTCGTCGACGCGGACCTCAAGGAGTTCTCGTCCGACTTCGTCTCCGGCATCGTGGGCCCGCTGCTCACCGAGCCCGGCGTCGACCTGGTCAAGGCCATGTACGACCGCCCGATGGCCGGTGGCGGCGGACAGGGCGGCCGGGTCACCGAGCTGATGGCCCGCCCCCTGCTGAACATGCACTGGCCGCAGCTCGCGGGCTTCGTCCAGCCGCTCGGCGGCGAGTACGCGGCCCGCCGCTCGCTGCTCGAGCAGCTCCCCTTCCCCGTCGGCTACGGCGTCGAGCTGGGCATGCTCGTCGACGCCCTGCACCTGGTGGGCCTGGACGCCCTCGCCCAGGTCGACGTCGGCGTGCGCAAGCACCGCCACCAGGACGGCCAGGCACTCGGCCGCATGGCCGCCGCGATCTACCGCACCGCGCAACTCCGGCTCGCGCGCGGCCATCTGATCCGCCCCTCCCTCACCCAGTTCGAACGCGACCGGGACGGTTTCCGGCCGCGCACGTACTCGGTGGACACCGAGGAAAGGCCGCCGATGAGCGAAATCTCCGAGTACCAGACACGCAAGGCCGCGTAGTCCGGCGCCGACGGCCGACGATCGCATACGGCCGAAGAGCGCGTTTGAGCGTTTCGACACGGGGCTAGGTTTCGAGGCATGGCTTCAACGCGGGGTGCCCGCCGGATTCTGGTCGCGTCCAACCGCGGCCCGATCACCTACGAGGTACGGGAGGACGGTTCGCTGCACGCCCGGCGCGGCGGCGGCGGCCTCGTCTCGGGACTCTCGGCGATCGGGCCGGACGCGGGCGCCCTCTGGGTCTGCTCCGCCCTCGGGGACGGCGACCGGGAGGCCGTGCGGCGCGGAGTCCACGAGGACGGCGTACGGATGCTGGCCATCGACGCCGACACGCACGCCGACGCCTACAACGGCATCGCCAACTCCGTGTTGTGGTTCGTCCACCACATGCTCTACCAGACCCCGCTGGAGCCGGTCTTCGACGCGGAGTTCCGGCGTCAGTGGGAGTCGTACCGGACCTACAACCGGGCCTTCGCCGAGGCACTGGCCGAGGAGGCCGCCGACGGCGCGACGGTGCTGGTGCAGGACTACCACCTGTGCCTGGTGCCCGGGATGCTCCGCGAACTGCGCCCCGACCTGCACATCGGTCACTTCTCCCACACCCCGTGGGCGCCCGAGGACTACTTCCGGATGCTCCCCGACGACATCCGCGCGGAGCTGATGGCGGGCATGCTCGGCGCCGACCGGGTGGCCTTCCTGACCTGGCGGTGGGCCACGGCGTTCCTGCGCTGTGCGGAAACGACCGACCCCTGGCGCTGGGCCGGGTCCTGGTCCTCGGTGACGCCCCTGGCGGTCAGGCACCTGGACGACCCCGGGGCGGGCGGGCGCGAGACCCGCATCGGGGTGCACGGCCTCGGCGCGGACGCCGAGTTCCTGCGCGAGCGCTCGCACCGCGCGGACGTCGGGGAGCGGATGACCGCGCTGCGCGAGGAGATCGGCGCGGGCCGCAGGACGATCGTGCGCGTCGACCGGACCGAGCTGTCCAAGAACATCGTGCGGGGACTGCTGGCGTACCGGCAGCTCCTCGACGACCACCCCGAGTGGCGCGAGCGGGTGGTCCACGTGGCGTTCGCCTATCCGTCGCGGCAGGACCTCGCGGTGTACCGGGACTACACGGCCGAGGTGCAGCGGCTCGCCGACGAGATCAACTCCGGTTACGGAACGCCCGGCTGGACCCCGGTGGTCCTGCACGTGAAGGACGACTTCGCGCGCTCGCTCGCCGCCTACCGGCTGGCCGACGTCGCCCTCGTCAACCCCATCAGGGACGGCATGAACCTCGTCGCCAAGGAGATCCCGGTCGTCTCCGACGAGGGCTGCGCTCTGGTCCTGTCACGAGAGGCCGGGGCCTACGAGGAACTGGGCGAGGACGCGATCACGGTGAACCCGTACGACATCACCGGTACGGCGCGGGCGCTGCACGAGGCGCTCGGCATGCAGCCGGGCGAACGGGCCGAACGCACCAAGCGACTGGCCGCCGCGGCCACCGCCCTGCCCCCGGCCCAGTGGTTCCTGGACCAACTGCGCGAGCTGGAGGCCTGAGCAGAGGCTCCAGCCCCTCCGGCGCTTGAGGAGCGGGGTCCGGGGCGGAGCCCCGAGGTGGGAAGGGCAGGGGCGGAGGGGGCGAAACAAGCCTGCCCCGCCCCGGCCCGACCGGGTGACCAGCCGCGGGGTCAGGCGAGCCGGGCCGCCAGGGCGGCGAGGAGCCGGACGACTCCGGCGGGCCCGTCGACCACCAGGTCGGCGCGTTCGGCGAGTTCGGCGACCTCGGAGCTGCCGCTGCACACCAGGAGCCCGGGAATCCCGTCGGAGCGGAGCTTGTCGACGGCGGCGAAGGCGGGCAGATCACCCAGGTCGTCCCCCGCGTACAGGACGGCCTCGGCGCCGCTCTCCCGGACGTACTCCATGAGGGCGACGCCCTTGTCCGTGCCCGGCGGGCGCAGCTCCAGGACCATGCGCCCCGGCTCGACGATCAGACCGTGCCGGGCGGCGAGTTCGCCCAGCGGCTCCCGGAGCGCCTCGAAGGCGGACTGGGGGTCGGCGGCGCGGCGCGTGTGCACGGCGACCGCCCGGCCCTTCTCCTCGATCCAGGTGCCCTGCCAGGCGCCGATCCGGTCGAGGAAGCCGGGCAGCTCGGCACGGACCGCGGCCACCCCGGGGTGCGGGGCGGGAGCGGTGACCGTGCCGCTCACCGCGTCCCAGCGCTCGGCGCCGTAGTGGCCGAGGACGACCAGGTGCTCGAGGCCGGGCACGCCCGCGAAGCCGCCGTGGCGCACGGCCACACCGGCCGGGCGGCCGGTGACCACGGCGACGGAGGCGACCTTGGGGGCGAGCGCGGCGAGTGCGGGGACCGCGTCGGGGTGCGCGCGGGCCCGGTCGGGGTCGGGGACGATGGGGGCGAGGGTTCCGTCGAAGTCGAGTGCGACGACCGTCCGGGCCGGGCGCGTGAGGATCGCTTCCAGAGCGTCGCGTCCGGCGGGGGTCACCGGAGCCGGCAAGAAGTCCTTGGATTCGGGGTGGCTGCCCATGGGGCGACCCTATCCGGGTGAGCGCGGACGCACCCCCGACTCATGGCCGGGCGAACACCCCACGACCAGGAATGCCTCGATCCCACCACTCGCACCCGCCCCCCGACCACACCGGCCGCACCGGCCACGTGATGGCGTCCTCGCCCACGAGTTCAGCGCTCCTCCCGGCGGGCCTCCCGCACCCGGCGGAGCCTGTTCACCGTGACGGGGTCGTGCGCCAGGGCGCGCGGGTCGTTCAGCAGCGCGTTGAGCAGCTGGTAGTAGCGGACCGGGGCCAGGCCCAGCTGTTCGCGGATGGCGCGCTCCTTGGCGCCGGGACCGGGGAAACCGCGGCGCTCCAGGGCGAGAATGCTCCGTTCACGCGCGGGCAGTTCTTCCATGGACAGCACGGTAGTCCCCGGCACCGACAAGCGCCGGGGCCGGGACGGAGGCCGCCGCGCCCGGGGCGCCGTCCCGGAATGCGGAACACGAGGTCGCCTATCCCGTGAGTGGACTAGACCTTTCCAGGGGTAAAGGGCGACACTGTCCCCCGTGAGACACGTCATCGCCCTCGATGTGGGCGGCACCGGGATGAAGGCCGCCCTCGTCGGGGTGGACACCGAGCCCTCCCCGGACCGCCCCGACGCGCCGCGGCCCGAGGCCCCCGGGCACCCCGCGCTGCTGCACCAGGCCCGCCGCGCGACCGGCCGTGAGCGCGGGCCCGACGCCGTCGTCGAGGACATCCTCGACTTCGCCGCCGAGCTGCGTGCCTACGGCGAGGAGCACTTCGGGACGAGCGCGCTGGCCGCCGGCGTCGCCGTCCCCGGCATCGTGGACACCCAGGGCGGCATCGCGGTCTACGCCGCCAACCTCGGCTGGCGCGACGTCCCGCTGCGTCGGCTGCTCGGCGAGCGGCTCGGCGGCGTGCCCGTGGCGCTCGGGCACGACGTGCGCACCGGCGGCCTCGCCGAGGGCCGGATCGGCGCCGGACAGGGGGCGGACCGCTTCCTGTTCGTCCCGCTGGGCACCGGCATAGCGGGCGCCATCGGCATCAACGGCGGCGTCGAGGAGGGCGCGCACGGCTTCGCGGGCGAGATCGGCCACATCGTCGTACGGCCCGGCGGGTCCCCGTGTCCGTGCGGGCAGCGCGGCTGTCTGGAACGGTTCGCGTCCGCGGCGGCCGTCAGCCAGGCCTGGGCCGAGGCGTGCGGCGACCCCGGGGCGGACGCGGCGGACTGCGCCAAGGCCGTCGAGTCCGGCGACCCGAGGGCACGGGCCGTCTGGCAGGAGGCCGTCGACGCGCTCGCCGACGGCCTGGTCACCGCGCTCACCCTCCTGGACCCGCGCACCCTGATCATCGGTGGCGGGCTCGCCGAGGCCGGGGAAACCTTGTTCACACCCCTGCGGGCCGCGGTCGAACGGCGTGTCACGTTCCAGAAGCTGCCGTCCATCGTCCCCGCGGCCCTCGGGGACACCGCCGGATGCCTCGGTGCCGGGCTCCTCGCCCGGGACCTCCTGAACACCACTTCTACGACTCCCCGGAGGTAACCACCCGATGGCCCCTAGCAAGGTTCTCGCCGGCGCCCGGGTGGTACTGCCCACCGGGATCGTGCACGACGGCCGCGTGATCGTCGACGGTCCGGTGATCACCGGCGCGGGTGCCCCCGAGACGCGGTCCGCCGGTGTCCTCGGGACGGTTCCCGCGGACACCCCCGTGACCGACCTGTCCGGCCACTGGGTGGTCCCCGGCTTCGTCGACCTGCACAACCACGGCGGCGGCGGCGCGTCCTTCACCTCGGGAACGGCCGAGGACGTCCTGCGGGGCATCCACACCCACCGGCTGCACGGCACCACGACCATGGTCGCCTCGACCGTCACCGGCGACATGCACGGCCTCGCCGAGCGCGCGGGAATGCTCTCCGAGCTGGCCGAGCAGGGCGACATCGCGGGCATCCACTTCGAGGGCCCGTTCATCTCGCCCTGCCGCAAGGGCGCGCACTCCGAGGAACTGCTGCGCGACCCGGACCCGGCCGACGTCCGCAAGCTCCTCGACGCGGCGCGCGGCCGGGCCGCCATGGTCACGCTCGCCCCCGAACTGCCGGGCGGCCTCGACTCCGTACGCCTGCTCGCCGAACACGGGGTGATCGCCGCGATCGGGCACACCGACGCGACGTACGAGCAGACGAAGGCGGCCATCGACGCGGGCGCGACCGTGGCGACGCACCTGTTCAACGCGATGCCGGCGCTCGGGCACCGCGCGCCGGGCCCCATCGCCGCCCTCCTCGAGGACGAGCGGATCACCGTCGAGCTGATCAACGACGGCACGCATCTGCACCCCGCCTCGCTGGAGCTGGCGTTCCATCACGCGGGGCCGGACCGGGTCGCGTTCATCACCGACGCGATGGACGCGGCGGGCTTCGGCGACGGCCGCTACATGCTCGGCCCGCTGGAGGTCGAGGTCGCGGACGGTGTCGCCCGCCTGGTGGAGGGCGGTTCGATCGCCGGCTCCACCCTCACCCTCGACCGCGCCTTCCAGCGCGCCGTCACGGTCGACCGGCTGCCGGTCGAGCAGGTCGTCGCGGCCATCTCGGCCAACCCCGCCCGCCTGCTGGGCCGCTACGACCGGGTGGGCTCCCTCGAACCCGGCAAGGCCGCGGACCTCGTGGTTCTCGACGCCGACTTCGCGCTCAAGGGCGTCATGCGCGGCGGGGAATGGGTGGTCGATCCCCAACTGGGGTGATTCACCCCTTTGTTGCTTGCGGCGGTTGGCCCGGGGGGACTGGGCCGACCGCCGTCGCGTTTGGCATGATCGAGCCTCCGGAACCACCGGCGGGCGTCCGAGACCGGCGCCCACGTCACAGAACTCTTCGGGGGAGGTCGTCCCAGGTGATCCTCACGGTCACGCTGAACACCGCTCTCGACATCACCTATCGCGTACGGGCGCTGCGGCCGCACAGCACCCACCGGGTGAGCGAGGTGAGCGAACGCCCGGGCGGCAAGGGCCTGAACGTGGCCCGGGTGCTGGCCGCCCTCGGGCACGAGGTGACGGTCGCCGGGTTCGCGGGCGGCGCGACCGGCCGCACCGTGCGGGACCAGTTGGCCGAGACAGTCGGGGTCGTGGACGCGCTCGTGCCGGTGGAGGGTCCGACGCGCCGCACGATAGCCGTGGTCGACACGGCGACCGGCGACACGACCCAGCTCAACGAACCGGGACCGGCGATAACCCCCGCCGAGTGGTCGGCCTTCCAGGAGAGGTACGAGCACCTGCTGCGCTCCGCCTCGGCGGTGGCCCTGTGCGGCAGCCTGCCCCCGGGCGTCCCGGTCGGCGCCTACGCCCAACTCGTCCGCACCGCACGCGCGTTGGCCGTCCCCGTGCTGCTGGACACCAGCGGCGAGCCGCTGCGCCGGGGAGTCGCCGCCCGCCCCGACATCGTCAAGCCGAACGCCGAGGAACTGGCCGAACTCACCGGCTCCCACGAGCCGCTGCAGGCCATCCGCTCGGCCCGTCGGCGCGGCGCCCACACCGTCGTGGCCTCGCTGGGCGCTGACGGACTCCTCGCAGAGAACGCGGCAGGCCGCTGGCGGGCCGCTCCGCCGCGCCGGGTCCACGGCAATCCGACGGGCGCGGGCGACTCGGCGGTCGCGGGCCTGCTGTCGGGGCTGGTCGAGAACCTGCCGTGGCCGGAGCGGCTGGCACGGGCCGCGGCCTTGTCCGCGGCGACCGTACTGGCCCCGGCCGCGGGCGAGTTCGACCGCTCGGCGTACGAGGCGCTCGCGGGCCAGGTGGCGGTGACGAGCGAGGCGCCGGCGGCGTAGCCACGGCGGCGGTCCGCGGCCGTGCGTGCGCAGCGGGCGGTCCGGCCCGATACGACGAGAGGGGCGTCACGACAGCACCGCTGCCGTGACGCCCCTCTTCGCCGTTCTACCGGCCGTGGACTACTTCCACCCGGACTCCAACCAGAACTGGTCGAAGTTCACGTCGCACTGGTTGCCGTCCGCGCAGGAGATCTGAATCGTGTTGGTGCCCTTGTTGAGCGTGATGTCCGCCCAGGTGTTGGTCCAGCCCTTCGCGGCATCGCCCTCCGCCGCCTGGGCGAAGTTCTTCAGGTTGAGGGGGCGGTCCTGGGCTGTGCCGTTGACCGTGAGGGTGGCGTTGGCGTCCTTGCCGGGGACTCCGTAGTTGACGTTCAGCGAGTACTTGCCGGCCTTCTCGATGCCGCTGACGCTCCAGACGACGGACGCGCCGACGTGGTTGAACCCCGTGACGTAGACACCGCCGTCCGACTTGGCACCCTGGATGTCGGACGCCGTCGTCACGCCGTCACCCAGCTTCAGCGCCTTCGCGTCGACCTTGGGGAGCTCCGCGGGCGTGTTCGCCGACTTCGTCTCCGAGTCGGTCGGGGACGCCGTCTGGGAGGTCGAGGGGGTCGGGTCCGCCTGGTTGCCGCCCTTGTCGTCGTCCCCGCCGCCCAGCATGGCGATGCTGATGCCGATCACGACCGCGGCGACCACGGCGATCGCGCCGATGAGGAGACCCTTGGTGTTCGGGCCACGGCCGCGTCCGCCGCCGTCACCGGCCATCGGCGTCCGCACCGTCTGCGCGCCGCCGGGAACGGTCTCGGGGGCTCCGTAGTGGGCGTTCGGCTGGCCGTAGCCGCCCTGCTGCGGCACCTGGCCGTACGGGGCGGTGGGGGCGGCCTGCTGGCCGTAGGTGCCCTGAGCGGTCTGCTGGCCGTACTTGCGCTCGCCGACCGCCCGCACCCGGTTGACCGAGCCCGGGTAGCCGTAGCCACCGCCTCCAGAGGGCGGCGTGGCTCCGTTGGCCTGACCGTCGGCGTACAGATAGCCGAACGGGTCGTCCTCCTCGGGCGTGCTCGCGCCGTTGTTGCCGGGCGTCATCCCTTGGTCTCCTCAGCGGGTGCGGTTCTGATGCGGTACACGAATGAATGGCGAGCCTACCCGGTCCCGCCGGGCCGGACGGGGGGCCTTCACCGCATCGACGCACCGACCTGTGACTTATCCGGCACGCCTGTGCTGTTTGGGACGAGACCGTTTCTCGACGTACATCCGTTCGTCAGCGGATTTCAACACCTCGTCCGCCGTCATTCCGCAGTGGGCCCACCCGATGCCGAAGCTGGCGCCCACGCGGACGGCCCGCCCGTCGACCCTGATGGGAGGGATGATCGCGTTCCGCAGGCGTACGGCGAGGTCCTGGGCGTCCGCGCGGCCGAGGCCGTCGGCGAGCACGACGAACTCGTCGCCGCCGAGCCGGGCCACCGTGTCGCCGTCCCGGACCCCGTGGGTGAGGCGGCGGGCGACCTCGATGAGAACCTCGTCACCCGCGTTGTGCCCGAACCGGTCGTTGATCGACTTGAAGCCGTCGAGGTCGCAGAAGAGCACCGCGAGCCCCTTGGTGCCGTCGTCCGTCTCGCCCTCCGGGGCGATGGTGTGGACATGGTGGTCGAAGGCCTCGAACGCCTCGGCACCGGCCCGGAAGTCGAAGCCGTGCCCGTTCCCGTCGTAGGCGGGGTGGCCGTTGTCGTCGTACTCGCCGACGAGGTCCGTGTGCCCGTACGCGGCGTCCAGCGAGGCCACCGCGCCCGGCGGCAGGGACTGCGGGCGTCGGCAGAGGCGGGCGCCGAGCCGGGAGCGCAGCTCGGCGGAGTTGGGCAGGCCGGTGAGCGCGTCGTGCGAGGCGCGGTGCGCGAGCTGGAGCTCACGGCGCTTGCGGTCCTCTATGTCCTCGACGTGGGTGAGCAGGAAGCGGGGGCCGTCGGCGGCGTCCGCGACGACGGAGTTGCGCAGATGGACCCAGACGTACGTGCCGTCGCGGCGCCCGAGCCTGAGCTCGGCCCGGCCGCCCTCGGCGGAGGTCCGCAGCAGGGTGCCGATGTCCTCGGGGTGCACGAGGTCGGAGAAGGAGTAGCGGCGCATCGCGGAGGCGGGCCGGCCCAGCAGCCGGCACAGGGCGTCGTTGGTGCGCAGGATGCGGCCGTGCTGGTCGCCGCCCATCTCGGCGATCGCCATGCCGGAGGGGGCGTACTCGAAGGCCTGCCGGAAGGACTCCTCGCTGGCGCGCAGGGCCTGCTGCTCCCGCTCCAGGCGGACCAGGGCGCGCTGCATGTTCGCACGTAGACGCGCGTTGCTGATCGCGATGGCGGCCTGGAAGGCGTACATCTGGAGGGCTTCGCGGCCCCAGGCGCCGGGCCTGCGGCCGTTGCGCGGCTTGTCCACCGACAGGACGCCGATCAGCTCGCCGTGGCCGCCGCCGGAGTTCGGGGTGTACATCGGGGCGAAGAGGCGGTCGGAGGGGTGCCACTCGTCCTCGAAGCGGGGCGCGGGACCGTCGGTGTACCACTGGGGCACGTCGTCCTCGTCCAGGACCCAGCCCTCGGTGTGGGGTATGAACCGCAGGTCGCCCCAGGCCTCGCCCATGGTGAGCCGGCGCTCCCAGGAGGTGCGGGAGCCGACGCGGCCGGTGATGAGGGCCTCGGCGGCCGGGTTCCCGGCGAGAGCGGCGACGACGAGGTCCCCGTCGGGGCGCACGAGGTTGACGCAGGCCAGCTCGTAGCCGAGCCCGGTGACCACGCCGTCGGCGACGGTCTGCAGCGTGTCGGCCAGGCTGCGGGCGGTGTTCATGTCCGCCATCACCTGGTGCAGCTGCCGCAGGGTCGCAAGACGGACGTAGGGCTCCGACTCGGTCTCCATTCGCCCTCCCCTCGAGACCTCGCAGCAACTCCAGGGTTCTCTCGGCGTACTGGGTGCTTTCGGTTCCGTGCTGACTGCTCGGCGCCTCCCGCGAACCCCTTCACGCCGTACTGCTTGGTAGCTTCCCCGCGTAACGCCTCCGCCACTGAATCACAGCGCGCTCCCCACTCGGTACACAGGGTCAACAAAATATGGCCCCTGTGACTCAAGTCACAGCAGAACTTGAGCAATTGAATGGAGTTTCTGCATTTCGGTGTGCGTTTGCCGAATGCATTATTCGACGACTGTGCAGAACCTGTGCACTCCCCGTGTCCACCGAGGGAGTACGGACGAGGGTACGGCCTCCCTCTCCGCCCCCGGACCTAGGTCCCGGTTAGGACCGAGGTCCGATGTGGCGTCCTGGGTGCGGAGGCTAGCGTTTCGGCGTGCTCACGACTCCCCCGGCTCTTCCCGTCACCCCGTCCGTGCATGCTGAGGGGGTGAGCAACGACGAGTTCCGCGCCGCCATGACCCGGCTGGCCGCGGGCGTGGTCCTGGTGACCGCGCACGAGCCCGCGCTGGCCCCGGACGGGCCGCGCGGCGAGGACGTCGGCATGACCGCGACCGCGTTCATGTCCGTCTCCCTGGACCCGCCGCTCGTCCTGGTCAGCCTGCGCGAGGGATCGCGGATGGACGACCTGCTCGACGAACAGCCGCTGTGGGGCGTGTCCGTGCTCGCGGAGAGCCAGCGCCACATCGCCGGCCGCTTCTCCATGAAGGGCCGCATCAGCGACCGGCTCCTCTTCGAGGACATCCCGTACGTCCGCGGCGAGGCGTCCGGGGCGCTCCTGATGGGCGGCGCCCTGGCCACCCTGGAGTGCAGCACCGAGCAGCGGATTCCCGCGGGCGACCACACCCTCGTCATCGGCCGCGTCCTGACCGCCCGGGTACCGAGCGCGGACGGCGGACCCCTGACGTACTTCAAGGGCCGCTACCGGCAGCTGGGCTGACCGGCCCCGCACGCCGTGCGGGGGTGGACACGCCGCGGGCGACCGCGGGCCGGGGCCCGCCCGGCAGCCGGGCGAAAGGGGGCGCTCAGCCCCAGTCGCGGCCCGTGCGTCCGCGCTTGGTCTCGGAGCGGGCCTTCTTCTCGCGCAGCCGGCGTTCGTTGATGCCCCGGGGGATACGGGTGGCGCGGCGCGGCCTGGGCGGCGGCGCGGTGGCCTCGGCGAGCAGGGAGGCGAGACGCACGGCCGCCGTCTCGCGGTTGCGCCACTGGGAGCGGTGCTCGGAGGAGCGCACGCTGACGACCCCGTCGACGAGGCGTCCCTCCAGCTTCGCGAGGGCGCGCTCCTTCCACACGGGCGGCAGCGCCTCGGTGTTCGCGAGGTCGAAGCGGAGCTCGACCTGCGAGTCGCTGGTGTTCACGTGCTGCCCGCCCGGACCGCCGGAGCGCGAGAAACGCCACATGAGCTCGGCCTCGGGCAGGGAGACGGAGCCGCGGATGACATAGGGACCGGACATGCGTTCATGGTCGCCTGCCCGGCCGGTCCGCGTCACCCGTTTTTCCGCGCCTGTCAGGACGAAGACGGGGGGTCCGGGTAAAAATGGTAAAGACAGACGGAACCTCGGGTACCCCCCTTGGCGTTCATAGGGGTGACGGTAGCTTCGTCCCCAGTACGAAGCCCGTACGTCACGAGGGAAGGGACTCCCAACAATGGCTGTAAGCCTGTCCAAGGGTGGCAACGTCTCGCTCACCAAGGAGGCTCCGGGCCTGACCGCCGTCACCGTGGGCCTCGGCTGGGATGTCCGCACCACCACGGGCACCGACTTCGACCTCGACGCCTCGGCCATCGCGGTCAACACCCAGGGCAAGGTCTACTCGGACGCCCACTTCGTCTTCTTCAACAACAAGCAGACCCCGGACAACACCATCGTCCACACCGGTGACAACACCACGGGTGAGGGCGCCGGCGACGACGAGGCGATCAACGTCAACCTGGCGGGCCTCCCCGCCGACATCGACAAGATCGTCTTCCCGGTCTCCATCTACGACGCGGAGACCCGCTCGCAGAACTTCGGCCAGGTCCGCAACGCCTACATCCGCATCGTGAACCAGGCCGGCGGCACCGAGATCGCCCGCTACGACCTCTCCGAGGACGCGGCCACCGAGACCGCCATGGTCTTCGGCGAGCTCTACCGCAACGGCGCGGAGTGGAAGTTCCGCGCGGTCGGCCAGGGTTACGCCTCGGGCCTGGTGGGCATCGCGCAGGACTTCGGCGTCAACGTCTGACGGTCCCGCGCACACGCATGACGAGAAGAGCCCCCGGACTCCGGTTCGCCGGGGGCTCCTCTCGTGCGCGGCTCACGGGTGGGCCGGCTTGCCCTTTCCGTACAGCCAGTCCTTCCAGATCCCGCTGAAGTCCTCGTCCGGCGCGGTCTTCTCGACGTACGCCGTGAAATCGGCCGTGTCCGCGTTCGCGTGGCGGTGCGCGGCGGCCCAGCCCTGGACGATGTCGTAGAAGGTGTCGTCGCCGACCAGTTGGCGGATCTTCTGCAGGACCATCGCCCCCCGGTAGTAGACCGGCGGGTCGGAGATCTGCGCGGCCGAGGGCGGGTCGGCGGGCGGGAAGGCCCAGACCTCGCTGCTGTCGACCGGTTCGTAGTACTCGCCCTTGTAGAGGGAGTCGAAGATCTTCTCGGCCGAGTCGCCGCCGTGGTCCTCCTGCCACAGCCACTCCGCGTAGGTGGCGAAGCCCTCGTTGAGCCACATGTCCCGCCAGGACTTCGGGGTGACCGAGTCGCCGAACCACTGGTGGGCCAGTTCGTGGACCAGGGTCCTGGTGTCGGTGGCGCCGGGGAAGACGGGGCGTGTCTGGGTCTCCAGGGCGTAGCCCGCGTCGTCGGGGCGGTCCACGATCGCCCCGGTGGAGGAGAAGGGGTACGGGCCGAAGTTGTACTCCTCCCAGTCCACGACCTCGGGGATCTGCCCCAGCACCTTCTCGCTCGCCCGCTTCTGGGTCGGGTCCACCGCCACGTAGACCGGCAGTCCGTTCTTCGCCGTCGAGCGGGTGATGTCGTACCGGCCGATCGCGAGCGTCGCCACATAGCTCGCCATGGGTTCGGCGGTGTGCCAGGCGTACGTCGTGCGCCCGTCCTTGGTCGACTCGCGCGTCAGTTCGCCGTTGGAGACCGCCTGGAGGCCCTTCGGGACGGTGATCCTGATGTCGTACGACGCCTTGTCGAAGGGGTGGTGGTCGCCGGGGAACCAGGCCATCGACCCCGTGGGCTCCCCGAGTCCCAGGGCGCCGTCGGCCGTGCGCAGCCAGCCCTCCTTGGAGCCGTCCGCATCGGTGATCGTCCTGGGGACGCCCGAGTAGCGGACCGTCGCGCTGAAGGTCTCCCCCTTGCCGAGGTCGTCGTGCGGGCGCACGGTCAGTTCCTGGCCCGCCCGGCTCCAACCGGCGTCGCGGCCCTCGACGGTGACGTCGGAGACATGCAGCCCGAGCAGGTCGAGGTGGAAGGCGCTGAGGTCCTGCAGGGCCCGCGCGGTGATCTCGGCCTTCCCCGTCAGCCGCTTGTCCTCGGGGTCGTAGGAGAGGGTGAGTCCGTAGTGCGTGACGTCGTACCCGCCGTTGCCCATCTTCGGGAAGTACGGGTCGCCGACGCCGGCCGCGCCGGGTTTTCCGTGCACGTCGTCCCCGCCGCAGGCGGTGAGCCCGGCGACCAGCGCGAGGGCCAGCGCAAAGGGGACGGCGGCGGAAGATCGGGGCACATCCGCGATCCTAGGCCGCCGCTCACCCGCTCACCCGTTCGCGGAGCGCGGCGGTCCCGGTCCGTCCGGAAACCGCCGTCCCGGCACCACGAGGACGGCCGGAAACCACCGCCGCGGTGCCACGGGTCCGGCCGGAAGCCGCCGCCGTGGTGCCCTCCGCAGGGCCGGAAGCCGCTTCCGCAGTGCCCTCCGCAGGGCCGGGAACCGCCTCCCGCGGCCGGCCGGGAAGCGGGCACCCCCCGGCGTGACACCATCACCTCGTGCTCGACATCGGCTACGCCCTCTCCAACCGCTTCCCCGACCCCCCGCAGACCGACTACCGCCGCGCGGACGTCCACGCCCTGCGGCACGACCTGTTCTGCGGCGACGTCTACCTCGCCGACACCAAGACGGACCACGAGGTGTCCACGGGCTGGGGCTGGGTGCCGGTGCTCGACTTCGCGTGGGCACTGTGCGACATCGTGGAGCAGCTCGACCGCGACCCGCTCGGCAGCCGGGCCTCCCGCCCCCAGCAGGCGGAGCTGGACTTCACCGAGTCGACCGACCGCATGCTCTTCGAGCGCCGCTTCGGCTGGGTGGACATCGAGGCCGACTGGATGCCGGGCGACGAGGAGCCGCTGACCTTCTCCCACACCGAGCTCCGCCGCGAGGCCCGTGACTTCCTGCACGACCTGCTCGCGGACCTCACCGACCTGCACGAGGACCTCGCCGAGAACCCGGCGATCTGGACGCTCCAGGCCCGCTTCCCCCGCGTCTCCTAGCCCCGGACGGTCCGCGGCGTCCGTGGGTGCCGGCCGTCGGGAGCCGGGGCCGTCAGGAGCCGCCCGGAGGTCTCAGCCCTCCACCCTGACCCCGAGCGCCGCCGCCAGCACCGGCGCCAGGTCGAGCAGCTGGGCCGTACTGATGACCGCGCCCGCGAGCCGGTCCACGCCCCGCGCGATGTCCAGCTCCGCCGCCGCGCGCAGGTCCACGTCCACGAGAGTGGCCTCGGTGAGGTCCGCTCCCTTCAGGACGCAGTCCACGAACTCCACCCGCTCCAGGCGGGCGCCCCCGAAGTCCGGCTCGACCAGGACACAGCCCTCGAAGACGACGTCCTTGAGCCGCGCCTTGCGCAGATTCAGATAGTCGATCTTCCCGCCGCGCACGACCACCCGCTCCAGGACGGAGCCGTGCAGCTGCACCCCGCCGAGACGGGCGTCGACCAGCTCGACATCGCGCAGGGTCGCCTCGGCGAGATCGGTGCCGACGCCCCGGATGCCGGTGAGGACCGAGTCCAGCACGCGCGCGTGGTGCAGCCGGGTCTCGTCCAGCGCGCAGCCCGTCAGCGCGCAGTCCATGAAGCGGGCTCCCCCGCCGTCCTGCCCGGCGAAGTCCGTCTCCCGGAACTCCAGCCCGTCATAGTCGCCGTCGGGTTCCAGCTCCCCGCCGTCGTACGGCTCCAGCGGGGGCAGCCGCAGCTCCGGCCGCCGTGCCGCCTTCGGTCCCGCCCCCGGCGCCTTCGCGCCCGTCCCGCCGTGCCCGCCCGTCGCTCTCCTCGCCATGGCCCCATCCTGCCCGCCCCCACCGACAACCGGCGCCCGCCTGCGAGAACGCCCCGCATGTCACATTCCGGGCCCGCGTCTCGTCCTGTGTACGGGAAGGCGTTCCGAGGTCTGCGCGACGGCGGCCGTGGCGCCGGCCCACACGTCCGGGAGCACCTTGACCTCAAGCGAACTTGAGGTTGAAGAGTGGATGTTCCACCGACCGTGCGCGACGCCCCCGAACGCCTCACGGAGTGCGCAGGGCCCACGGACCGTACGCGGCCCACGGCCCGCCCGAGGCCCGGGGACCCCGGCGCTGTCTCCGCCTCGTCGATCCCACCGATCCCACCGAACTCACCGACCTTGAGGAGTCCCCGATGTACGCGATCCGTCTGCACGCCTTCGGTCCCGCCGGGAATCTTGTCCACGAGCGGACCGAGGACCCCGAGCCGGGGCCCGGACAGGTCCGCATCGCCGTGGCCGCCGCGGGCGTCCATCTCCTGGACACCGCCCTGCGCGAGGGCATGACGGGCGGCCCGGCGCCCCGGCCCGTCCTGCCGACCGTCCCCGGCCGCGAGGTCGCCGGAACCGTCGAGTCCCTCGGTGAGGGCGTCGCCGGGCTCTGGCTCGGCAGACGCGTCGTCGCCCACCTCGGTTTCGCCCCCGGAGGCTACGCCGAGCTGGCCGTGACGGACGTCGAGCGCCTCCACGACATCCCCGGGAACCTCGACTTCGCACAGGCCGTCGCGATGATCGGGACGGGCCGTACGGTCATGGGGATCGTGCAGTTCGCCGAGCTCGGCCCCTCCTCCGTGGTCGTCGTGCCCGCGGCCGCGGGCGGTGTCGGCACGCTCCTCGTGCAGTACGCGCGCCACACGGGCGCGACCGTGGTGGGCCTGGCGGGCGGCCCGGAGAAGGTGGCGCTGGCCCGCGCGAACGGCGCCGACCCGGCCGTCGACTACACCGATCCCGGCTGGCCGGACAAGGTACGCGCGCACCTCGGCGGCCGGGCGGCGACCGTCGTGCTCGACGGCGTCGGCGGCGATGTCGCCCGGGAGGCCGTCGCGCTGCTCGGCCCCGGCGGCCGGCACCTCGTCTTCGGCTGGTCGGGCGCGGGCCTGCGGGGCGGTTCCCCGTACCTCGTGGACGGGGTGTCCGAGCAGGTGCTCGGCCCCGTGATGATGCGCAGGGCGGGCGGACCCGACCCCGTGCGGACCCTGGAGCTGCGGGCCCTGTCCGAGGCGGCGGCCGGTCGCCTCGTCCCGGCCGTGACCCGTTTCCCCCTCGCCGAGGCCGCCTCGGCGCACCGGGACCTGGAGAACAGGGCCACGATCGGAAAGGTGGTGCTGGAACCATGACCACGAACCGGCGGAACGCGCCCCCGGGGGCGAAATCGCCCAAAGATGCGACTCGTTCCGTTTCATGGTCTTCTGAGCGAATGAGTGTCACCCGGACAGGTGAACCCGAGGCGCCCGTGGGTCCCGACCCGCATCGCTGGTGGGCACTGGTCGTCATCGCGCTCGCCCAGCTGATGGTCGTGCTGGACGCGACGATCGTGAACATCGCGCTCCCGTCCGCCCAGCACGATCTCGGCATGTCCGACGGCAACCGGCAGTGGGTCATCACGGCCTACACGCTGGCCTTCGGCGGCCTGCTGCTGCTCGGGGGCCGCATCGCCGACCTCGTCGGGCGCAAACGCACCTTCGTCATCGGCCTGATCGGCTTCGCCGTCGCGTCGGGGATCGGCGGCGCGGCCACCACGTCCGGCATGCTGTTCGGCGCCCGCGCCCTCCAGGGCACCTTCGCCGCCCTGCTCGCGCCCTCGGCGCTGTCCCTGCTGACCACGACCTTCACCGATCCGAAGGAGCGCGGCAAGGCCTTCGGCATCTACGGGGCGCTGGCCGGCTCGGGCGCGGCGATCGGCTTCATCGTGGGCGGCCTGCTGACGGAGTACCTGAACTGGCGCTGGTGCCTGTACGTCAACATCCCCATCGCGGTCATCGCGGTCTTCGGCGCGTTCGGGCTGCTGCGCGACCGGCCGGGCCACAGGAACGTCCGGCTCGACGTGCCCGGCGCGGTGCTGGGCTGCGGCGGACTGGTGGCGATCGTCTACGGGGTCAGCGAGGCGGACTCCCGCGGCTGGTCGGACCCGCTGGTGCTGAGCCTCATCCTGGGCGGGGCCGCGCTGCTGGCCGTGTTCGTGTGGTGGCAGAACAGGGCACCGAGCCCGCTGCTGCCGCTGCACATCGTCAAGGACCGCAATCGCGCCGGCTGCTTCCTGACGATGGGGCTCGCCGTCGTCGCCCTGTTCGGCATGTTCCTGTTCATGACCTACTACCTGCAGGTCGTCCTCGGGTACTCGCCGGTGAAGACCGGTCTCGCGTTCCTGCCGCTGACCGTCGCGATCATCATCGGTTCGACGCAGATCTCCGCGCGGCTGCTGCCCCGTGTGGCACCGCGCACGCTGATGGTCCCGGGCACGGTCCTCGCCGCCGGCGGCATGGTGATCTTCACTCAGCTCACCGTCGACTCCGACTACACCGGCCAACTGCTGCCGGGTCTGCTCCTGATGGGTCTCGGCATGGGCCTGACCTTCATGCCGGTCTTCGCCACCGCGACCGCCGGGGTCGCCCCGCAGGACGCGGGCGTGACGTCCGCGACGGTCAACACCTCGCAGCAGGTGGGCGGTTCGATCGGGGTGGCCCTGCTGAACACCATCGCCACCACCACCAGCACGGCGTACATCGCCGCCCATCTGCGCAATCCCGCCCAGAAGGCGCTGGTCGTCCAGGAGGGCGTCGTCCACGGCTACACCGTGGCCATCTGGTGGGCCACCGGCATCCTGCTGCTGGCCGGCCTGGTCGCGGGACTCATGGTCACGGCCAAGGCCCCCAGGCGCACGCCGTCGGACGCGACGGTCCCGGAGTCGGTGGCCTGACCGCCGGGCCACCGGGCCCTGCGACCGCCGGCGGCGTCTCTCCCCCGGCTCCGGTTCAGTGGCGCCCCGCCACCCGGTCCGCGATCCGGGCCAGCCGGGACGAGTCCGGGCTGTGGGTGGTCAGTTCGCGGCGGTCGGCCGTGCGGTAGGTCGCGTACATGCCGTGGACGCCGATCCAGCGGAAGGGCTCCGGTTCCCACTTGCGGACCTTGTGGCCGACCCAGGGCAGCTCGGTCAGCCCGGTCGCGCCCGCCTGGCCGGAGTCCTGCCGGACGAGGTCGCGCAGGGTGCGGGCGGCGAGGTTGGTGGTGGCCACGCCGGAGCCGACATAGCCGCCGGCCCAGCCGAGACCGGTCGAGCGGTCCAGGGTGACGGTGGCGCACCAGTCGCGCGGGACCCCGAGGACGCCCGACCAGGCGTGGGAGACCCGGACGCCGGTCAGCGACGGGAAGAGGCGGACGAGGATCTCGTACAGGGCGTCGACGGTGGACTGCTGGGTGCGGCCGTCGTTGTCGGTCCGCGAGCCGAAGCGGTACGGGACTCCGCGGCCGCCGAGCGCGATGCGGCCGTCGGCGGTGCGCTGGGCGTACATGTAGGCGTGCGCCATGTCGCCGAGCGTCTCGCGGCCCTCCCAGCCGATCTCCGCCCACTGGGCGTCCGTCAGCGGCTCCGTCGCGATCATGGAGGAGTTCATCGGCAGCCAGGTCCGCTTCTGGCCCTTGAGGTTCGCGGTGAAGCCCTCGGTGCAGCGCAGGATGTAGGGCGCGCGGACGGTGCCGTACGGGGTCACCGCCTGGCGGGGGCGGATCTCGGTCACCGGCGTCTGTTCGTGGACGGTGACGCCGAGCGCCTCGACGGCGGCGGCGAGGCCCTTGACCAGTTTCACCGGGTGCAGCCGGGCCCCGTGCGGGGTCCAGGTCGAGCCCACCGCGTCCGCGACCCGGATCCGTTCGGCGGTCTCCTTCGCGCCGTACAGCTCGCGGTCCTTCTCGCCGAACGACAGCTCGTGCTCGTGGAAGGCCTTGAGCCGCGCGAGCTGGGCGGGCGTGTACGCCACCTCCAGGACGCCGCCCTGGTGGATGTCGGCCTCGATGCCCTCGTCGGCGGCCACCCGGACGACCTCGTCCACGGTGTCGTTCATGGCCTGCTGGAGCCGTACGGCCGCCTCCTTGCCGTGCAGCTCCGCGTACCGGTCGCGGCCCGCGATGCCGTTGTAGAGCCAGCCGCCGTTGCGCCCCGAGGCTCCGTAGCCGCAGAACTTCTGCTCCAGGACGGTGACGCGCAGGGAGGGGGCCGCCTTCTTCAGGTAGTACGCGGTCCACAGGCCCGTGTAGCCGCCGCCGACCACGACCACGTCGGCACTCGCGTCGCCGGGCAGCGGCTCCCGGGGCGCGGGGAGGCCGTCGTCCGCGTACCAGAAGGAGATGCCACCGTTCACGACCTTGCTCGCCGAGCTGCTCATGGCGGGACGTTAACTCCGGGGAGTGTCGGCTGTCTCCTTCGGATTCCACGCTTTTCCGCGCCCTCTGGTCAACGGATAACAGCCCAGGCCGAGGAGAACGGAGGTGAAATGCCCGAGATCGGTGAACGTGCGGGCGGTGACGAAGGGAATTCCGTACACCGCCAGGACGGCCACCAGATACAGATAGCGCCAGGGCGTCGCGATCCGGTAGGTGAGCACACCGACCACTCCCGCCAGGGCGTAGCTCACCCC
This sequence comes from Streptomyces sp. NPDC021080, assembly GCF_044333225.1. Classification (NCBI taxonomy): domain Bacteria; kingdom Bacillati; phylum Actinomycetota; class Actinomycetes; order Kitasatosporales; family Streptomycetaceae; genus Streptomyces; species Streptomyces sp. NPDC021080. The sequence continues at coordinate 119,319 of NZ_JBIRQM010000008.1, read as the reverse complement.
GACGTCCAGGGTGTCGACCGCGGAGTGCGGTGCCACGCCGTGCTCGATCGCCCAGAGCAGCGCACCCTCGCTGACCAGCGTCGACAGGACATGCGCGGTCGCGTTGACGGCGAGCCAGCGGGCGGTTCCCAGCCAGTGCTCGGCCGGCGCCTGGAAGACGGTGTACAGGACGGCGTACGGAATCCAGTGCCCGCCGTCGATCCACATCGCGCTCGCGAACAGCACCCGCACCGGGTTGTTCGACAGCTCGTGGATGTTCGTCGAGCGCTGCCGCAGGAAGTCCTCTTCGAAATCCGGAGACATGTGGTGCAGGGCCACGGTGGTGATGAAGAGAATCGTCAGCCAGATGTAGGTGCCCGGCGCTCCGCGCACATACATCCACACCCTGTGGAAAAACCGCTCACCGCGCATGGCCTGCTTCACCCATGCCGGTAGTGTCCCGTATGTGATCGACATTCCGGACGAGCCGCCCGCGTCGCGACCGGATTCCGCCGAAGCGCCGGCCGGACCGCGCCGCGAGAAGCACCGGGGCGGGGACGGCCGCGGCGTTAGCCTCGGCACATGATCCGCACCGCGACCCCCGACGACGTCCCCGTCATCCACGCCCTCATACGCGAACTCGCCGATTACGAGAAGTCCTTGGACGAGGTGAGGGCGACACCGGAGCAGCTGCGTGAGGCGCTGTTCGGGGAGAACCCCGCCGCGTACGCGCACATCGCGCAGGACGACACCACGGGCGAGCCCGTCGGCTTCACCCTGTGGTTCCTGACGTTCTCGACCTGGCGCGGTGTCCACGGCATCTACATGGAGGACCTGTACGTACGCCCCTCGGCGCGCGGCGGCGGCCACGGCAAGGCACTGCTCACGGAGCTGGCACGGATCTGCGCCGAGCGCGGTTACCAGCGTCTGGAGTGGTCCGTCCTGAACTGGAACCGGCCGGCGATCGACTTCTACGAGTCGCTCGGTGCGCGCCCGCAGGACGAGTGGACGGTGTACCGGCTGACGGACGAGGCGCTGGAGTCCCTCGGCGGACGCGGCTGAGGCCCGCGGACGCGGTACGGGTCCTCGACGCCGAACTCGCTGGTGACCGCGCCCCGTGCGCCCTCCTTGGGGCATCTCGAGCCGGACGAGCAGACGGTGCGGACCAAAAGCCGGTCGGGGAAGCGAAAGGACCGGGTCACGGGCCGTGCGCCCGGCCTTCGCCGGAGCCCCTGCCGGATTCGAACAGACGACCTGCGCGCCACGAGCCATCCGGTCTCGCCCATCCGCCGGCCGGCCGGTCGGCGGCGCGCACCCCGGGCCGGATGCCGTGGCCGCGAACCGACGCCCCGTCAGCAGAAGGCGCCCTTCACCTGCGGTGCTCCAATCATCCCCAGCAGTACGCCTCATGACGGTCGATCGCATGTACGACCGCATGAGAACCTACCGTGCGCGGACTTGTCGCCGCGGAAGACGGCGAACACCTCCGACACCCTGACCTGTGCCCGGCACGGCGTGCGCTGTCCCCTCGGTCGAGCATCGCTCGCCGATGAGCCCGAACCGAATCGAATCCCTGGGGGACTGTTGAACTCCATCATCCGCAAAGCGGCGAACCTCGCCGTCGTCGCCGGTGCGGTCGCGGCCGCGTCCATGGCCGGCGCCCCGGCCGCGAACGCGGAGCCGGTCCAGCACGGCTGCGTGTACCCGTACGTCTGCTTCTACGTGAACCGGGCCGCCGTCACGGCCGGTCACCCCGCCGCCAAGTTCCAGGTCGTCACCAGCGGGTTCCAGGACGTCACGTCCCGCGACGCCTACATCGTCCTCAACACCCGCAACGACGACGTGGCCTACCTGCGCAGCAACGCGGGCACGCTCTGCGTCGGGCCGAACACGACCACCGTGATGAGCCCCGGCATCGTCATCGACGGCGTGAGGATCTCCAGCAGCGCGACCTGCTGACGCCACGGCGGACGCACCCCGACCGCACCCGCCCCCTCCGGCATCGCCGCCGTCACGCGACTGAACACAAAAGCCCAGCTCAGACACCGTCCGAGCTGGGCTTTCCGCTGAGCCCCCTGTCGGATTCGAACCGACGACCTACGCATTACAAGTGCGTTGCTCTGGCCATCTGAGCTAAGGAGGCCTGCCGCGCGCCGGGGCGTGCGTGCCCGTGCAGTGTACCCGCGTCACAGCGGAGGCCCGCCGGGAGTTTCCGCGAACTTCACCGGCCCCGGGGTGCTGACAGAACACATGAACGCCAGGTAGCGTCCTGACCCAGTTCACTCACATGGACTACACCACTATGGGCGTTTCCATAGTGGATCACCACCTTTACAACGGATCGTCCGGCACGTTCCTGCCGGTGAAGGGGGCCCATCACCATGGCCACTGTCTCGTTCGACAAGGCGACCCGGATCTACCCGGGTTCCGAGAAGCCCGCCGTCGACGCTCTCGAGATCGACATCGCGGACGGCGAGTTCCTCGTCCTCGTCGGTCCCTCCGGTTGCGGCAAGTCCACCTCGCTCCGCATGCTCGCGGGGCTCGAGGACGTCAACGGCGGCGCGATCCGCATCGGCGACCGCGACGTCACGCACCTGCCGCCCAAGGACCGGGACATCGCGATGGTGTTCCAGAACTACGCGCTGTACCCGCACATGACCGTCGCCGACAACATGGGCTTCGCGCTCAAGATCGCCGGCGTCAACAAGGCCGAGATCCGCCAGAAGGTCGAGGACGCGGCGAAGATCCTCGACCTCACCGAGTACCTCGGCCGCAAGCCGAAGGCCCTCTCCGGCGGTCAGCGCCAGCGTGTCGCCATGGGCCGCGCCATCGTGCGCGAGCCCCAGGTCTTCCTCATGGACGAGCCGCTGTCGAACCTCGACGCCAAGCTCCGCGTCTCCACCCGCACGCAGATCGCCTCGCTGCAGCGCCGCCTCGGCATCACCACGGTGTACGTCACCCACGACCAGGTCGAGGCCATGACCATGGGCGACCGCGTGGCCGTGCTCAAGGACGGGCTGCTCCAGCAGGTCGACTCGCCGCGCAACATGTACGACCGCCCGGCCAACCTCTTCGTCGCCGGCTTCATCGGCTCCCCGGCCATGAACCTGGTCGAGGTCCCGATCACCGACGGCGGCGTGAAGTTCGGCAACAGCGTCGTCCCGGTCAACCGCGAGGCCCTCAAGGCCGCCGCCGACAAGGGCGACCGCACGGTCACCGTCGGCGTCCGCCCCGAGCACTTCGACGTCGTCGAGCACAACGGCGAGGCCGCCAAGTCGCTCTCCAAGGACACCGAGGACGCCCCGGCCGGTCTGGCCGTCTCCGTGAACGTCGTCGAGGAGCTCGGCGCCGACGGCTACGTCTACGGCTCCGCCAAGGTCGGCGACGAGCACAAGGACCTCGTCGTCCGCGTCAGCGGCCGCTCCGTCCCGGACAAGGGCGCCACGCTGCACGTCGTCCCGCGCCCGGGCGAGATCCACGTGTTCTCCACCTCGACGGGCGAGCGCCTGTCCGACTGACGTCCGCGTCATCCGGGCGGAAGCGCACACCCCGTAAGGGTTGAATTCACCCATGTTGACGAAGAGGGCCCCGCGGCCGGCCGCGGGGCCCTCTTCGTTGTCGACAAATACCCCGGCAGACCGGGCATTTCGACCCCGCGCAACTCCCGCACGACCCCCGCGCGTCAACCCACTACCCAGAAAAGCCAGTTTCCCCGTCCCTCGAACCGGTGACTAAATGTCGCCAAATCATCACCCCGCGCTACCCTCACTCGCGTGAAGCACTCCACCACTAACCAGCGGACCCGGCGTGGCCGTGGCCCCGCCCGCCAGATCGGCCGCACCCTCGCCCTCGTTCTGCCTGTCGTCCTGGTGCTCTCCGGGACTCTCGCGGTCACCCAAGTCAACTGGTCGGGGAATCCCTCGAGCTCGGTGCTCACCGCGTCCTCCGAGGAGGTCTCGACGCGAGCCGTCTCCCGCGCCCCGCAGGACGTCCTGCGCGACAAACTGCTCCTGGAACTACAGGAGAAGAACCCGGGCGTGGCCCTCACCCACCTCCAGCAGGCGGTGAACGGCCGCCCGTCGCTCGCGAAGCACTGCGTCTCCATCGCCCGCTCCCTGGGCCGCGCCGCGGTCCGCGCGTACGGACCGACGCGCGCCCAGTCCTTCGCCCGGCCGGTCTGCGACACGGCGTTCGCCTCGGGGGTCGCAGCGACCCATCTCTGAGATCACCGCTTCCGGTCCGCCCGGTAACAGCTCATTAAGGAACCGTTGCCGCGGGAAACCGCGTGCGGGGCGCCACGTACAGTTCGGACATGACCGATCCGAACGCCGCGTCGCGCCCCGTTCAAGCCGTCGTCCTGGCCGGCGGCCAGGGCTCCCGGCTGCGTCCCTACACCGACGACCGGCCCAAGCCGATGGTCGAGATCCCCGGCACCGGGACACCGATCATCGGCCACCAGCTGACCTGGCTCGCCGAAGAGGGCGTGACCGACGTCGTCGTCTCCTGCGGTCATCTCGCCGACGTCCTGCAGAAGTGGCTGGACTCGGCCGACCTCCCGCTCTCCGTCACGACGGTCGTCGAGACGGAGCCCCTCGGCCGCGGCGGCGGCCTCAAGTACGCCGCCGCGCACCTGCCGCGCCCCGACCTGCCCTGGTACGCGACCAACGGTGACATCTGGACCCGTTTCTCGCTGCGCGACATGGCGGACTTCCACACCGAGCGCGACGCCGTCGCCACGCTCGCGCTGGCCCGCCCCCGCATCCCGTGGGGCGCCGTCAAGACGGACGGCTTCGGTCACATCACGGACTTCATCGAGGCCCCGCCGTCCACGTTCGAGATCAACGCGGGCGTGTACGTCTTCTCGCCCGAGTTCACCGACATGCTCCCCGAGCGCGGTGACCACGAGCGCACCACGTTCCCGCGCCTGGCCCGCGAGCGCCGGCTGTCCGGCTTCCCGATCCCGCAGGGCGCGTACTGGCGCGCCATCGACACGGCCAAGGACCTCACGGAGGCGGCGAAGGAACTCGCGGCCCTGGGCCGCTAGAGACGGCCGCCCAAGACACCGGAGACCGCCTTCACGGCCCTGCGAGGACCCGTACAGGCCGAGGGAAGCCGCCCCGGCGCCAGGAGCGGGCAGGGCTCCGCGCACACGGCACGACGGAAGGGCCCCGCACACGGTGTGCGGGGCCCTTCCGTCGTCGTGCCCGCCCGGGACGGCGGTGGACCTCAGCCCAGCAGGCCGCCCACCAGGCCCGGCTGGCCGGTGGACGAACTCCCGCCGGTCGAGGTGCCGCTCCCGGTGCCCGTACCGCCGGTTCCCGCGGCGCCGCCGCCGCTGCCGCCCGTCGCCGTACCGCCGCTGCTGGAGGGACCCGCGCCGGTGCTCGGGGTCCGGCCGACCGGCGAGGACTGCTGGGGCGGGGCCTGGCCGCCGCCCTGGGTCTGGCTGGGCTGCTGCCCGCTGCCGGACGGGTCGGTCTCCTGCGTCGCGCCCGGTGTGTCCGCCGGCTGCGACGGGGTCGCGGAACTGCTGTGGGTGGGCGGGACGGAGGACGAGGGGGTGGCCTTCCGGTGCCGCTCACCGGGCGTCCGCGGAAGCGGGGAGCCGGGCAGTTCGTTGCGCGGGGCCTCGCCGGGACCGGGGACGACGATCCGGCTGGAGTCGCGGACCGCACCGCCGAGGAGCGAACCGACGAGCAGGGTCAGACCCACGACGACGGCCGCCAGCAGCGCGCCGCGCCGCAGCACGCGAGAGCGCAGGTCCCAGATGTCGGCGCGCGGACCGAGCGTCCGCCAGGCCTCGCTGGAGAGCCGTCCGTCGGCGGAGTAGACCGGGGCACCCGCGATGATCAGCGGGGACCAGGCGGCGAGGTAGATGATGTCGGGCGCGTCGTACACGGGCACCGTCTTCCAGCTGACGGTGACGATGAGCGCCGCCGACAGCATCGCGCCGACGACGGCCGCCACCCGCTGCCACAGCCCGAGCACGGTCAGAACGCCGACGATGACCTGGAAGAAGGCGATGACGAGTCCGGAGCCGACGGGGTGCTGGAGCGCGAACTGCCGCAGCGGCTCGGCGACTTCCCACGGGTGCAGTGTGTTGAGCCACTTCACCATGGAGCCGCGCTTGCCGCCGTCGAAGTAGACCGGGTCGCAGAGCTTGCCCATGCCGGCGTAGGCGGAGATGAAGCCGAGGAAGACGCGCAGCGGAAGCAGCACGACGCCGAGGTTCATGCGGCGACCGGGGTGATAGGCGTGCCGGACCGAGTCCGAGCCGCGCCGCCGGGCGGGGGCGGCGCCCTCCGCCGTGTCGAGGCGGTCGTCCTCGTAGCCGTCGTCGTCCCCGAAGTCGGCGTCCGGGTAAGCGTGTTCGCCGTAGGGCGGCTCGCCGTACGACGACCGGCCGTACCGCGGTTCGTCGTAGGCACTGCCCACGCCGCGCATCCGGGGCAGCAGCCGCTGCTCGTCGCCGAGGGGGGTGCGCCGGCTGCCGACGAGGGGCGTCTCGACCGTGTCGACGGTCAGGTCGCCCGCGTAGCCGCCCTGTGCGCCGATCCGCGGGATGACCTGGGTCGAACCGGCGTCGGGCGTGGGCCCGGTGGAGCCGTGGGGCACGCCCGCGCTCCGTACGGCCTGGAGCAGGCGGTGGGCGCCGGTGTCGTCCGGCGCGGACTTCCCGCTCCAGACGACGGGCGCACGGCGGCGAGCCCCGCCGGCCGGACCGGCCCCGCCCGCTCGGCCCGGCGCGCCGGTGCCGGGAGAGCCCGAGTGCCGCGCGATGCGCGGGGACGGGCCCCGTGACGCACCCGCCAACTGGACGCGGAAGCTCGCATGGTTGACGATGACCTGCGCCGGATCGCTCGGCACCTTCACCATGCTCAGCGCGGGAACGTCGTCGAATCCCGACGAGCGGTCCCCCGTGGGTGTGCGGGGTGTTCTGGTGTCCACACTCATCTAACCGAGTGACGTGTGGTTAGGACACTGCTTTGACCACGCCGAACTGTCCGGACCGCGTCAAGATCGTCCCGAACAGCCCGATCACACCACGAGGGTGACCGCCCGCACGTCCGTTCAGGCGCGGCGGCGCGCGGCCTCGTACAGCACAACTCCCGCCGCCACACCGGCGTTCAGCGACTCCGCGCCACCGGGCATCGGGATCCGCACCCGGAAGTCGCAGGTCTCGCCGACGAGTCGGGACAGGCCCTTGCCCTCACTGCCGACGACGATGACGACGGGGCCGCCCAGGGCCTCCAGTTCACCGACCTCGGTCTCACCGTCGGCGGCCAGACCGACCACCACGAGACCGGCCTTCTTGTACGCCTCCAGGGCGCGCGTCAGGTTGGCGGCGCGCGCGACGGGCGTACGGGCGGCGGCACCGGCCGACGTCTTCCAGGCACCGGCGGTCATGCCGGCCGCGCGCCGCTCGGGCACGACGACGCCGTGGCCGCCGAAGGCGGAGGCCGAACGGACGACCGCGCCGAGGTTGCGCGGGTCGGTCACGCCGTCGAGGGCGACGATCAGCGGGTCCTGGCCCTCGTCGTACGCGGCGGCGGCGAGGTCCTCGGGGTGCGCGTACTCGTACGGCGGGACCTGGAGGACGAGGCCCTGGTGGTTGAGCCCGTTGGTCATGCGGTCCAGCTCGGGACGCGGGGCCTCCATCAGGTGGATGCCGCCGCGCTCGGCGACGAGCTGGAGCGCCTCGCGGACCCGCTCGTCGTTGTCGATGAACTGCTGGACGTACAGCGTCGTCGCGGGGACGCCCTCGCGCAGCGCCTCGACGACGGGGTTGCGGCCGACGACCATCTCGGACGTGCCCTTGCCGCCACGGCCGCGGGGCGCGGGGCGGCGGACGGCCTGCTTCGCCTTGGCGCCCGCGATGCGGTTCTTCTTGTGGCCCTTGCGCATCTCGGCGGGCGGGGTCGGGCCCTTGCCCTCCAGGCCCCGGCGCCGCTGGCCGCCACTGCCGACCTGCGCGCCCTTCTTGCCGGACATGCGGCGGTTGTTAGCAGCCATGACCTACCTGTCTGTGTGAGACGTGCGTGCGTACGTATATGAAGTGTGCCGCCCGGAGGTCCGGGCGGCACAATCGATCAAGGCCGACCGGGGTCGGCCGGGCCCGCCGGAGCGGGCGCTCAGCGCGGTCCGAGCGTCCAGCGCGGCCCCTGCGGGCCGTCCTCGACGACCAGGCCGGACTGGTTGAGCTGGTCGCGGATGGCGTCCGCGGCGGCCCAGTCCTTGCGGGCGCGGGCGGCCTCGCGCTGGTCGAGGACCATGTGGACGAGGGTGTCGACGACACCGTGCAGATCGTCGCCGCGGTCGCCGTCCTCGGCCCACTGCGGGTCGAGCGGGTCGAGTCCGAGGACGCCGAGCATGGCCCGCACCTCGGCGAGGCGCGCCACGGCGGCTTCCTTGTCGTCGGCGGCCAGGGCGGAGTTCCCCTGGCGGACCGTCGTGTGCACGATGGCCAGCGCCTGGGGGACGCCCAGGTCGTCGTCCATCGCCTCGGCGAACGCGGGCGGCACCTCGGCGGCGGGCTCGACGACGCCCCCCGCCTTCTCGACCACCCGCTGCACGAAGCCCTCGATGCGCGCGAACGCCGACTCGGCGTCGCGCAGGGCCTCCTTGCTGTACTCGATCATGGAGCGGTAGTGCGGGGTGCCGAGGTAGTAGCGCAGCACGATGGGGCGCCACTCCTTGATCATCGTCGAGACGAGGACCGAGTTCCCGAGGGACTTGGACATCTTGTCGCCCTTGAGCGTGACCCAGGCGTTGTGCACCCAGTACTTCGCGAACTCGTCCCCGAACGCCTTGGCCTGGGCGATCTCGTTCTCGTGGTGCGGGAAGATCAGGTCGATCCCGCCGCCGTGGACGTCGAAGGCGGTGCCCAGGTACTTGTGGGCCATGGCCGAGCACTCCAGGTGCCAGCCCGGACGGCCGCGGCCCCAGGGCGTCTCCCAGCTCGGCTCGCCCGGCTTCACGGCCTTCCACATGGCGAAGTCACGCGGGTCGCGCTTGCCGGTCTCGCCCTCGCCGGACGGCTGGAGCAGGTTGTCGAGCTCCTGGTTGGAGAGCTGGAGATAGCCCTCGAACGACCGCACGTCGAAGTAGACGTTCCCGTCGGCCGCGTACGCGTGGCCGCGCTCGATGAGCCCGCGCATCATCTCGATCATCTCGGGGACATGACCGGTGGCCCGGGGCTCGTACGTGGGCGGCAGGCAGCCGAGCGCGTCGTAACCGTCGTTGAAGGCACGCTCGTTCTCGTAGCCGATGGACCACCAGGGACGGCCCTCGGTGGCCGACTTGGCGATGATCTTGTCGTCGATGTCCGTGACGTTCCTGACGAACGTCACGTCGTAGCCGCGGTACGCGAACCAGCGGCGCATGATGTCGAAGTTGAGGCCCGAGCGGATGTGCCCGATGTGCGGTGCGGCCTGCACGGTCGCGCCACACAGGTAGATCGAGACACAACCCGGCACGAGCGGGGCGAAGTCACGGATCTGCCGGGCGCTGGTGTCGTACAGGCGAATAGTCACCACTCCAGGGTAGTGGGCGCAGGGCAGTGCCCCACGCCCCTTCCCCCGGCAAGGCCATGTATTCGTGACATACGGGGGAGTCGGGGGATGTGCGAGGGAGCATCGGGGGACTTCCCCGGCAACCCCGAAGCACCCGGATGACCCGGATGGCGGTTCCGGCCGCCCCGAAAGACACTCCCGGCGGCTCGAAGGCGGCCCCGGCCGGCACGAACGACGCGCTCGACGGCTCGGAAGCCGTGCCGGCCGGCGCGCGAGCGGCTCCCGGCGGGCCCGAACGGCGGTGCGGGCCCGCCGGTTCGCTCAGCCCGCCCGGACGACCAGTGCCGTGGCGACCGCCATCAGCCCCTCGTCACGGCCCGGGAACCCGAGTCCGTCCGTCGTGGCGCCCGACACCGACACCGGCGCGCCCACCGCGTCCGACAGGATCTTCTGGGCCTCGTCCCGCCGCTTGCCGATCTTCGGGCGGGGCCCGACGACCTGGACCGCGACATTGCCGACGACGAAACCGGCCTCACGCACGATCCGCGCCGCCTCCGTCAGCAGCACGACCCCCGGCGCCCCGGACCACTCCGGGCGCCCGGTGCCGAAGTGCGCCCCGAGGTCACCGAGGCCCGCCGCCGAGAAGAGCGCGTTGCACGCGGCGTGCGCGACGACGTCGGCGTCGGAGTGCCCCGCGAGTCCGGGCCCCTCGCCCTCCCACTTCAGGCCGGCGCACCACAGCTCCCGGCCTTCCTCGAAGGCGTGGATGTCGGTGCCGATCCCGACCAGCGGGAGCACCAGGCCCTGGACCGGACCCTGCGCCTGCGCCTGCGCCTGCCCCGGCGCCCGTCCCTGTCCGGCCGCCCGCTCCGGTGTCTCAGAACCCATCGTTGAGCCTCCGCCGTGCGAGAACCGCCTCCGCCAGCACCAGGTCCAGCGGGCGTGTCACCTTGAACGCCTCCTCGTGGCCCGGCACGACCACGACCTGCACGCCCAGCCGCTCGACCATGCTCGCGTCGTCGGTCACGTCCTCGGTCACGGTCTCGTGGGCCCGCAGCAGCGTCGCGCGGTCGAATCCCTGGGGCGTCTGCACCGCACGCAGTCGTGCCCGCTCGGGCGTGGCCACGACCGGCTCGCTCTCCCCGGCGACGGCCGCGGGCTCGACCTCCTTGACGGTGTCGGCGAGCGGCACCGCCGGCACGACGGCGGGTGCGCCGTCCCGGACGGCCTCGATGACGGCGTCCACGGTGTCGACGGGCACGAGCGGCCGGGCCGCGTCGTGGACCAGGACGATGTCGAAGCCGGGGGGCAGCGCGTCGAGGCCGTACTTCACGGACTCCTGGCGGCTGTCACCGCCCGGGACGACGACGAAGTCGGTGCGCTCGGGCAGCGCGTGCGCGTCGAGCAGCGTCTTGACCTCGGCGGTGCCGTCCGGCGGAGCCACGACGACGACCAGGGAGACGGCCCGGGAGGCGGCCATCGCGCGGACCGCGTGGATGAGCATGGGCGTGCCGTTCAGCGCGCGGAGCGCCTTGGGGGCGCCCGGACCGAGGCGCACACCTCGTCCGGCGGCCGGGATCACGGCGGCGGTGCGGGCCTCCGGCGGCGAAGGGAGCGAAACGTCAGACATCGGTTCCTGTCAGGTTTGTGTGCTCGACCGGGATGGGTATGGCCTGGGGGTACCCCCTGCTCGGAGAGCCGGGGGAGCACCGGGCGCGACGCCTTGACCGGACCCTTCCGTGACATCCGGTCAAGTCGACTGCCCGGGTCGACATCCCGAGTATCGGATACGCCGGTATACCTCGGGAAAGCCGATGCCGGGTGAACGCCCGGTTTACCGAATGGGTGCGGGTACGAACATGCCGCAGCGCCCGGCGACAGCAATATGGTAATTGCGTCATCGGGCACCGCGGCATTTCATTGCGCTGCTGCGCGGGCTTGGGTGTGCGTCAAGACGACCGGCGTCTCGGCGACTGAGCCGGCGTCAGGACGCGAGGACCTCGTCGAGCAGGGCCTCGGCCTTGTCCTCGTTGGTGTTCTCCGCGAGCGCGAGCTCGCTCACCAGGATCTGACGCGCCTTGGCGAGCATGCGCTTCTCACCTGCGGAGAGTCCGCGCTCGCGCTCACGACGCCACAGGTCACGCACGACTTCCGCGACCTTGATGACGTCGCCGGAGGCGAGCTTCTCCAGATTTGCCTTGTAGCGACGCGACCAGTTCGTGGGCTCCTCGGCGTACGGCGCGCGCAGCACCTCGAAGACCCGGTCCAGCCCGTCCTGACCGACCACATCACGCACGCCGACGAACTCCGCATTGTCCGCTGGCACACGTACCGTCAGGTCACCCTGGGCGACCTTCAGCACCAAGTAGGTCTTGTCCACGCCTTTGATCTGGCGAGTTTCGATGGCCTCGATCAGCGCGGCCCCGTGATGGGGATAGACCACGGTGTCGCCAACCTTGAACGTCATGTGACAGGTACCCCTTCCGTGGCTATCCAGAGTAACACGGAAACGGCGTCTTCTGAATGGCGTTTTCGCAGGTCAGGGCATATCTCGGGGCTTGACAACCGCAACAGGAACGTGCTGCGAGGGGCGAGCGGAAGAGGGTATTCGCAGGTCGGAGCGGCTGTCCATGCGGAGTGAAACGCGTACGTTACACACACCCGGAGCCCGCCGCCAGGGTCTGAACATCCCGTTTTGTCCTGCTCCAGGAGCGCGACTTCCGCTACTCCGTTCGATGGACGGAGCCGAGTACGAGACGAATCCGGAATTGATCAAGGAGTTCGATGATCGGCCACTGATCAGTCCTCGATGACCCGTGATCCATTTCCGGGAGGGCCGGGCATTCATTCCACGAAATGCGCAAGCCGAAGTCCGGGGAACAGTCCGTGGAACTTATGCGAATGACGGACGGGAGCGCGATCAAAGTAGCGGAGGCGACACCGGGGCGGAGGGCGGCCGGCGGGGCGCACACCCGGCGCAACGGAGCCCGCGGGCGCATGCCCCACCCGCCGGGTGCGCCGGACCGACCCGCCGGCCCGCCGACCCGGCCCGCCGGCCCGGCCCGCCGGCCCGGCGCACCCCTTGTTTCGACACCCCCGTCCCACGCCCCGTCCCACGCCCCCCGTCCCGCACTCCCGTTCGACACCTCGTCCGGGACCCTCGTTCAGCCCCCTCCGACACCCCTGTCCCACCCCCTGTTCCGCCCCCTCTTTCCCCCCGGACGGGCAAAGTCGGCGGCTTGGGGAGGGTCGGGTGCGGTCGCGCGGGAACGGATCGGTAACCTAAGGCCGCTGACAGACCCTTAGGGCGGCTTTACACAGAGGTCGTCCTGCTTCGCCCACGTTCAAGGAGTTGCCGCCGCCGTGAGCAGCAGCCTTCGACGCGGCACTCTCGCCGCCGCCGTCATCGCGTTCTCGATCGCCTCGCTCGCCGCGTGCGGTGCCGGCAGCGACGCCCAGACGCTGGAGGTCAAGCCGGACAACGCGGCCACCTCCGTCGGCGTCATCAAGGTCCAGAACGCGCTCGTCATCACCCAGCCCGATGTGAAGACCACCGGTCCGGCGGTGATCTCCGCGACGCTGTTCAACAACGGCACCACCGCGCAGACCCTGGACTCGGTCAACGTCGAGGGCGAGGGTGCCGCCCAGATCACGGCCGCCGACGGCAAGAGCAAGCTGACCGTCCCGGCCGGCGGCTCGATCGTCCTCGGTGGCAAGGGCAACGCCTCCGCGGCGCTGGCCAACCCCTCCCAGACGCTCCTGAACGGCAGCGTCCACAAGGTCACCTTCTCCTTCAGCGAGACCGGTGACGTGAGCCTGGGCTCCTACGTCGTCCCGGCCGAGAGCTACTTCTCCAAGTGGGGCCCGAGCGACATCCCCTCGGCCCCGGCCACCTCCTCGGCCCCGGCCACCTCGCCGTCCGAGTCGGCCACGGGCTCCCCGTCCGCGCCGGAGTCCGCGTCGGGCCAGCCCAGCACGACCGAGTCGTCGAGCGCGACGGCCACCGCGTCGGCCTCCGCCGGACAGTGACGCCGAACGCGCGCTAGGGCCTGCGCCCGACGGTTCCCGTCCGCCCGGCCCGGCGCGCGACCGGCTCCACGCGGCCGCACGCGCGCACAACGGTCCGCGCGACGGTCCTCGTCATGACGCCGAAGGGCGGGACCCCTCTCCGGGGGTCCCGCCCTTCGGCGTACCGCGCTGTCGTACCGCTCGTCCGCGGGGCCGGTCTACGGCTCGAACTTGTAGCCGAGACCGCGGACCGTCACCAGGTAGCGGGGCGCGCCCGGATCCGGCTCGATCTTCGCGCGCAGGCGCTTGACGTGGACGTCGAGGGTCTTGGTGTCACCGACGTAGTCGGCGCCCCAGACCCGGTCGATGAGCTGCATCCGGGTCAGCACGCGGCCCGCGTTGCGCAGCAGCATCTCCAGGAGGTCGAACTCCTTCAGCGGCAGGTCGACCTTGCCGCCGGAGACGGTGACGACGTGACGGTCGACGTCCATCCGGACGGGACCGGCCTCCAGGGCGGCCGGGGCGACCTCCTCCGGCTCCCCGCGGCGGCGCAGGACGGCCCGGATGCGGGCGACCAGCTCCCGGGAGGAGAAGGGCTTGGTGACGTAGTCGTCGGCTCCTATTTCGAGGCCGACCACCTTGTCGATCTCGCTGTCCTTGGCGGTGACCATGATCACCGGAACGTTGGAGCGGCCGCGCAGCTGACGGCAGACCTCGGTGCCGGGCAGCCCCGGCAGCATCAGGTCGAGGAGGACGAGGTCGGCGCCGTTGCGCTCGAACTCGTCCAGTCCGTCGGGCCCGGTGGTCGCGATGGCGACCTCGAAGCCCTCCTTGCGAAGCATGTACGACAGGGCGTCGGAGAACGACTCCTCGTCCTCGACGACGAGCACACGGGTCACGGAAGGACCTCCGGGGCAGGAAGCGGTTCGTACGGGGATGTGACGGTGGTCGTCCCGTCGGGCTGCCCGGTCTCGTCCTCTTCGTCGAGTCCGGGCATGTGGTGATCGGTGACGCGCTCGCGGGCCGCACTCGCCTCCGGCAGCCGCAGGGTGAACGTGGAGCCCTGACCCTCGGAGCTCCACACCGTGACCTCCCCGCCGTGCGAGGCGGCCACGTGCTTGACGATCGCCAGCCCGAGGCCCGTACCGCCGGTGGCGCGGGAGCGGGCGGGATCGACACGGTAGAAGCGCTCGAAGATGCGCTCCTTGTCCTTGTCCGAGATGCCGATGCCCTGGTCGGTCACGGCGATCTCGATGTGTTCCCCGCCGGGCGCGGTCACCCGGCGGGCGGCTATGCCGACGCGGGTGCGGGCGGGTGAGTAGTTGACGGCGTTCTCGACGAGGTTGCCGAGGGCCGCGGCGAGCTGGCCCCGGTTCCCCCACAGGCTCAGGTCGGCGGTGCCGCCGGCGGCCATGGTGATCTGTTTCGCGCCGGCCTGGTGGCGGCAGCGGTCGATCGCCTCGGCCACCAGCTCGTCGACCCGGACCGGCTCGGCGTCCTCGAGGGGGTCGTCGTTCTGCACCCTCGACAGGTCGATGAGCTCCTGGACGAGGTTGGTGAGCCGGGTGGCCTCTATCTGCATGCGTCCGGCGAAGCGCTCGACCGCCTCCGGGTCGTCCGAGGCGTCCATGACGGCCTCGGAGAGCAGGGAGAGCGCTCCGACGGGGGTCTTCAGCTCGTGGCTCACGTTCGCGACGAAGTCCCGGCGCACCGCTTCGATGCGGCGCGCCTCCGTCAGGTCCTCCACGAGAAGGAGGACGAGCCTGGATCCGAGGGGAGCGACTCTGGCCGAGACGGCGAGGGCCTCCCCCCGTCCCGTGCCCCTTCTCGGCAGGTCCAGCTCCACCTGGCGTATCTCCCCGTCACGACGGGTGTCACGCGCCATGTGGAGCATCGGTTCGACGGCCAGCTTGCCGCCGCGCACCAGCCCGAGGGCGTACGCCGCCGAGCTGGCCTTGACCACGGCGTCCGCTTCGTCGAGCACGACCGCGGACGACCTGAGCACGGAGAGCACGGTGTCGACGCCGGGCGGAAGCACGGCGTCCGTGTGCAGGGAAGTGCGGGTCGGGCGTTTCTGGTCGCGCTCGCTCCAGCGGAACGCCAGCATGGCGATGACACCGGTGAGCACTCCGGCGATCGCTGCCGCTGCGGCGACCGCCGCGTTCACGTCCATGCACCCAGGTTAGGCATGGCGTAGCTCCTGGCCACAGCCATCCGCGTGCGAGCTCGAACACTCGTCGCCCAGAGTTCACCCAGGAGCCAGTACTGATTCACTTGAGATGCCGGAAACGGACGCGTACGGGCCCGAACGTGGGAGCGTGGGGTTCAAGGGTCCCTCCGGTGGCCGGCCCGGCCGCCGGAACAGCCAGGTCCCGGACCCCGGACCCCGGAAGCTGACGTACGAGAGGGACGACCACATGCGTGACGCGTATCACGAGGAACTTGACTCGATCGGCGACGGCCTGGTCGAGATGGCCCGGCTCGTCGGGTCGGCGATCGGGCGCGCCACGACGGCCATACTCGACTCCGACCTGAAGCTGGCCGAGAGCGTGATCGCCGCGGACCAGAAGGTCGACGACCTCCAGCACGAGCTGGAGGCCCGCGCGATAGCCCTGCTGGCCCGCCAGCAGCCGGTGGCGACGGACCTCCGTATCGTCGTGACCTCGCTCCGCATGTCGGCCGACCTGGAGCGGTCCGGCGACCTGGCCCAGCACGTGGCCAAGCTGGCCCGGCTGCGTTTCCCGGACCGTGCGATCCCGCACGACCTGCACGCCACGATCCTGGAGATGGGCCAGCTCGCGCAGCGCCTGATGGCCAAGGCGGCCGAGGTCATCATCACCAAGGACGTCGACCTGGCGATGCAGCTGGAGCAGGACGACGACGAGATGGACCTGCTGCACCGCACGCTCTTCCAGCACCTGCTGGACGACAAGTGGAAGCACGGCATCGAGACCGCCGTCGACGTCACCCTGCTCGGCCGCTACTACGAGCGCTTCGCCGACCACGCCGTCTCGGTCGCCAAGCGTGTCGTCTACCTGGTCACCGGCGAACACGCCGACGAGCTCCAGGCGGACATCCAGCCGGTCACGGGGGCCGAGGGCGCCTAGGGCCTGTCGTCGGGCGGGGCGGCGCGCCGTGCCCCGGGCCCGCCCCGCGCGGGATGCGCGCCCCGGGTGCATGGGACGCCTCAGTGCGCCGTTGATGCGCCCGCCGGGCTGGGCATGAGATGGGCGACAGGAGCCGTGCGGCGCGGTGTGCGCCGGACGCCTTCGTGCCTGAAGGAGAGACCCATGGCCGAATCCCCCAGCACACCCGACCCGACCCAGGACCGCGACACCCAACAGCCCGCGGAGATCAAGAGCCTCCCCTTGTTCGGCGCCTGCGGCTGCGGCTCAGGCTGCGGCTGCGGCTGCCAGTCGGGCAATCCCTGCCAGTGCGGCTGATCACGTACGTACGTCACGAGGGGCCCCGACACCGTGTCGGGGCCCCTCGTCCGCTCCGTGCGGGGACCGTCGGCCCGGTGGTGGCGGGTGCCTACCGGACGTCGACGAAGTCCCCGGTGGCCTTGACGCCGGGAGTCGTCATGGTGGCGCGGAACTCGTAGCACCAGTACCTGTCCGAGCTCGCGGTGACCTTGGCGCTGAGCGTCCCGGTCGTGCTCGACGGGGTGTATCCGAGGGACTGGTAGTAGTCGGTGCCCGGCGTCCGGAACTCCAGATAGCCGCGCTGGCCCGCGTAACCGCGGTAGTCGTGGGTGTCCCAGTTCGCCCGGGAGAGCTTGCCGGTGACGGTGAGGGAACTGCCCTTCTTGACCGGCTCGGGAGCGGCGTCGGCCGTCAGCTTGGAGAACCGCTGCATGAAGAAGGTGGTGTATCCCTCCGTCTTCACGTAGTCCCCGTCCTTGGCGTGGACGTCGACGGCCACCTTCCAGGTGCCCGCCAGCGAGTTGTGGAGGTCGCGCCTGGGGTTGATCGTGAAGTGCCTCGTGCACACGGAACTCGTGCCGGAGGCCTTGCAGCCCGGTGCCGTCTCGGTGCTCTTCAGGACGGCGTCGGCCTTGGCCAGGGTCGAGCCGTGGAAGAGCGTGAAGTCCGCGACGGTGATTCCCGAGTTGTCGCTCGCCTCCAGTTGGACGGTGATCGTCCTGGAATCGGTGGTGCCGAGAACGACGTCGTTGCCGGCCCCGCCCCCGCCGGTGATCTTGAAGTGGCCGAGATCGACATTGCCGACGACCTCGGTCGCCTGCGCACCTGGTGCGAGGAGACCGGCCATGGCCGCGGCGCCTGCCAGCGCCGCGCCGAGAGTCAACTTGCGCATGGGATTCCTCAGGGAAGGACCTGTCGAAGCCCCCCCCGACAGGTCGCAGATGATTGCGCGCAGTGTACGCACGGCCCCGTCCGACCGGACACGGCCCCTGACGCATCGACAGACGCGCCTCCCGAGGAGAGCCGGCGGGCCCGGGCGGGTTCCGGGGCGGGCCGTCTCCGGAGGGGCTCGGGTGGGATCTCCTCGGATCAGCTGCGTTCGGTTCGGACCGAAATCTGCGCGATTGTGGTGCTGTTGTGCGATTGACCGTGGTCTGACGGGCGAACTCTGCTACCTCTGGGACAGGGGAGGCGGGCTCCGGCCCGCGGCGGCGCGAGGGGCGTCGCCAGGAGGGGACACACGTGAGCACGACACCACGGGACGCGGTCATCGCCATCGAGCAGAAGGCCGTCGACCGCGCCTACGACTGCTACGAGGCCCGGCTCGCGGAGATGACGTCGCCGTCGGCGGCCGCGGCCTCCGCGAGCGGCAAGGACGGCATCGCGGTCCGCGAGAAGGCGCGGAGCGCGGCGGAGGAGTACGGCGGCCTCGGGGGCGAGGCCCTGGTCATCAGCCGCGTCGACGTACAGGAGGAGGGCGACGCCGAGCCGGAGACGTTCTACGTCGGACGGCGCCATGTCTTCGACACCGAGACCCGCGACCAGGTCGTGGTCTCCTGGACGAACCCGCTCGCCGTGAGCTGGCACAACGCCCTGCCGGAGACACCGGGCGAGGTGCTCCTCAGACGCCGGTTACGGTGCGCGGGGCGCCAGGTCGAGGACTTCCTGGACGAGATCACCCCGGCCGCGGGACCGTACGCCGGCTCGCCGGACCCCGCGCAGCAGGGGGCCGCCTCGCCGCCCGCGTTCGAGGACGAGCCCGCTCCCCTCGAAGCCGCGGACCGCCCTGAAGCACCTGCTGACCCGCGGACCCCCGACGCCCACGGGGGCGGAAAGTCCCCGCAGGAGGCGGAGGGCACCACCGACCCGCCCGCCGGAGGCCGCCACGCACGGCCGCACACCGTCCCGTCGCCGCGGCAGGCCGTCGGCAGACGGCGCCACAAGCAGCAGCCGGTCGACGAGTTCCTCCTGCGCGAACTGCGCCGGTCCCGCAACGGCCGGATGCGCGACATCGTCGAGACGATCAGACGTGACCAGATGGCACTGGTCACCCGCTCCCCCGCGGACATCCTCGTCATCCAGGGCGGCCCCGGCACCGGAAAGTCCGCGGTCGGTCTGCACCGGGTGACCTGGCTCGTCGGCAACGACCACTTCCGCGCGCAGGACATCCTGGTCGTGGGACCGCACCAGCAGTTCCTGGAGTACGTGGGGCGCGTGCTGCCCACGCTCGGCACCCGGAACGTCACGGCCGTACAGCTGGCCCGCCTCTGGGAAGGGGAGGTCCGGGGCACGGACTCCGCCGGGGCGCGGCTGGTGAAGTCCGACGAACGGATGGCGGCCGTGCTGCGCCGGCGCGTGGAGAGCGAGTGCCGGCCCGAGGCCCTCGACACCGTCGTCTCCGCCCCCTCCCACGCCCAGGACGAACCGGCCTTCGTGGTCGTCGTGGGCGGCACGTCCCTGCGGCTGCCCCGCTCGGAGGTGCTCGCGCTCCTCCAGGACGCCCGAGCGGGAACCGAGGGCTACCGGGCGCGCAGGGACAGGTTCCGCACCCTGCTCGTGGACCGGCTGCTGGGCGGACTCGTGGAGATCGCCCCGCAGCGCGGCAGGGACGCGACCGTGCGCCGCGACCTGGAGCGCAACCGGCAGGTCACGACCCTCGTCGACCGGGTCTGGCCCGCGCTGAGCCCCGAGGAGGCACTGCGCGGTCTGCTCAACTCCCCCACCCGGCTGCGCGAGTGCGCCAACGGAATTCTCGACCAGGGCGAACAGGCCTTCCTGCAAAGGCAAAAGGCCGAGAGCGCCGCCGAAGAGCCGTGGACGATCGACGACTTGGTGTGTCTGGAGGAACTGCGGTTCCTCATCGCGGGCGAGAGTCCGCGCAGGTACCGCCACATCGTGGTCGACGAGGCGCAGGACCTCACCCCGATGCAGGCGAGATCCCTGCGCAGACGGTGTCCGACCGGCTCGATGACCGTGCTCGGCGATCTGGCCCAGGCCACCGGGCCGCATTCCTACACCAGTTGGAAGCAGCTGGGCGGAATCCTGTCCGCCCGGGGGGACTGGCGCGTGGCCGAGCTGAACACCAGCTACCGCGTACCCGCGGAGATCATGGAGTTCGTGGCGCCGCTGGCCCGGACCGTCGCCCCCTCCCTGCCCTACCCGACGGCCGTACGGCTGGTCGGGGACGAGGCGGTACGGCTCGTCGCCACGACTCCCTGGGAACTGCTGGACGACGCGGCGACCCGTGCGGCACGGCTCGCGGACACCCATGACGGCCGGTCCCCACGGTCGATCGCCGTCGTCGTCCCCGACGACTCGGACTGGCTCGAGGAGGTCCGCCGGCGCATCGATCTCGTGGACGGCATGACGGAGGAGACCCTGCGGACCGTGTCCGTGCTCCCCGCCGCCCAGGCCAAGGGCATGGAATTCGACCACGTCCTGGTCCTGGAGCCGACGGCCATCGCCGACCGGGGTCCCGCCGGACTACGACGGCTGTACGTCGCCCTGACCCGCAGCACCCAGACGCTGACGGTCCTCCACACGACACCGCTGCCCGCCGAACTCGGGGCGCCGGCCGACGGCACGGACGGCGATGCCGCCTCCGCCTACGCGTACTTGACGCCCGTCGCGGCCCGGCCGGAGAACGGGAGGAGGACCGGAGATCCCGCCACCGGTGCCTCCGGGCCCGCAGGCGGTTCCCCGGGCGACGACCTGCCGGTGGGCACACCCGTCAAGGTGCGGGTGCTCGGCCCGGGCCCGGGTTCCCACCTGAAGGTGAAGGTCCTCGCCCCCGCCACGGAGCGCACCGTCCTCCTGGTCCCGCGGCACGGGGAACCCACCCCGGCCACGGGCGCCCGGCTGGACGGCTGGGTGACGAGGAACGAGGGCCAGTTGAGCCTCGTCTCGGCCGGCGACTTCGGCCGCCGGCCCGTCTCCGCCCGTATGGCTCCCCGTTACGAGGCCGCGCTCGGCGTCCTGCGGGACATCGCGCACGGCGAGGGCACCGTCCCGCCGGAGACGACGGCCCTCCTGTCCGAGCTGAAGGGCATGGCCGCCCGTTGCCTCAGGCGCGACCGGATCGACTGGCTGAGCGTCTGGCGCCTGCTGGGTTCCGCCGACCGCGACCGGCTGAGCGACCTGGCGGACCTCGCCCAGCGCACCCGCCGGGCGGTCGGGTCGGACCTTCCCGGCCTGCGGGCGTCCCTGACGGAGGACCCGGCGTTCCGGCACTGGGCCGACGTCCTCGACCGGGCCCGGGACGAACTCCGCCACCGGATCGACACCGGACCGGAAACGGGTGCGGAGGCCGAGCTCCCGACCGAGACCGGAAGGCCGGACGGGACCAGAGCGCCGGACGGCGCCGGAACACCGGACGGGACCGGAACACCGACCGGGCCCGGAACACCGGCCGAAACGGCACCACCCATGACGATCACGGCACCACCACCCGCGACGATCGCGACTTCACCACCCGTGACGATCGCGGCCTCACCGGCCGAGCCGCGCGGAACACTCGAACAGCCCGAACAGAAGGACACCGACCCCATGAACACTGCCGCCCTCCTGAAAAAGACCGAGCCCGCCCCGTCCGAGGGACGGACGGCGTGGAGCGAGGCACTCGCGCGAAAACTGGACGTCGAGGCGCAGGTCGACCGGGACTGCAACACGCACGAGGCCGTGCGCTACGAACTGAAGGCCGCGCTCCTGCGCGCGGGGCTACGGCCTTCGGACTCCCGGGTCTCCGACGCGACCCTGGAGGGCCCGGACGGCTTCGTCCGCTACGAGGTGCTCGGCACCGACCGTTCCGACTACCCGCACCTGCGGGCGGGAGCCGTCCGCCTCCTGGAGCTCGACCGGGTGGAAACGCGCTCCGCGGACACCCGGTACCTGGTCCTGGCCGAGCCGCCCACGGAGGACTGGGCTCCCGACGCGATCCGGGAGGCCTTCGGCGTGCACGTCGTATGGCGGACCGCGGCGGGCTGGCACGGCCCGGACGCACGAACCGCCCTGCGTCTGACCGATTGACCGCGGATCCACCTGCCGATTGACTGGTCTGTCGGGGCGGCCGGCCCCGACAGACCACTCCAGGGAACACACGTGGAACGCCCGATCCTCTTCCTCGACGTCGACGGACCCCTCATCCCGTTCGGCCCGGCGTCCGCCCCGGCATCCGGCTCCGAAGTGCTCCCCGACCGGGGGAATCCGCTGCTGGGCCGGCTCGACCCCACCGTGGGCCCGCGCCTGACGGCGCTGGGGTGCGAACTGGTGTGGGCCACGACGTGGACGGACGAGGCGAACGAATCCGTCGCCCCACGCATCGGACTGTCCCGGCTGCCCGTGGTGGAGTGGCCCGAGGCCTCCGCCGAAGCGGGTCCGCGGGGTCTGCACTGGAAGACCCGCCCCCTCGTCGAGTGGGCCGGCGACCGCCCGTTCATCTGGGTCGACGACGAGATCGGCCCCATGGACCGGCTCTGGGTCGCGGGGCAGCACGAGAGTCCCTCCTTGCTCCACCGCGTCGACCCGTCCGAGGGCCTGACCGAGGACGACTTCCGCGAACTCGCCCGCTGGCTCCGTACCGCCGTACCGGACCGCCCGCACGGAACGAGCGGATAGAGCCGCCCCGCCAACCGACCGACGACACACCGGAGTTACGGGCCCCTCCCCGGTCTTTACCGGGCACGGCCCGTACTGGATGCTGTGTCGGATCGCCGGTTGATCACGGGGGAGTGTCGTGCGCATAGTTCTGCTGGGCTCCGTCCAGGTGCGGGAAGACAGGGACAGGGCGGACTGCACCGGCAGCGTGCCGCCGACCGTCGTCTCCGGGACCCGGCTCCGCATGCTGTTCGCCCGGCTCGCCCTGGACTGCGGGCGCCCGGTGTCCGTGGACGCGCTGGTCGACGGCCTGTGGGGCGAGGACCCGCCGGCCGAGGCGGGCAACGCGCTGCAGTCCCTGGTCTCACGGCTGCGCAGGGCGCTCGGCGGCACGGCCCGCGTGGAGTCCGTCTCCGGGGGGTACCGGCTCACCGCGGACGAGGCGATCGAGGTCGATGCCGCCCGCTTCGAGGAACTGGCCGCCGACGGCCGCAAGCAGTGTGCCGAGGGCCGCTACGACGAAGCGGCGGCCGTCCTGCGCGAGGCGCTGGGGCTGTGGCAGGGCGAGGCCCTCGCCGACATACGGGAGGCGCCGTTCGCCGCCGTCGTCGTCACCCGCATGGACGGTCTGCGGGCCGTCGCGGCCCAGGACCTCTTCGAGGCCGAGTTACGGCTCGGCCGGCACGCGGAGATCCTCGCCGACCTGGGCACCGCCGCGGCCGCCGACCCCCTGAGCGAGCGCCTGACCGAGCTGCGGATGCGGGCGCTGTGGGCGGCGGGCCGCCAGTCGGACGCGCTGGCGGCGTACGAGGAGATCCGCGAGCGGCTCGCCGACGAACTGGGCGTCGATCCGTCGGCCGGCCTCAGGGAGACCCATCTGGCGCTGCTGCGGGGAGAGTTGGAGCGCCCGGCTGCGGCCCGGCCGCAGCCGGCGGCGAACCGGCTGCCGGCCCGGCTGACCAGCTTCGTCGGCCGCGAGCGCGAACTGGGCCGGCTGGCCGCCCTGATGGCCTCGTCCCGTCTCGTCACGATCGTCGGTCCGGGCGGCGCGGGCAAGACCCGGCTGTCCCTCGAAGCCGTCGGCCGGGACCGGGCGCAGCAGCGCGGCCGCGTCTGGTTCGTGCCGCTCGCCGAGGTCGGCGCGGCCGGCCAGCTGGCGGACGCCGTACTCGGCGCGGTCGGCTCCACGGCCGGCGGCCTCTACGACGCCGGACACACCCAGGACACTGTGCCAGTCGACCGGATGGCGGAGATCCTCGACATCGGCGACGCCGTCCTCGTCCTCGACAACTGTGAGCACATCGTCGAGGCCGTGGCCGAACTCGCCGGAGAACTCCTTCAGCGTCTGCCGCAGTTGAGGATCCTGGCCAGCAGCAGGGAGCCCCTCGCCATCGACGGTGAGGCGCTGTGCCATCTCGGTCCGCTCGACGTGCCCGTCGGCCTGCCGGAGCCCGCCGAGGCGCAGCGGTCGGCCGCGGTGCGGCTGTTCGCCGACCGGGCCCGGAGCGTCCGGCCGGACTTCGCACTCGATCACGCCACGGTCGGTGCCGTGGTCGAGATCTGCCGACGGCTCGACGGGCTGCCGCTCGCCCTGGAGCTGGCCGCCGCCAAGCTGCGCTCGATGGGCGTCGACCAGGTCGCCCGCCGCCTCGACGACCGGTTCCGGCTGCTGACCTCGGGCAGCCGGACGGCCCTGCCGCGCCAGCGCACCCTGCTCGCGGTCGTCGAATGGAGCTGGGACCTGCTCGAGAAGCCCGAGCGGATCCTCGCCCGCCGCCTGTCCGCGTTCCCCGGCGGAGCGACACTCGCCGCCCTCGAAACCGTCTGCGCGGACGCGGCACTTCCCGCCGACGACATCCTCTACGTCCTCGACGCGCTCATCGAGAAGTCGCTGGTCGACTCCGCGGACACGGGCGACGGCGAGCCGCGCTACCGGATGCTGGAGACCGTGCGCGCCTACGCGGCCACCCGGCTCGACGCCTCCGGCGACGACCTCACCGCCGCGTTCACGCGGTACTTCCTCGGCCTCGCCGAGGAACACGAACCCCGGCTGCGCACCGGCCGGCAGCTCGAGGCGATCGCGGTCTTCGACGCCGAGCACCCCAATCTGGTGCACGCGCTGCGAACGGCCGTGGACACCGGGGACGGGGAACTGGCCGCCCGGTTCGCCGAAGCGCTGTCCTGGTACTGGGGCGTACGCGGCATGAGTTCCCAACTCGATTCGGCGCTGGCGGAATTGAACACCCTCAGGGGCGCGCCGCTCGGCGCACGCCCGCTGATCGCGGACGTGGACTCGGCGGGCGCCCGCGAGTTCCACCCGGCCGGACTGCTGCTCCGCATTTCCCGGCTCGCCGACCTCGACGACGCGTCGGAGTCCCCCGAGGGCCGCCTCGCGCACTCGCTCCGGTCGCCCGACCCATGGGTGCGGGCCGGTGCCCACCTCGCGTACGACTTCGTCCTCACCGAGCGGGGCGACCTGCGCACCGGCGCGGCCTCCCGGCTGGCGGCGCTGCGCGGCTTCGAGGAGGTGGGTGACCGATGGGGCCTGGTCATGAGCCTGCTCCCGATCGGCCGCGACCACTCGCTGCGCGGCGCCCACGCGCAGGCCATCGCCACGTTCGAGCGGGTGGTCGTGCTCAGCTCGGAACTCGGCACCGACGACTACCTGGACCTGGGCCGGGTCCGCCTGGCCCGCGAGCGCCGGCGCAGCGGCGACCTCGTCGGCGCGCGGCGTGACCTGGAGTGGGCCCAGGACCGGGCCCGGGAGCGGGGTCATCGCCGGCTGGAGGCCAACATCGTGGCGGGCCTGGCCAATCTGCACCGCAGAGAAGGCGACCTGGCGGGTGCCGACCGGGTCCTCGACGCGCTGGAGTCGTTCGTCCGCAACCGGTCCATCCCCGAGGGCCTGGCCCGGGACCTGATCGTCAGCACCCGGGTCGAGAACCGGCTGGCCGCGGGGGACGCCGTCGGGGCGCGGGCCCTGCTGCCCGAGGCGGCCGGCGGACTGCTGGCCCAGGGCGCGGGAGCGGGCCTGGCCTGGGTGGCGGAGCTGCTCGGCGGGCTGCTGGCGCTGGAGGGCGACCCGGCCGGTGCGGCTCACTCGCTGGGCATGAGCCAGGTGATGCGGGGTGCCTTCGACGCGGGGGAGCCGGAGCTGCGCGAACTCGTCGGACGGCTGACGGGTCGGCTCGGCGAGCAGGCGTACCGGGCGGCGTTCGACGAGGGCGCCGCGCTGGCGCGGGCGGACGCGCTGCACCGGCTGGCCGGGGAAGTCGGCCGGCCGGTGTCCTCGTAGCGTCCGAGCGCTGTTCCGCACCGGGGAGCCGCGGTCAGCCGAGGTTCTTGCGGTAGGCGCGCATCGCCAGCGGGAAGAAGACCGCGACCATGCCGGCCATCCAGCCGAGACTGCCGAGCAGCGGGTGCGCGATCGCGCCGCCGTTGAGCAGGCCGCGCACGGTGTCGGCCATCAGGCTGACCGGGTTGACGTCCGACCAGGCCTGGAGCCAGCCCGGCATGGTCCGGTCCGGTACGAACACGTTGCTGGCGAAGGTCAGCGGCAGCACCACGATCGTCATCAGGCCCTGCACGGAACCGGGGGTCTTGGCCAGCATGCCGATGTACACCGACAGCCAGGAGAAACTCAGCGCGAAACCGATGAGCAGGACCAGCGCGGCGAGCGTGGACAGCGGGTCCGTCCCGATCCGGTACCCCATGATCAGGGCGAGGACCAGCAGGGTGCCGAGACAGACCACGTAGCGCACGAAATCGGCGAGGACGGCACCGACGAGCGGCCCGGAGCGGGCGATCGGCATGGAGCGGAACCGGTCGAACATTCCGGTGCTCGCATCGGCGTTGAGCGAGACACCGATGCCGATGCTCGCCTGGAAGACGGTCATCACCATGACCCCCGGCGTGATCATCCGCAGGTACGCGTCGTCGTCGCCGCCGGAGATGGCTCCGCCGAAGATGTAGACGAACATCAGCAGGGAGATGATCGGCGTCAGCACCACGTCGGTGAGCTGCATCGGGGACTTGACGAACTTGGTGACGCCGCGTCCGGCGAGGACGAGGCTGTGCCGCAGGGACCGGACCGCGCCGATGCGCAGGGGGGCGGCGGACTGACGGGTCGTGCGGGCGGGGGAGACGGTCTGGGCGCTCATGCCGCGGTCCTCTCGTTGGTGGTGCCGTCGTTCTGCTCGTCGGTGGTGGTGCGGTCGTCGCGCTCGTCGCCGCCGGCGGTGTCGTCGTCGCGCTGGTGGCCGGTGGTGGCGGAACGGCCGGTCAGCGCCAGGAAGACCTCGTCCAGGCTGGGCAGGCGCAGTCCCATCTCGTCGGTGCCGATGCCCTCCGCGGCCAGCCGGCGGGCGAGGGCGGACACCAGCAGGGGGTCGTCGGCGGGCACGGTCAGCAGTCCGTTCGTACCGTCCTGGACCGGGGCGGTGCCGGTGAGTTCGGCCAGCATCGCGGCCACCCGGGGCACGTCCTGCGGGAGTGACGGACGGGCCTGCAGGATCTGCCCGCCGACCCTGCGCTTCAGTTCACCCGGGCGCCCCTCGGCGACGACCCGGCCGCGGTCGAACACCGTGATGCTGTCGGCGAGTTGATCGGCCTCCTCCAGGTACTGCGTGGTGAGGAGCACCGTGGAACCGTCGTCGACCAGGCTCCGGACCACGTCCCACACCTCGCCGCGGGCGTGCGGGTCGAGTCCGGTCGTCGGCTCGTCCAGGTACAGCACCTGCGGCCGGCCGACCAGGCTCGCCGCCAGATCCAGCCGCCGCCGCATCCCGCCGGAGAAGGTGCTGAGCGGCCGGTCCGCGGCCTCGGTCAGAGAGAACTGCTCGAGGAGCTGGGCGGCCCGCGCCTTCGCGGCCTGCTTCGACAGGTCGAGCAGCCGTCCGAGCAGCACCAGGTTCTCCGTGCCGGACAGGTCCTCGTCGACGGACGCGTACTGCCCGGTGAGACCGATGAGCCGGCGTACCCGCACCGGGTCCCGCACCACGTCATGACCGCCGACCGTGGCCCGGCCGGCGTCCGGCCGCAGCAGCGTCGACAGGATCCGTACGGTGGTGGTCTTGCCCGCCCCGTTCGGCCCGAGCACACCGATCACCTTGCCGGCCGGCACCTCCAGGTCGACACCGTCCAGTGCGACCATGTCCCCGTACCGCTTGACCAGGCCCTCGGCCCGGATGGCGTACGACATCTGCGCCCTCCCCATCTCTTCGCTCGTCCGCGCTCGCGGTTCTCACCGCTCTCGACGAGGAAGACCCTGCCGGGGCCCGCTGGCAGGAGCCTGACAGACCGCTGACAGGAGCCGTCAGGAGCTGCCAGGACTGTCAGCGGCCGGGCAGCCGACCCGCCGCCGCACGGCCCGGAACCGACGGCCGAACCGTCCGGGTCCGGTGACGGTCCCGGCACGGCCCGGGAAGGACGTCGGGCCTGCTTCTTCTTGCCCCGGGTTTCGACCGCCCGGATTCGAGGACTGGCCAGCGCGATGCCCACCTCGACCGACCTGCGGCCCGGCGGTCGTTGTCGGTCGTCGGTGGCCGTTGTCGGTGGCCGTTGTCGGTGATCGACCTCGGAGGTTCCGCGGGTCCCAGGATTCGACCCGGCTCGGGACCCGATCCGCTGCCGTCCCCGGCGGCAAGGGGTCGTCGGCGACAGCAGTGCGCAATGATCCCGCAAAGATCGTTGACGGCAGGCCGCGGTCACTGTGGTATCGAGGCGATGAGGAGGAGATGTTGAACCCCACTGTTCGCCACGGCGCCGTTCTCGCCGCCACCGCCGGCGTCCTCGGCGCGCTCGCCGCCCACGGTGCCACGGCTGCCGCTCAGCCCAGGGACGCCGCCACCGGGTACACCTGCCGGAACGGAGCGGTGTCGGTCTCGGACGCGGCCGGATCGGCCGTACCCACCGCCCACGAGTCCGGCGTTCCGCTCCACGCCACGCTCCGGCTCCACAACACCGAGAGCACAGCGCTCACCAAGGCCTCATACGTGTTCGCCATCGGCAACCTCATGAAGAACCGGGGCCCCGCGCCCCATGTTCGGTGGCGCGTCGGCAAGGGCTCTTGGCACACGATGACGCTGCACTGGAACAGCAAGACCAACGGCACGCTGCCCCTGTGGAACTCCCAGGCCCTGGCCCTGGGCACGATCCCCGCGCGCGGCATCGCCACCACGGAGATCTCCGTGTCCTTCCCCGAGAAGTCCATCAAGGCTGTCGACTACGACTTCCTCGACGTGCACAGCGGTGCTTGCGGCAACACCCGCCTGGACTGGTATTCCGGCAACGGCTTCTCCTACTGGCCGTGGAAGGGGACCCCGGGCAAGCCCGCCTAGGTCGCTTGCCGCTTGCCGTGAGGAGGCAGGGCCGCGCCGCGCGGGAGTCGAAAGAGGTTGCTGCCGGCCACCGCTTCAGGAGTTCGATCCGAGCGTGGCCCGGCAGTGCCTTTGCCCGATCAGTGGGTACGTGCCGAGCCGCTCGCCCATTGGCGTCCTTGCCGAACGGGGCGAAACGAGCAAGCGCCGTCGGCTTCGCGGCGAGTCGTTTAACAACAAACCTCAACCAATCAGATAATCCGGCACATAAGCGGCATACCTGATGGTCCAAGAGGGAGAGCGGCCGTGGCGAGCGAGAGCGGACGAGCGGCACAACCCGTTGACAGGGGGAAGGTCAAGAGCTGGCTGTCGAAGGTGTTCGAGTTCAATACCGCAGGGCTGAACTGGCCGCGAGCGGTGGCGTTCCTGGATGCCGCGTTGGTGCCGCTGTTCGTCTTCTGGGCGATCGGGCATGAGGTGTACCTGCTCAGCGCACTGTTCGGTCTGCTGTTCACGGCGCTGAGTGACCCGGGAGGCGGCTACGGGCACCGGGCACTCTCCGTCGCCGCCTTCGGGCTGGTCGGTGCCGGGGTGACCGCGCTGGCGTTCGAGATCGGGGCGGACGGCTGGGGCTGGATGGTGCTCGCGGCTTTCGCGGTCACACTGGCAGCCGGGCTGACCGTCGCCTTCGGGGTCCACCGATTCATCAACGCCATGCTGCTCAACGTCTGGTTCGTCGTCGCCATCGGATACGAGTTCGGCCTCCACAAAGCGGTCCACGTCACCAGTCACATCTGGGCCCAGGTGCTCGCCTGGAGCGGAGGGGCGGCACTGTGGATCGTGGTGACGTTCCTGTGGTGGCTGATCCGGGGACGTACGGATCAGAGCCAGCCCTTCTCGGAGCTCCCGGGCGACAACTCGCGGAGGAAGCTGACCCCGCCGCTGATCCTGTTCGCGGTGATCCGCGCCGTGGTCATCGCGGGCACCGTGGCGCTGGCGTTCGGACTGGACCTGACGCACGGCTCCTGGATCCCGATCGCGGCCATGATCTCGTTGAAACCGAGCCTGGAAC
The DNA here is from genome assembly GCF_044333225.1 of Streptomyces sp. NPDC021080. NCBI lineage: Bacteria > Bacillati > Actinomycetota > Actinomycetes > Kitasatosporales > Streptomycetaceae > Streptomyces > Streptomyces sp. NPDC021080. The sequence goes on along the minus strand of NZ_JBIRQM010000008.1, from coordinate 89,414 downwards.
AGGCCGCGCTCGTCGGCGCACAACGCCTCGTCGGAACGTTGATCGGCGCGGTCGTGGCCGGGTTGCTGCTGCTGGTGCCCACGAACGAACACGGAATCAGGCTGTTCGCGGTCCAGCAAGGCCTCGAAGTGGTGGCGCTCGTCCTGCTGATGCACGGGGCGGGGATCCGCTTCTGGAACTACGGCCTCTACAGTGCGGCCATCGCCGCGGGCGCGCTCATCCTGGTGGACCTTCCGCAGCCCTCCGACTACGCCGCCGAGGGCTACCGGTTGCTGTGGACGCTGTGCGGCGTGGGATGCAGCCTGATCGTCCTGCTGCTGGCGGGCCTGCTCGCCAAACGCACCGCCAAAGCGCGACCACAACCAGCCTGACGGCCAGCCGGCCGCCACCTCCGCCGCGACACCCGCCGCGCGGAGGCCCCACACGGGGCCCAGCCCATGAAAACGCCCCTGATCTGCGCCATATGCACAGGTCAGGGGCGTGATCACATTCTCTACTTCTTCTTGCCCTGGGTTTCGACCGCCCGGTTTTTGGGGCTGGTCAACGAGGTGATCACCTCAACTGACCTGCCGTCGGGCGGTCGTTGGTTGTCGCTGTCGGTCGCTGACGGTTGGCCTCGGAGGTTCCACAGAGTTCCAGGATCCGACCCGGCTCGGCTCGGGGCCCGATCTGTCGCTATCGCCAGGACCTGTCCGGCGGATCCCGAAATCGGGCCGTTCGGCGCGTCCGAGAGGGGCGCCGGCCGGATCGCTATCGTGCGCGGGCTCCCGTTCGGCTGCGGATGGCTCGCGCGTTTTGCCTGACCACGGTGTTGTTTGACACATATGCGTGCCGACGTCCAGCGCATGGGCGCGTCGCGCGCAGTCGTGAAAGGACAAGACATGTACATATATGGATCGACAGCGGGCCGTCGGAGTTGCGCCGCGGTCGTTGCCGCGGTGGTGGCCTGCTCGACGGTGTTCATAGGGACCAACCCCGCCGTCGCCGGCGGTGCTCCGACACCTTCGGTGCCCGCCCCGAAACTGGACTGGAGACCCTGCGTTCAGGGCAGCCCGTTCGACTGCGCGACCGCGAAGGTGCCGCTGGACTACCGCACCCCCCGCGGCCGCACCATCGAACTGGCAGTCGTCAAACGGAAGGCAACTGGTCCCGGACGGCGCATCGGCACCCTGTTCTTCAACCCCGGCGGCCCCGGCGGGCCCGGATCGGTGCAGATGCCGCAGAACTACGAGTCCTTCCCGCGGGAGGTACGGGAGCGGTTCGACATCGTCAGCTGGGACCCCCGCGGGATCGGCAACAGCACCGCGGTGAACTGCTTCGCGAGCCCCGAGGAAGCCGCCGCCTGGAACGCGAGCAAACCGGCAGGCTTCCCGGTGGGCGAACAGGAGCGGACGGCCTACTTCGCCGCGTACAAGGATCTGGGCCGGCGCTGTCAGCAGCGCGACCCCGAGCTCCTGCGCCATGTGTCGACCGCCGACACCGCTCGCGACCTCGACCATCTCCGGCAGGCGGTAGGCGACCCACAGCTCACCTACTACGGGATCTCCTACGGCACGTTCCTGGGTGCCACCTACGCCAACCTCTTCCCCGGCAACGTCCGCGCCATGGTCCTCGACAGCGACTGGGATCCGCAGGCCTGGACGAACCACGGGTCCGACAAGGCCCCCCGGTCCACGGCGATGCTGCGCCTGGGTGCGGACCGCACCGCGGCGGAAACCCTGGACCAGTTCCTCACCCTGTGCGGGTCCACCACCACCGCCCGCTGCGCCTTCTCCGCCGGCAGCCCGAAAGCGACCCGGGACAAGTACCACCAGCTGATGAAGCGCCTCCGGGAGCATCCCGTGGGCGAGTGGACCTACGCCGTCACGGTCAGTGACATGGTGAGCGGCTTCTACGTCGTCCACCCAGGATGGACGAACGTCGCCGTCAAACTGCAGAGCCTGTGGCAGGGCCGCGCCCCGGAGCCGTTCCCGCTCCCACCCGCCCCGGCGGTCCCGGATCCGAATCCGTACCTGGGCGAGGAACAGGCCGGTGCGGTGTTCTGCGGCGACAGCCCCAACCCGCGTGACCCCGCTGCATACCACGTCCTGGAGGAGGCCAGCGCCGCCCGTGCGGGCGACACCGGACGCCACTGGACCTGGGCCACCGCGGTGTGTACCGACTGGCCGGGAGTCGCCGCCAACCCCTATCGCGGACCGTGGAACAAGCCGACAGCGCATCCCGTCCTGGTGGTCGGCACCGCCTACGACCCCTCCACTCCCTACTCGGCCGCGAAGGCCATGACCCGAGAACTGGCCGACGCCCGCCTGCTCACCAACAGCGGGCACGGGCACACGGCACTGCTCAACCCCAGCAGTTGCGTCAACACGCACGAGAGCCGCTACCTCGTCGACGGCACCCTCCCGCCGACCGGAACAACGTGCCGCCAGGACGTGCCGCCCTTCTCCGCACCCAAGCCGCGCGGCGGCGTCGCCACAGGTGGGGGCGGGATGGCCGGCACCATCCCAGGCCGCCCATGACTTGCGGCCTTGGGCACGCGCTGACTCGACACGCCCACCCTGGACAAGATTCGCAGACGGCTTCGGGATGCCGGCTGCGCAGCCAAGCTTGAGCGTTTGGTCCGCTGCTGCTGAGCTCAAGCCGTCCAGCCCTCGTGGAGGGCTGGACGCGGCGCTTGAGGGCCCAGCAAGGACCCAGAACGACCGAAAGCCCCTGACCTGCACTGTAATTGCAGTTCAGGGGCATGATCGCGAAAGTTACTTCTTCTTGCCCTGGTTCTTGACCGCCTCGATCGCGGCCGCGGCGGCCTCCGGGTCGAGGTAGGTGCCGCCCGGGTTGAGGGGCTTGAAGTCGGCGTCCAGCTCGTAGGAGAGCGGGATGCCGGTGGGGATGTTCAGGCCCGCGATGTCGGCGTCGGAGATGCCGTCGAGGTGCTTGACCAGGGCGCGCAGCGAGTTGCCGTGGGCCGCGACCAGGACCGTACGGCCGGTCAGCAGGTCCGGGACGATGCCGTCGAACCAGTACGGGAGCATGCGGACGACGACGTCCTTGAGGCACTCCGTCTGCGGGCGCAGCTCCGGCGGCAGGGCCGCGTAGCGCGCGTCGTCGAACTGGGAGTACTCGGAGTCGCGGTCCAGCGCCGGCGGCGGGGTGTCGTACGAGCGGCGCCACAGCATGAACTGCTCCTCGCCGAACTCGGCGAGCGTCTGGGCCTTGTCCTTGCCCTGGAGGGCGCCGTAGTGACGCTCGTTCAGGCGCCAGCTGCGGTGGACCGGGATCCAGTGGCGGTCGGCGGCCTCCAGCGCGAGCTGCGCGGTACGGATCGCGCGCTTCTGGAGCGAGGTGTGGACCACGTCGGGCAGCAGGCCGGCGTCCTTGAGCAGCTCACCGCCGCGGACTGCCTCCTTCTCGCCCTTCTCGTTGAGGTTGACGTCCACCCATCCGGTGAACAGGTTCTTCGCGTTCCATTCGCTCTCGCCGTGGCGGAGGAGGATCAGCTTGTACGGTGCGTCGGCCATGGCTCCGAGCGTAATCGAACCCCGCGACCGCTCGCGCCTTCGGCCATCAGTCGGACACCGGAGCCCCCGTCCGGCCGTCCCCCGTCCGCTCCGGCACCCTTCAGTTGACGGCATCTGTTAATTGAGTGGCTCTCGGAGGCAGGCGCCTCGTAAGTTGTGCTCACCGCCCGAGCCGCTTACATCCGTGGGGGACCCATGCCTGCCGCCGTCATGAGACGTGCCGTCCGAGAGACCGTCTCAGGACTCCCCCGCGAGTTCTGGTGGCTGTGGACCAGCACCCTCATCAACCGGCTCGGGGCCTTCGTCGCCACCTTCATGGCCCTGTATCTGACCCTCGACCGCGGCTACTCCGCCTCGTACGCGGGTCTGGTCGCGTCCCTGCACGGCCTCGGCGGTGTCATCTCCTCGCTCGTCGCGGGGGTCATGACCGACCGGTTCGGGCGGCGCCCCACCCTGCTCGTCGCGCAGGTGTCGACGGCCGCCTCGGTCGCGCTGCTCGGTTTCATGCACGACCCGGTGGCCATCGCCGCGGTCGCCTTCCTGGTCGGCATGGCCAGCAACGCCTCCCGGCCGGCCGTGCAGGCGATGATGGCCGACATCGTCCGGCCCGAGGACCGCGTCCGCGCCTTCTCGCTCAACTACTGGGCCATCAACCTCGGTTTCGCCGTCTCCTCGATGGGCGCCGGCTTCATCGCCGAATTCAGCTACCTCGCGGGCTTCCTCATCGAGGCCGGCATGACCCTCGTCTGCGCGATCGTCGTCTTCGCGAAGCTCCCGGAGTCCAAGCCGGTGCAGGCCGCCAAGGAGGCGGAGGCCGCGGTCGGACTCGGGACCGTGCTGCGCGACGGGCGGTTCATGAGCGTGGTCGGGCTGTCGTTCCTCGTCGCCCTCGTCTTCCAGCAGGGCGCCGTCGGACTGCCGGTCGCCATGGGCAGGGCCGGTTTCACCCCGGCCGACTACGGCACGGCGATCGCCGTCAACGGCGTCATGATCGTCGCACTGCAGATCCCGGTCGGCCGTTTCATCGAGCACCGGGACCCCAAGTCGCTGCTCGTGATCTCGTCGCTGCTCGCCGGGTACGGGTTCGGGCTCACCGCCTTCGCCGGGTCGGTCGGGGTCTTCACGCTCACCGTCTGCGTGTGGACCCTCGCCGAGATCGTCAACGCCCCGACGCAGACCGGTCTCGTCGTCCGCCTCTCCCCCGTCCACGGGCGCGGCCGCTACCAGGGCATGTACACCCTCTCCTGGGCGCTGGCCTCGCTCGTCGCCCCGGTGATGTCCGGCATCGTCATCGACCGCTTCGGCGCGGCCTGGCTCTGGGGGCTGTGCGCGGTGGTCGGCACGGCGGCGGGCCTCGGATACGGGCTGCTCATGCGACGGCTCCCGGCGGAGGAGACGGTACGGGAACAGGCCGTACGGGAATCGGTCGTACGGGAATCGGTACGGGAGTCCGTCCCGGAGGCCGTACGGGAATCGGCGCGGTAGACCTCGCCGTGGCCCGGGGTTCTCGGGCCGGGGCCACGGGAGTCCCCACCCTGACGGCCCCGGGGACCCATGGCACCTCACGGGTGCATCCGCGCCCCCTTCACCACCTTGTCCACCGCGTTCCGCGGCCCGTACACCGCGAGTCCCACCAGATCCAGTCCGCCGGTCGGCACGGCCCGTACGGCCGCGCGGTTGTCCCGGTCGTTGCCCGTGGCGAAGAGGTCCGACGTGAAGACCGCTCGCGGCAGCGCCCGGGACAGTGCGCGGCCGTGGGCGGCGGTCAGAGTCTCCTTCGAAGCCTCCAGGACCAGGACCGGCTGCCGGAACATCGGCAGGTAGGAGATCCCGTCGGCGTCCTCGTACGGCTCCCCGATCACCTCGGGGACCGCCGTCCCCAGGCCGCTGACGAGGAAGGCGGTCACATTGAGCCGCTGCCAGGGCTCCAGGTCGTCGCGCAGGACGACGGTGATCTTGGTGTCGAAGCGAACGGGTGCGGCGTCCGGAAGGCTCGCGCCGCCCGCCGCGCCGTCGCCGGGAGGGCGCGTCCCGTTCTCGGTGCTCGTCCCGTTCTCGGTGCTCGTCTCGTTCTCGGTGCTCATGCAATGAGACTGCCGACCGGCGCCCGCCGTCGTCTTGTACGTTCTTTGCGTGACCGCTCAGCGTGAGATGTCCGCGTGGCGCCCGAGCGTCCCGGGCATCGTCGAGGTCTTCCACGCGCACTACACCGAGTACGCGTACCCGATGCACGTGCACGAGGCCTGGACCCTGCTGATCGTCGACGACGGCGCCGTCCGCTACGACCTCGACCGGCATGAACACGGCACCCCGCGCGACACGGTGACGCTGCTGCCGCCGCACATCCCGCACAACGGCGCTCCCGCCACCGAGCACGGCTTCCGCAAGCGGGTCCTCTACCTCGACGACTCACGTCTGGCCGACGACCTCATCGGACCCGCGGTGGACGGGCCCGCCCTGGCGGATCCGGTACTGCGGCGCCGGGTCGCCCGGCTGCACACGGCGCTCGCCCACCCCGGGGACGAGCTGGAGGCCGACAGCAGGCTGACGCTGATCGCGGACCGGCTGCGCGGGCTGCTCCTTCCCCGAGCGGCTCTTTGGACCCCCTGCGCCGACCGGCCGCTCGCCCGCCAGCTGCGCGAACTCCTCGACGAACGGGTCGTGGAGGGGATCGCCCTGGACGAGGCCGCCCGGCTCGTGCACGCCCACCCCGCGCACCTGGTCCGGGCGTTCAGCGGCGCGTTCGGCATCGCCCCGCACCAGTATCTGATGTCCCGCCGCGTGGACCGGGCCCGCCGTCTGCTCCTCGACGGACGCCCACCGGGCGAGGTGGCCGCCCTGACCGGCTTCTACGACCAGTCCCATCTCACCCGTCATTTCCGCCGGTTGGTGGGGGTGACTCCGGGACGGTACGCACGGTCGTGAGCCGGGGACGGGCCGCCCGGGACACGGGGATCAGCTGGTGGGGCGCCGCGTCAGGTTCGAGAACGCGTCCAGATTGCGCGTCGACTCCCCGCGGGACACCCGCCAGGCGTACTCCTTGCGGATCGCGGAGGCGAAACCCAGTTCCAGGAGCGTGTTGAAGGCGCCGTCGGCGGCTTCGAGGACGGACCCGAGGAGACGGTCCACCTCCTCCGGGGTGACGGCGGTCAGCGGCAGCTTGCCGGTCAGATAGACGTCTCCGAGGGAGTCGACCGCGTAGGCGACCCCGTAGAGCTTGAGATTGCGCTCCAGGAGCCAGCGGTGGACCGCTTCGTGGTTCTCGTCCGGGTGGCGGATCACGAACGCGTTCAGCGACAGCGAGTGCTTGCCGACGATCAGCGAGACCGTCGTCGAGAGCTTGCGGGTGCCGGGCAGTTTCACGACGTACGAGCCCGCCCCGGGGCTCTCCCACTCCAACTCGGCCTCGGTGAGGACCCGCTCGATGATCGACGCTGCGTCAGCCATGGCCCGAGCGTACGTGACCCACGTCGGGGGTGACGCGCCCGGCCGAACACGCGGGGACGTCGTCAGGCGTGCTGTGCACGGTGTGCGCGCGACAGGCGTCGGGCGTGGTGTGCACCGTGTGTGCACGACAGGCGTCGAGCGTCAGGCGTGCTGTGCACCGTGTGCGCGCGACAGGCGTCGGGCGTCAGGCGTGGTGTGCGCGCAGACGGCGTCGGTGGTCCTGCGCCGCCGCCGCGTAGACGTCCGCCGTCTGTGCCGCCGCGGTGTCCCAGCCGAAGCGCTCCGCGTGTACCGCCGCGGCGGCACCCATACGGGCCACGAGACCCTCGTCGTCGGCGAACGCGCGCAGCACGCGCGCGTAGTCGGCGGGACGGTGACCTCGTACGAGGAAGCCGGTCTCCTGGTCGCGCACGGCCACCGGCAGACCGCCGACCTCGGCCGCGAGCACCGGCGTACCGGCCGCCTGCGCCTCGATGGCGACGAGCCCGAAGGACTCGCTGTACGAGGGCATGACGAGCACCGAGGCGGCCCGGAACCAGTCCGCGAGCTGCTCCTGTCCGACGGGCGGCCGGAACCGTACGACGTCGGCGATGCCCAGCCGAGCGGCCAGTTTCTGGAGCCCTTCGGGCTTGGCGAGTCCGCTGCCGCTCGGACCGCCCACCACGGGGACGACGATCCGGCTGCGCAGTTCGGGCCGCTCGTCGAGCAGCACGGCGACCGCGCGCAGCAGCACGTCGGGGGCCTTGAGGGGCTGTATGCGGCCCGCGAAGAGGGGGATCAGGGCGTCCTGCGGGAGACCGAGCCGGGCGCGGGCGGCGGCGCGGCCGTCGGCGGGCCGGAAGCGTTCGAGGTTGACGCCCGGATGGACGACGGCGACGCTGCCGGCGGCCGCCCCGTAGTGGCGTACGAGTTCGTCGGCCTCCTCCGCGGTGTTCGCGATGAGGCGGTCGGCGGCGCGCACGATCTGGGTCTCGCCGATGACGCGGGCGGCGGGCTCGGGGGTGTCGCCCTCGGCCAGCGCCGCGTTCTTGACCTTGGCCATCGTGTGCATCGCGTGCACCAGGGGCGCGCCCCAGCGTTCGGCGGCCAGCCAGCCGACGTGGCCGGAGAGCCAGTAGTGCGAGTGAACGAGGTCGTAGTAGCCGGGGCGGTGCCCGGCCCAGGCCTGCATGACACCGTGGGTGAACGCGCACAGCTGGGCGGGGAGGTCCTCCTTGGCGAGGCCTTCGTAGGGGCCCGCGTCGACGTGCCGGACGAGGACGCCCGGAGCCAGCTCGACGGAGGGCGGCAGCGCCGCGGTGGTGGCCCGGGTGAAGATCTCGACCTCGATGTTGATCGCGGCGAGCCGCTGGGCGAGCTCGACGATGTACACGTTCATGCCGCCCGCGTCGCCCGTGCCGGGCTGGTGCAGGGGCGAGGTGTGCACGGAGAGCATGGCCACCCGCCGGGGCCTGCGGTGCAGCCTGAGCCGCGAGGCTGTCGCCGGGGAGCGTCGCCCGAGCCTGCTGACGTACTGGCTCACGTGGCGGTCCTCCTCGCTTGCGGGCATGCCGGTCGGAGGACGTGTGACGCCCTCCGTGAGGTGGAACGCCGGAGCCGTCCGCCCCATTTCCCCTTTGCCGAATCATTACCCGATATCGCTCAACCGTTCGATCACCGGGTGCGTCGGCTTCTCCGCCCGCCTGCCTCCGCCTGCCTCCGCCGGGGTCCACCCGGGGCCTCCGCCTCAGGGATCGCCCAGGCCGCCGCCGGGGTCCGCCAAGGCGCGCGACCCGTTCGGCCGGGGTTGTCCACAGGGGACCGCCAAGCCGCCGTCGGTTGTCCACAGGGTCACCGGTCCGTGCCGGAGCCGCCTACTCTCGTACGCATGACAACCCGCGCAGCGTCTCGCCCCGTGGGCACGGTGACGCGCGGGACGACAAATCCCAACCGCCTGCGCCGCATGGACCGCTGGATCGCGGCGGTGCACGGCGCCGAACTCCGCAGGGCACCGGAGCCCGTGGCGGTCGACCTCGGCTACGGCGCCGCGCCCTGGACCGCGGTCGAGCTGCTGACGCGCCTTCGCACCGCCGCACCCCGCACCCATGTCTTCGGCGTCGAGATCGAACCGGCGCGGGTCGCCGCCGCCCGCCCGTACGAACGCGAGGGCCTCGCCTTCCGGCACGGCGGCTTCGAGGTCCCGGTGCCGGGCCGGCCGCACCTGATCCGGGCGGCGAACGTCCTGCGCCAGTACGACGAGGAGCAGGTCGCCGAGGTCTGGCGGCGGCTGTGCGCACGGCTCGCGCCGGCCGGCCCCGGCTCCCGGGGCGGGCTGCTGGTCGAGGGCACCTGCGACGAGATCGGCCGCCGGCACGTCTGGGTCGCCCTCGGCCCGGAAGGCCCGCGCACGGTCACCTTCGCCACCCGGCTCGGCTCCCTGGACCGCCCGTCCGACCTGGCCGAGCGGCTGCCGAAGGCGCTCATCCACCGCAATGTGCCGGGCGAGCCCGTGCACTCCTTCCTGCGCGACTTCGACCGCGCCTGGGCGGCCGCCGCGCCGTACGCCTCGTACGGCGCGCGACAGCGCTGGATACGCACGGTCCGCGACCTGACGGCCGACTGGCCGGTCGTGGACGGGATCGCCCGCTGGCGCCAGGGCGAAGTGACGGTCCGCTGGGAGGCGTTGACGCCCCGCGCCTGACAGGGCGCGCGACCCGACGGAACGCGGCGGCGACCGGGAGACGGCCGGCGCGCGACCCGTGGGGAACGATCTCGGTGAGTCGCACGTCACACACGCGGGGGGATGAGATCGTCATGCCGAAGCGGACCCCGGGGAAGGGAGTTCCTGCCTGCCTCGCGCGCGAGGGGAAGGGAGTTCTTGCCCGGCTCTGTCGCATTGCGCGCCGGCATGGCACGATCCCTCAGGCGTCCGTAAGTTACTGACGGTAAATCAGTTGGGGGGCGGAGAATGGGATCCGGCAAGCGGAGCCTGACCACGGCGGCCATGGCCCTGGCCTGCGCATGTGCCTGCGTGGTGCTGGCGTCATCGGGGACGGCCTACGCCAGCCCGGAACCGAAGCCGGCACCGACCAGGACCCCTACGGCGACGCCGACGGCGACCCCGACTCCCGTGAGCAACAAGGACCTTGAAGCGGTCCGCAAGAAGCTCGACAAGCTCTACCACGACGCGGCGGTCGCCACGGACGCGTACAACGCCGCCGAGGAGAAGGTCCAGAAGCAGTCCGCCGAGATCGTCGGGCTGGCCCAGGAGATCGTCAAGGGCCAGGCGAAGCTGGACGCGCTGAAGGACCGCGCGGGTGCCGCGGCCCGCGCGCAGTACCGGGGCGGCGGGCTGCCGCCCGAGGCACGGCTGTGGCTGAGCGACGACCCGCAGGAGTTCCTCGACGGCGCGGGAGTGGTGCGCCAGGGCGAGCACGCCACCAAGGGACTGCTCGACGAGATGGCGCGCACCCAGCAGGACTTGCGGCAGTACGCGAAGGACGCCTCCGCCCAGTGGCGGAAGCTGGAGGCCGACCGCGAGGCCAGGGCCGGGGCCAAGAAGAAGATCAAGCAGCGGATCTCCGACGCCGAGAAGCTGGAGTCCCGGCTGGAGAAGAAGGAGAAGGAGCGGCTCGCCAAGCTGGAGGAGGAGGCCGCCCACAAGGCGCAGACGGTCTGGCTGAGTTCAGGTGTCCTCTCGGACATCAAGAGCGACGCGTCCGAGCAGGGCAAGAAGGCCGTGAAGTACGCGACCGACCAGATCGGCAAGCCGTACGAGTGGGGAGCCGAGGGCCCGAAGACGTACGACTGCTCGGGGCTCACCTCGCAGGCCTGGGCGGCCGCCGGTCACCCCATCCCCCGCACCTCGCAGGAGCAGTGGAAACAGCTCAAGCACATCGACATCAAGGACATGCGCCCCGGCGACCTGATCATCTACTTCGACGACGCCAGCCATGTCGGGATGTACATAGGGGACGGCGCGATCGTGCACGCCCCGCGCCCCGGCCGCACGGTGACGATCACGGGGGCGGGTTCGATGCAGATCCTGGGCGTCGTCCGGCCCGACGCGTAAGCCGCGCCCTGGAACACCCGGCGCCCTTCGCACGGCGCCCCTCGCCTCGCGCGAGGTTCAGGGCGCATCCGTGACGGTGCGTGGTATCCGTGACGGTGCGTGAGGGAAAGCGTTCGCGTGACGCACCGCACGTGACCTGCGGCACGGTTGCCCCGGCTCCTCGAACCCGGGGACGTGACCTTCGTCATCCCCGGGGGAACCGCGTCCTGTCCAAGTGCGTTACGGGATGCGGCATATGACGGTGGCCCTTCGTCCGGCGCCGCGCCGTACGCCATTCCGCTGCGGCACCGGCGGGCGCTATGGTCCCCGTCGGTGGGTCGAGGTCCTTCGCCCACCACGCCCTCGGGGGGAGGGAAGGAACCCAGACGATGCCCGTACCCGTACCGCGGCAGAGAGCGATCCCGGCCGTGGAGAGTGGTCAGGCTCAAGCCGTGTTCTCACCCGGCGGCCCATCCGGAGACAGCACCGGCGGCCCCGCCGGGACCGCACCGGAAGCCCGCACCACGACCTCGCTCACCGGCACCACCCATCTGACCCTCCTGGTCATCGAAGACGACCCGGCGGGTTCGCTCGGCGTGCCCGAAATGCTCGACGCGGCCGGCAAACCGGTCCGGATCCGCACCGCCCGCAACCTCACCGAGGCCGAGCGGCTGCTCACCGACGACGTCCACTGCATCCTGCTCGACCTCGCGCTGCCCGCGCCGGGCCGGGCGGCGGACAGCGAGGACGAGCTGGCGACGCTCAAGCACGTACTGCGGCTCGCGCCCGGCCACGCCGTCCTCGCGCTCACCGCGTCCGGCGACGCCGAGCGCGGCACGGAGGCGGTGCGCGTCGGCGCCCAGGACTACCTCTTCCGCGACGAGCTGGACAGCCGGCTGCTGAGCCGGGCGATCCGGTACGCGGTGGAGCGGAAACGTTCCGACAAGGCCGAACGGCGGCTCACCGAGTCCAAGCTCCGCGCCCAGGAGAACGCCCGCCTGGAGCGCGGCCTGCTGCCGACCCCGCTGCTGGAGGGCTCCACGCTGCGCTTCGCCGCGCGCTACCGTCCGGGCCGCTCCCGTGCGCTGCTCGGCGGCGACTTCTACGACACCGTGCGCACGGCCGACGGCACGGTGCACGCGATGATCGGCGACGTCTGCGGGCACGGGCCGGACGAGGCGGCGCTCGGTGTGGAGCTGCGGATCGCCTGGCGCGCCCTGACGTTCGCGGGCCTGTGCGGGGACGAACTCCTGTCCACGCTGCAGCAGGTCCTGGAGCACGAGCGGGAGAACGACGAGATCTTCGCGACGCTGTGCACCGTGGACATCGCGCCGGACGGCCGCCGCGCCGGGCTCTGCCTGGCCGGTCACCCGTCGCCGCTGATCGCCCGTCCGGGCCGGCCCGCCGAGCTGCTGCCGTACGAGAACAACGGCCCCGCGCTCGGTCTGCTGCCGAACGCCCGCTGGCCGCGCATGCAGGTGGAACTGGGTGCCGCGTGGAGCCTGATGCTCTACACCGACGGCCTGATCGAGGGCCACACCGGCGTGGGCAAGGAGCGCCTGGGCCTGGACGGCATGGTGGACATGGTCCGCCGCCAGCTCGCCCAGGGGCTCCAGGGCGAGGATCTGCTGCGCGCGGCGGTGAACGAGGCCCGCGAACTCAACGGCGGGGAGCTGGCGGACGACGTGGCGGTACTGCTGCTGGACCGGAATCCGTAGCAGGCCGCTCGCTTCTGGCGTTTCGCGGTTCGGGTGCGGTGCGGTGTGGGGCGGGGCCGTACGTCGGCGCTCGCGTCGGCGTCGGCGGTTCGCGCCGGTGGGTGGGTCGGGGCCGTGCCGGTACATCCGCCCGCATCCGAACGGATCCCAGCGGAGTTTCGAGGCGGACGCGGGTGACGATCCGTCCGGCCTGCGGGCATCTGATGTACCGGCACGGCCCCTCCCGCGCGCGGCCGACTGCGGGTGCATCGTGATGACCGATGCCATGTCCCTTCCGCGCGTACCCGGCTGCGGGTGCGTCGTGGTGGCCGGCCGTGTCGGCCCTGGCCGGACTCCGGCTGTGCGTGGCCTGCGAAGGGGGCTAGCGGCCGCCGTTGTACGGGCCGTACGGGCCGTCGCTGCTGCTGCCGCCTCGGCGGCCGCGGCCGCCGCCGGAGACCTGGCGCAGTGCGGGGCGGACGTCGACGAAGAAGACGATCGTGGCGACCAGGCCCGCGAGCTGCAGGAAGAGATACGGCAGCGTCAGGTTCACCGCCACGGTGACACCGAGGATGATCAGCCAGAACATCTTGTTCTGCTTGTCGGCGGCGCGGTAGGCGTCCTCGCGGGCGATCGCGGCCAGCACCAGCGCCACCACGGCGAGCACGAGGATGGCTGTGAAGATCAGCCACATCAGACCGCCGAATGCCGTCATCAGCACAATGTCCACCGCCCCGATCGAGTCGTCTCTACGGCCACCGTACCCGGAGAACGGGCCGGGAACTCAGAGAGTGCCCGGCCCGTCCGCGTACGGCGGAATCATGTCTCCGCGATCGCCTACTTCGCGGGCGGAGTCGTCTTCTTGGCGGCCGGCTTGCGCACCGAGGCCTTCTTCGCCGGGCTCTTCTTGGCGGAGGCGTCCTCGGCGACCGCCGGCTTCTCCTCTTCCTTGACCTCGACCGGCTCGGCCTTCGGCTCGACGGCGATGGCGAGTTCCTCGATCTCATCGGCGGCCTCGCCGCGCCACGTCCGCACGGTCTGCTCGCCGTGCTCGGCGACCTTCTCGTACGTCTCGCGCGCCTTGACGGCGTACTCGGCGGCGACGCCGACACCGCGCAGGGCGAGGTCCTGGGCGGACTCACCGAGCTTCTTCAGGTCGGTGTCGAGGGTGCCGAGGAGCTCCGTCACCTTGGCCTGCAGGTTCTCCTGCGCCACCTTGGCACGGGCGGTGGCCTTCTCCTGGACGGCGTTGGGGTCGATGTTCTTCACGGTGTCGATCCGGCCCGGGGCCTCGGCGCGGATCTGCTCCACGATGCCGGGGACCTTCTTCGCCTGCTGAACGGCCAGGTCGGCGGTGCCGGCGAGGAAGTAGAGCGGGGTCGGGTCCGTGGCGGCCTTGCGGATGTCGTCGGTGATGGCCATGACGAGGGTCCTCCCGTAATCGCTTTCAGCTGAGGGTTTTGGTGGTCCGCAACGCGGTCAACTCGCGGTCTGCTGCGGACCGGCATCGCTGCCGTCGGCCGTGCGGGGGCCGCGGACGGCGGTGTCCGGTGAAGGCTGGGCGTCCTGCGCGTCCTGAGTCCCGGGTGCGTCGGTGCCGCGGTCCTCGCCGGTGCCGGGCGCCTCGGTGCCGTGACCGGTCCCGTCCGCCGGCGCGACCTCGAATCCGTTCTCCTTGCGGAAGGACTCGTAGATCTGGAGCAGCACCTGCTTCTGCCGCTCGTTCAGCGTGGGATCGGCGAGGATGACGGCACGTGTCTCCACCTCGTCGCGGTCCCGCTCGGCGTCGAGGATGCCGGCCCGCACGTACAGCGTCTCGGCGGAGATCCGCAGGGCCTTGGCGACCTGCTGGAGCACCTCCGCGCTCGGCTTGCGCAGCCCGCGCTCGATCTGGCTCAGATACGGATTGGACACCCCGGCGGCGTCGGCGAGCTGCCGCAGCGACAACTGCGCGGTGCGCCGTTGTTCCCGCAGGTACTCACCGAGATTGCCGACGTTGAGCGATGCCATGCCTCCACCATGCCCCACCCTCGCTAACTTTTGCAAGCACCTGCTTGCAAAAGTGTGTCACGCCACGGAGGTGCGACCCGTCGGTCGATCACGGCGGCATCGATACAACTGTTCGACGTCGGCGTGGGTCTGGACTACGGAACTGCGACACCCGCAATTCGCCGCCCGTTTCCCCCACTTCACCCCAGAGGTCACCGCATGCCCCGCTCCGGACCCACCCTCCGCACCCTCCGCACGGCCGTCGGCGTCCTCGGCGCCGGCGCGCTGATCACGTTGGGCAGCGCTCCCTCCGCAATGGCCGACCACCCCGGGACCGGGCTGGTGCTGAACACCACACCGATCGACGGAGTGAAGCCGGGAACCACCTTCGAGGCGCCGGCCACCTTCGGCATCACGGGCACCAAGGCGCTGGACAAGGTCTATGCGTGGTACTACGTCACCGAGGGGTTGGACTTCGCCGACGTGCCCTCGAACTGCGTGCGGTGGGACATCGGCGAGTACGACGAGTTGGCGCCCAGAACCCTGCTGACCTGCGAGTTCGACCAGACCGTCGAGCCCGGTGTCGTCTACGCCCCCGCCAAGCTGCCCATCAAGGTCCTCGACAAGGCGCTGCACGACCGGCTCGACGTCGAATTCTGGGACTACCAATACCCCGGCGGCGATGAATACGCCCGCCATCCCGCGCGCGGAACCGCTCCCGCGTCGAAGCTGGTGGAGCGGCCCGGCGCCGTTCTGCCCGGCGGCGGCTCGGAGGGCCACGCCGCTGCCCGGGTGTGGGTGAACACGGTGAACACGGCCGACTTCCAGGTGTCGGGCGCGGAGCTGAAGGGCCGGGTCGGGGACACGGTCGACGCCGAGGTGAAGGTCACCAACGCCGGCCCCGCGTGGGTGCTGGAGGAACCCGGCCCTACGGTGGCCGTCCGGTTGCTGATCAAGGTGCCCGCGGGCACGACCGTGGTCAAGGGACCGAACGGCTGCAAGAAGTCGGCAGCCGGAACCTACTCCTGCGACGGCGGCCAGCCGGACTGGGTGGAGCCGGGCGAGGTGTCCACCCGCTCCTTCAAGCTGAGGATCGACAAGGCGGTGGCGGGAGCCAAGGGCTCGGTGGCCCTCAGTTCCGACGCCCGCCCGTACGACGTGAACAAGGCGAACGACAAGGCCGACATCCTGCTCCACGTCGAGGGCGGCGGCTCGACGGGCGGAAGCGGCTCGACGGGCGGCTCGGGTTCCACCGGCGGGAGCGGCTCCACGGGCGGTTCGGGTTCCACCGGCGGAGGCGGGACGACGGGGGGATCCGGGTCCACGGGCGGATCGGGGAGCACGGGAGGATCGGGGAGCACGGGCGGTGGAGCGAACACCACCACCGGCGGTGACCTCGCCGCCACCGGTTCCGGCCCGGCGCTGCCCCTCGCGGGTGCCGCGGCCGCGGCCGTCGCAGCCGGTGCGGGTGCGGTCCTGCTCGTCCGTCGCCGCGCGGCCCGACGGTAATCCGTCCGGCGCGCCCGAGGGCGTCGCGCCCGGAAGCGTTCGAGCGGGACACCGGCCGTCGGCCCGTCCCGCTCGGGCCGTGGGCACCGCGGGTCCTCCTCGGCGGCCGCCACCGTCCTGGTGAACCGGCCGAATC
Organism: Streptomyces sp. NPDC021080; assembly: GCF_044333225.1. Taxonomy (NCBI): domain Bacteria; kingdom Bacillati; phylum Actinomycetota; class Actinomycetes; order Kitasatosporales; family Streptomycetaceae; genus Streptomyces; species Streptomyces sp. NPDC021080. The sequence goes on along the minus strand of NZ_JBIRQM010000008.1, from coordinate 73,088 downwards.
GCCGGGCCGCGGGCACGGCCGGGGGGTCACCAGGGCAGCGGGCGTGTGTGGATCACGTCCAGGCGTGACACCGCCCGGGTCAGCACCACGTAGAGCCGGTGCAGGCCCCGCGCCTCGGCCTCCGCCATCGCCGCCGGCTCCACGGCCACCACATGGTCGTACTCCAGGCCCTTGGCCAGGCTCGCGGGCAGCACGGCGATCCGGGCGCCGAGTTCGTCGACTCCGGCGACGCTCATCCCGGCGGCGCCGAGGGCCTCCCGCACCTTCGCGACGTCCGCGTCGGCGGTGATGACCCCGATGGACCCCTCGTGCGCGAGCGCCTCCCGTACGGCCGCGACGGTCCCGGCCGACAGGTCGGCGGCCGGCCGGATCCTCAACTCGCCGTCCCTGCGCAGGGACCGGGCCGGAGGGACGTCCACGTCCAGGCGGCCGAGCACCTGGTTGGCGAGTTCGACGACGGCCCCGGGCACCCGGAATCCGACCGTCAGGGGGACGACGGCGGCGTCCGGCTTGCCCAGGTGGGCGAGGAGTTCGCCCCATTCCCGTGCCGCCCAGGGAGTCGTGCCCTGCGCGAGGTCACCGAGCACGGTCAGCGACCCGAAGGAGGCCCGCCGCGCGATGGCCCGGCACTCCATCGGCGACAGGTCCTGCGCCTCGTCGATCACCAAGTGGCCGTACCCCTCGGGGTGTTCGATCAGCCCGGCGATCTCGTCGAGGAGGACGAGATCGGCGGCCGACCACCGCGCCGACTTCCACGACCGCGGCGGCTTCGCCCACAGCACCGCTTTCCGCTCCTCGGCGTCGAGGATCCCGTCGGCCGCCCGCTCCAGCGCCCCGGCGTCGGTGAGGAGCAGGGCGAGCAGTTCCTCGGGGCGCACCCGGGGCCACACCGCGTCGACGTACGCGCCGACCGGCCTGGCCCGCGAGATCCGCTGCGCCCACGCGTTCGTCTGCGGCCCGGCCCGCAGCTCGGCCTTCTCCCGCACGTACCGCACGACCCGTGTCCGCACCCGTTCCCGCCCGACGGCGTACGGCGGTTCCTCGGCACGTACGTCGTCCACGATCCGGCGCAGTACGGCGACGGGGACACGCCAGCGGTAGGTGCCGTCCGGCACCGCGAGGCCGTCGTCCGGTACGCCGATGTTCCCGTACAGGGCTCGGCGCAGCACCCGCGCCATCCGGGCGTCGTGCTTGACGACCGCGGCACGCTCGTCGTCCTCCCCGGTCACCGGACGGCGCGCGATCTCCTCCCCGATCGTCGACTGGCGCACACCGGTCTCCCCGAGCGCGGGCAGGACCTCCGCGATGTACGACAGGAAGGTGCGGTTGGGGCCGAGGATCAGCAGGCCGCCGCGCCGGACGCGCTGCGGGTGCGTGTAGAGGAGGTAGGCGGCCCGGTGCAGGCCGACGGCCGTCTTGCCGGTGCCCGGGGCGCCCTGCACACAGACCGAGGCCGCGAGATCGGCTCGTACGAGGTCGTCCTGTTCGGGCTGGATGGTGGCGGCGATGTCCCGCATGGGGCCGACGCGGGGGCGCTCGATCTCCTCGGTGAGGATCGAGCCTCCCTGGGCGGCCACGCCCCCGACGGTCCCGGCCCCGGTCGGCTCCGGCGGGACCGGGCCCGGCGGCCCGGCCCCGAGGGGTTCGTCCTCCAGCCCCGTGAGGTCGGCGGAGTCGCCGCGGCTGCCGGGGGCCCAGCCGAAGCGGCGGCGGACGGCGACGCCCTGGGGGTCGCGGGCGCCCGCTTGATAGAAGGCGCGCGAGACGGGGGCCCGCCAGTCGACGACGAGGGGCGGGGCGGCGGGGTGCTCCCTGATCCGCAGCCGCCCGATGTGGTAGCTCTGCCCGGCGTGGTCGCCGGCCGCCGCGGCCGAGTCCTGGAAGTCGAGCCGGCCGAAGAACAGGGGGCCCTGGGGCAGCTCCCGCATCTCCTTGGCCCGGCTGCGCAGCTGATACCCCAGCACTTCGGCGTCGGCCCCGGACGCGGAGACGTCCTCGCCGGTGACGACCTGCTCCTCGGCGCCGTCGACCATCGCGTCGAGGGCCGCGCGGCAGGTGTCGTGGAAGGCGCGTTCACGGGAGAGGGAGCGGGTGAGCGGAAGGTCCGGCTCGGACTCCGAGGCGTGGGCGGGGGGCGTCATTCCATCCAGGGTACCGGAATAACGTAACCGAGTAACATTTTTAACTTGGACACGTTTCTGTGGCCGGGTGGGCCCAGGCTCGGGTGAGCGGGTCAGGCCAGCCCGGGGAATCCGGCCGCGAGCTGCGCGAAGGCCCGTCCGGCCGCCGCCTCGGCGTCCGGCCGTACGGCCGCCACGGACTCCCCCTCCGCGATCCGCCGCAGGTTCTCCTCGGCGAGGATGCGGCGCACGGCCGTGATCTGCCCGGCGGCGAGCCGTGCGTCGAGCCCGGCGCCCAGGGGCTCCGCGAGAGCTTCGGCGAGCGCCGCCTCGGACCGCTCCAGGTAGCCGTACATCCGCGCCACCAGCGACGGCGTCCCGTAGAGCAGCCGGTGGAAGGCGAGAATTCCGGGGTGCTCGTTGAGCCCGGTGACGGGGTCCTCCCGGCGCAGACCGTCCAGGAAGTGCTCGCGGAGCACGTCGATCGCGGACCGCCCGGCGGCCCGGCCCTCCTCGACGACCCGCGCGGCCTCGGTCTCGTGGTCCGCGAACCGGTGCAGGACCAGATCCTCCTTGGACGGGAAGTACCGGAAGAGCGTCGGCTTGGAGATCTCGGCGGCGGCCGCGACCTCGGCGACGGACACGGCGTCGAACCCCTTCTCCAGGAAGAGGCCGATGGCGGTGTCGGAGACGGACTGGTACATCCGCCGCCTCTTGCGCTCGCGCAGCCCGGTGTCACTCATGCCCACGAGCGTACGCACCGTCCGGGGCGCCGACGGCGACCGTGCGTCACGGACACCGGAGCCGCTCGTCGAGCCAGTCGGCCAGCGCGGCGGTGACGCTCTCCGGGGCCGGCACCGCGATCTCCAGAGGCTCCGCCGCGGCGTCCAGCACCTTCCGGATCCTGTCACCCGCCTCCACGAGAGGACTCCCGTCGGCCGTCCGCCGCCCCTCCTCCAGGGACAGGGCCGTCCTGATGACGTCGGTGAAGACGGACTGGGCCCGCTTGTAGGCGAGCAGCTTGGGCAGGTCCGCCTCCCAGCCGGCCGAACTGCCGGGGGTGACGCTCTCCACGGCGTCGCACCACTGCTCGGTCATCCGGCGCTCCTGCTCCGCCGGATACCGCATCAGGTAGAGATGGGTGGCCAGGTCGTAGAGCGGGTCTCCGAACATCGCCAGCTCCCAGTCGATCGTCCAGAGCCGGGCCTTCGCGTCGACCACGAAATTCTCGCGGTGGAGATCGGCGTGCAGGAGACAGAAAGGGCGGGCGGTCAGTCCCGACACGTGCCCGCGGAGCTTCCCGAAGGAATCGCCGTCCAGACCGAGGCCGTAGAACAGGACCTTGAAGTCATGCATATTCCGTTGGTATACGTCCCGCTCCGTGAACAGGATGAGACGCTCCAAAAAGCCCGTGGTGTCGCCTTCGGCAGGACGGTCGGCGGATTTACACGTCCGTCCCACGTCCAGGGAATTGGCTTTCACACGGGCCAACTGCTCGAAAAGGGAGACGATTTGCCCGAAGAGGGCGAAGGGGATCTCACCGCCGGATCCGTACAGCGTCCCCAGCGTGCTCCCCTCGATGAAGCGCTGGAGCCCTGGGGTGGCCGTGCCGGCGAGTTCGGGGACGAGGTCGGGGATGCCCTCGATCCGTCCCGCCAGCGCACGGAGCAGCTGCTCTTCGGAGGCGAAACAGCGCCGGTCGAACCACAGCAGTCCGGGTCGCGGCTCCCGGCATTTCCAGCGGACCTGCTCGGCTCCCGCCGCCGCCCGCGGCAGCCGGACGACGTACGTCTCATGGTGGTAGCCATGGAGCGGTCCTTCGACCACGCCCGCGTCGCCACTCAACTCAATGGCTCGCGCAAAAGCCAGGGAAGTCGATTCGGGTGACATTGACCGTTCTCTCACGCAACCGCGGACCAAGGAGGAAAGAGGGGAGAACGGTACTCCGTCGCCACTCGTGCATGGGCATGATTCCAGAAGAAAGCCGCCCCATCGCGCGAGCCGGCGCGCCGTTCACTCCCCCGGGGCAGCGCGCGTCCTCAGGTCTGCCCCCTCAGCATCCGCAGCACGGTCTTCAGTGACGCCACCACGTGCTCGGCCCCGGCGTCCTGGAGCAGCTTCCTCTTGGCCTCGTTACGCGCGTAGCCGAGGAACGGAACTCCGGCCCGCTCGGCCGCGTACAGATCCGAGGGGGTGTCGCCGATCATGAGCGCCTTCGCCGGATCCGCGCCGAGGGCGTTCAGGGCCCGGTTGAGGCAGTTCGGGTCCGGCTTGAGGTGGCGCAGATCCTCGGTGCGGCCGTAGATGTGGGGCGCGAAGCATTCGGCCAGACCGCGGCTGTTCAGGTAACGGGCCGCGGTGAGGGGCGAGTTGTTGGTGGTGATGGCCAGCCGGGCGCCGACGGCCCTCCAGGTCCGTATCACCGCGTCGGCGTACGCGGTGGGCCAGGCCTTGTCCACCGCCTTGAGCTCCTGCTGGGTGAACCGCGCCTCCAGCTCGGTCACCAGGTCGCTGCGCGGCCGCCGCCGGTCGACCGCGTGCAGAACCTCCAGCGGATCGGGGTGTTCACGCTCCTCCGATGTCAACAGGCCGCGCATTCCCTGCCGTTCGAGCCACTCGACCAGATCCCTGGCCACCGTCTCGGCGGCGTGCCCCGCGTACAGCCGGCAGACCGGACCGTCGAAGTCGAAGAGCACGAAGCGCGCTCGGGTGATCGTGTCCCGCAGGTTCTCCGTCTGTGTCGCCACCGCATCAGTCTGCGTCGTATCAGAAGTCACTAGGTGAGTTTCAGGTCCGTGGTGATGGTTTCCCAGAGGGCGTCGAACCACTTCTGGGACTCGTCCACGAACGCGGTGTCCCGGCCGCCCGCCCGCTTCTCGAAGGAGAAGAGCAGGGACTCGGTGCCGAGGGTGTCGTACATGTCCAGCTTCTTGTCGGCCGAGATCTCCTCCTCCCGCCTGGCGATCATGTAGTAGGCGATCAGTGCCTCCGTCCCGTTCAGCAGGTACAGCTTCACCGGCGGAGTGAAGGGCAGGGCCCGGAAGGTCACGTGGACGTCGATGCCGTGGGAGGAGCGCAGGGACTGGAGGTTGTGGCGCAGGACGTGGCCCTGGGCGTTGCGCTGGACCAGCCAGCGCGCGTGGACGGGGTCCTCGCCGCCGGGGTCGTCGACGGAGACGGGGAACGCCAGGTTGATCTCCCGGCTGGGCAGGAGAATCCGGACGTCGATGCGCTCCGGGCGGATCCTTCCGTCGTGGATCCGGCGGACCAACTCGCCGAGCGCCAGCATCAGCGTCTCCGCGGTGAGACAGGCCGCGTCGATGCGCACGTGGGGAACGGAGAACGCCTCGGCGAGACGCGGGGCGAGGCCCACCATGGTCGGCTGCGGTTCGTTCCTGGGGGGAGCGGCCTCCGCGATCCGCGGCGGGCTGCCCTTGCTGACGTTGCTGAGCAGGCCGTCCTCCTGCAGCTCGCGCAGGGCGAGGCGGACCGTGCCGCGCTCGACGCCGAACTCCTCGGCCAGTTCCGCCTGGGTGGGCAGACGGTCGCCCGCCTTCAGCTCGCCGGTGCGGATGCGCTCTCGCAGGGCGTCGGCGATCTCCTGGGGCGAACGCCTTCTGTCGCTGTCACTCGCCACAACGTTCTCCTGAGTCACGACCAAACGGTACAACCCTCTCCCATCTTTCGGGAGTTACTCGAAAGTTGTTTATGGATACTTACCAAGTGGGGACAACCTAACCAGAGTTGGTTGCCAACTTGGCCAAGATGGCGGAAGTTTTGCCTCCCCCTCGCCCATCCACGGCACCGATCACCCCGCGTGCGTCACCGAAGAGAAGCAGGAGGAACCACCATGCCCGCCGTCACCCTCCTCTCCGCCGTCTTCGTCGTCGGCTTCGAGCAACTCGTTCACTGGCGGTACGGACCGGCGGGCATCGTCGGACTGCTGCTGCTCAGCATCGGGATCAAGGCGAAGAGCCCCACGTGCAGCTCCATCGGGGCCGCCGTCCTGGCCCTGCTGGTCACGGGGCCGGCCCTCAGTTCGTGATCAGCAGTTCCGAGCTGATGGTCTCCCACAGCGCGTCGAACCAGAGGTGGGACTGTTCCACGAACGTGGTGTCCCGCAGTCCCACCCCCCGGCTGAAGGGGAACAGCATCGACTGCGTGCCCCGGGCGTCGTACATCTCCAGGTATTCGTGGTCGATCTCCTCGCCCCGCCGCGCGAGCGTGTAGTACGCGAAGAGCGCCTCCGCCCCGTTGAGCAGGTACAGCTTCACGGGCGGGGTGAAGGGCAGCGCACGGAAGGAGACCCGCACGTCGATGCCGTGCGTGGCCCGCAGCGCCAGCAGATTGTGCCGCAGCACCCGCACCTGGGCGTCGCGATGAGCCAGCCAGCGACGCCGCGGACGGTCGTCCGCCATGTCATCGACCAGGGCGGGGAACGCGAGGTCGATGTCCCGGCCGGGAAGCAGCACCCGGACCTCGACCCTGGCCGGTTTTATGCGTCCCGCATGAATCTCGCGCAACGGCTCGCCCATGGCGAGGGTGAGCGACACCGCGGTCAGACACAGCGCGTCGATCTGCACGTGCGGGGCCGCGAAGGCCGCCGTGATCCGCGGGGCGAGCGCCACCATGGTGGACTGCGGCAGGTCCTGCGGCCCGGCCGGAGCCCTCTCGGGATGGTCCGCGACCGTCGCCGGGCTCCCCTTGGACACGTTGACGAGCAGGTGCTCCGACTGGAGGATGCGCAGCGCCTGGCGCACGGCACCGCGCTCGACGCCGAACTCCTCGGCCAGTTCCGCCTGGGTCGGCATGCGCTGGCCGGCCCGCAGCCGACCGGACCTGATCCGGCTGCGCAGCTCGTCGGCCACCTCGCGGTGCGACCTCGGCGGCCGTGGTGACCTGTTCCGTCCGTTGACGACGGCATGCTTCGGCTCCACAACCAGAACACTACAACTTCCCGCCATCTTCCGGCAGTTGCCGGACAGGTGGTTATGAGTCGTCCCAACACGGCAATAAGTAGGAGTGAGTTGGTCGCCAACTTGCAGAACATGGTCAAGCTTCCGGAGGGTTGGCCGCCGAAGTGCCGCCCGGGTGTCGGGCGGTCGGGGCGGACGGTCCTCAGCGGGGGTCCGCCTCCCCGTCCCAAGGAGGGACCGTCATGCCTCTCGTCGCCCTCGCCGTCGCCGCCCTGGCCATCGGATTCGAGCAACTCGTCCAGTGGGAGTACGGGCCGATGGGCATCATCGCGTTCGTCGCGCTGTCCGTCGGGCTCAAGGCCCGGAACACCACCGTCAGCGGCATCGGGGCCGTGATCCTCGTGATGCTGCTCGCCCAGTCCGGCTGACCGGACGTCACCGTCCGGCCGGTCCGGCTGACCGTGCTCCCTTCCGGAGGGGAGCCGGGAGCCCGGTCAGTCCGCACCACCGCGCCAACCCGCACCACCACAACCGAATCGCTACGGATCAGCAGTCGCGGGCGTCGTCGCCCGCCCCGCACGGAAGGAGAACCTCCCTACAGGCATCCGCAGTTCAGAAGATGTCCGGGCACCACGGTCGCCTGGACGTCCGCAGCAGGGCGTCGGCCAGAGCGGCGGCGCCCTCTTGCCGTTCCCGGACCCGGCCCAGCGCCGCCAGCCGCACCGCGGACTCGTCCCCGAGCCACAGCGTCGCCAGATCGGCGATGGAGAGCGACAGGTCCGCCTCCTCGGTGGTCGGCGCGCAGGCCGCCGTACCGTCCGGCGCGGCCCGGAGCCGGAAGCGGCCGCCGTCCGGTCCGCTCTCGTCCGTCACGTCCAGCACGAGCGTCCCGGCAGACCCGTACGTCCGGGCCTCCAGAGCCCGTACGACATCCAGGATCCGCACCCAGAGCCAGTCCGACTGGCTGGTGAGACGGGCGGCGCGAGGGTCCGGCAGGAAGTGCGGCAGCAGGTCGTCGGGGGCGCGCCGGCCCGTCTTGACCCGGGTGATCCAGTCGATCGAGCAGAGGTAGCCCCACAGGGCGCGCTCGGCCGCCGGCGTCACCGCGAGCAGCCAGTTCACCTCCGCCGTGTTCCGGGGCTGGTTGGAGTCTCCCCAGTCGTCGTCCGCCGTGTAGGAGACAAGGCCCTCCATCTCGCCCGACGCCGAGCGGTACGCGGCGTAGAACGGTTCCTTCCAGGGGCCGTTGCCGATCCTCAGCAGGCCGGTGTTGATCTGCCACCACCGGTCGTCGCGGTCGATCACGCCGGGCCGGCCGCGCCGGAGCCGCTCGTGCAGTTCGGGGCCCGCCTTGCGGACGTCCTCGGCGTCCAGGAGGTCGACCCGGCCGCCGTCGGCCGGACCCGCCCAGCGGGGGTCGAGACCGGTGCGCGGTACGTCGACGGTCCACTCGGTGACGGTGGTGGCGGGGCCGAAGCCGTAACGGCCGTAGATCGGGTACTCGGCGGCGATGAGCGTCGCGACGACATCGCCCCGCTCCCTGGCCGCCGCCAGGTCGGCCTTCATCATGCGGGTGAGGAGGCCACGGCGGCGGTGCGTGGGCGAGACGGTCACGCCGGAGATCGCGTCGGCGGGGACGGCCGCCCCTCCGACCGCGGTGAGCTCCTGCGGGAACGACCTGAACGTCGCCACGCAGCGGGAGCCGTCGAACGCGCCCAGGGTTCTCGACGGGATGACCCCCGGCGCCCGCTTCTCGACCTCCTCGTCGGAGACGACCGGCTGCTGCAGGAACCCCGTCTTCACGGCGCGCAGCCAGTCGGGGAGGTCGGAGGCGGTGATCGGCCGTATGTCGATCGTGTCGGCGGCGGCGACCGTGTCGCCCGGGTCGATGGCGTCGCTGGCATCGTGCGCGGTCATGAGGCCACGCTAGGCGGACCCCGGCCGGGGTGTCGCGCGGATTTCCGCGCGCTTCCCTCCCGACCGGTCCCGCCTTCCGCACCCGGACCCCGGGCACAGCCCGGCCCACCCCGGGTACGGCCCCGTCCGACCCGGCCCACCTCGGACGCAGCCCCGGTCCGGCGGGGGCCTGCCCGGTCCAGCCCGTCCCAGATACAGACCCGACCCGACCCGACCCACCTCAGACGCAGCCCCGTCCGACCCGACCCACCTCGGCCGCAGCCCCGGTCCGGCGGGGGCCTGCCCGATCCAGCCCGATCCAGCCCGGTCCAGACACAGACCCGACCCGACCCACCTCGGACGCAGCCCGGTCCGGCGGGGCCCTGCCTGGTCCCGCCCACCCCGGACACGGACCGGGCGGCCCGACCCGGTCCAGCCCGTCCCAGACACAGAACCGACCCGACCCGACCCGACGGGGCCTACTCGGACCGGCCCGGACACACCCGGTCCGGCGGGGGGTCTGCCCGGTCCCGCCCGGTGCTACCGGCTCAGAAAGCCGCCCGGATCTCCCCCACCTCGCGGCCGCCGCCCAGCAGAGGGGCGCTGCCGATCCTCGTGACCACCGGGGCCTCTACGCCCAGCAGGGCCAGGCCGCGGGCCAGGACGGGGCCCAGTGCCCGGCCCCCGCCGTCGTCGATCTTGAACGCGAGCGCGCGGCCGTCGGGGAGCGCGACCGCCTGGACGGCCTCGGCGCCCATCTTGGACAGTGCGCCCGGGACCTCGCGCATCAGCCAGGTGTCGGGGCGCCGGGTGCCGGCGACGTACTCGGGGTGGGCGCGCATGGCGTCGGCCACGCGGCGTTCGGCGGAGCCGGGGGCCGCGAGGACGAAGGAGCGGAAGGCGCGGGCGAGACCCGTGAGGCTGATGGCCATCAGGGGCGCCCCGCAGCCGTCCGTGCCGACCGCCGCGACGGGCTCCCCGGCGGCCTCCTCGACCACGGAGTGGATCAGCTGCTGGAGGGGGTGACCGGGGTCGAGGTACGACTCGGTGGGCCAGCCGCGTTGCGCGCACACCGCCAGCATCGCCGTGTGCTTGCCGGAGCAGTTCATGGTGACGCGGTCGCGGACGGCACCGGAGGCGAGGTAGGTCTCGGCCTCGACGGGGTCCAGCGGCAGGTCCGGCGGGCACTGGAGCTGCCCGGCGTCCAGCCCGTGCTCGACGAGCATCTTCTGGACCAGGTCACGGTGGAAGATCTCGCCGGAGTGGCTCGCGGCGGCGAGGGCGAGGCGTTCCCCGGCCAGGTCCAGGCCCGCGCGCAGGATGCCCGCGGCCTGCATGGGCTTGTTCGACGAGCGGGGGAAGACGGGTGCCGCCACGTCGCCGAGCGCCAGCTCGACCGTGCCGTCCGCGGCCAGCACCACCAGGCTGCCGCGATGGTGCCCCTCGACGAAGCCGGACCGTACGACCTCGGCGAGAACGGGGAGCACACCGGACCCGCCCGAGGAGCGGGACCCGAAAGTCCGCTCGGGCGCGGTGGTCGTACCGGGGATGCCGGAGGCGGCCGGTGCGCCGGGGATGCCGGAGGACCGTGGCGGGGCGGAGGCATCCGGCGTGGCCGGTGTGCCGTCGGATATGGGCGAGCCTTCGGGCGTACGGGGAGCTGCGGACATCGGCGGTGGCCTTCCGGAACGGGGACCCGCTCGGAAGGCGGCGGCCGGGTCGTGCCCCGGACCGCGCCCCCGCCTGCGCGGAGCGGAAGCGCGCCTCCTGGATCCCGGCGCGCCCCTCTCGGCCCCGGGATCGCCGGCACCGCCACGTCACATGAGCAGGTCGTCTACTTGTGCTTCCCCTTCACGGTACCTGCGGGCGATCTCGGCGCTGCAATCGTCGGCCGTGCGCTGGAGCTGCTGGCGCTGCCGGGAGACCTGCTGCTCGTAGCGGACGAGACGGCCGAGTCCCGCGCCCAGCTCGTCGTCCGTCCGGGCGTTCAGGTCCGACAGCTCCACCTCGGCGAGCATGTCGGCGGCCAGCGCCCGGTACTGCTCGCCGTGCGGGGTGCCCACGGTCACGTGGCGGGCCGAGGAGCGGTACCGGGCCGGCGCGTCCGTCAGGATCTCCGAGAGCCGCTCGACGACGGAGTGCTTGCCCCGGTCCACGGACGAGAGGGGTCCGGAGGCCGCATGGGGCATCCGGCGCTCCCCGCGGCGCGCGAGCTCCGCGCGCAGGATGTCGATGCGTCCCTGGAGCAGCCGCCGGACATAGCTGAGGTCGGCCTCGTCCCGCTGGGCGTCCCGGCGCAGCGTCCGCAGTTCGGGCAGCCGGAGCACGGTGAGGCCGACCGGGACCGGATCGGCCGCCAGCGGGCCGCTGTCGGTGCGCTGCACCGGCGGCCGGGCCGTCATCGCGTCCGCCCGTGCTCTCGTGCGGGTCAATGACACGGCCGCGGTCTGCTGCCCGGTCCTCGATGTGCTCATGTACCTCTACCGTCCCCTCGACCGGCGCGGTCCGCCCAACGGCCGGACCGCAACACCCCGCATGGTGCCACCCCAGATGGCCGCTATGTGACCGAGTGACCCGATCGGCCCCAGATGGCGGGTTGGTTACCCCGGAAAATCACGCGAAGGGCCCGCACCGCGCGACGCGGCCGTGGCACGGCATCATGGTCCGCATGCGTGCGGTGGTGCAGAGAGTGGACGGCGCGAGCGTCGTCGTGGACGGCGAGACGGTCGGCGAGATCAGCGGCGAGGGCCTGTGCGTCCTCGTCGGGGTCACGCACGAGGACACCAAGGAGAAGGCGGCCCAACTCGCCCGCAAACTCTGGTCGCTGCGGATGCTGGCCGACGAGCGGTCCTGTTCCGACGTCGACGCGCCGCTGCTCGTCATCAGCCAGTTCACGCTGTACGGCGACGCCCGCAAGGGCCGCCGCCCCACCTGGAACGCCGCCGCTCCCGGCGATGTGGCCGAGCCCCTCGTCGAGGAGGTCGTCGCCCGGCTCCGCGCTCTGGGCGCCACGGTGGCCACAGGCCGGTTCGGCGCCCAGATGCGTGTCTCGCTGACGAACGACGGCCCGTTCACCGTCCTCCTGGAGATGTGAGCCCGGGAGCTCGGCCGGTATGAGCCGCCCCGGGCTCGGCGGCCCGGGGCTCGGCCGGCGTGAGCCCTACGGCTCGACCACGACCTCCTGCGCCGCCGCCGTCGAGTCCGCCATCAGCGGGGCGTCCACCGGCACGTTGCGCTTCACGAGGGCCAGGGCGATCGGGCCGAGTTCGTGGTGGCGCACGGATGTGGTGATGAAGCCGATCTTGCGGCCGTCGGGGTCCTCGTCCGCGAGGCGCAGTTCGGTGCCGTGCGGGGGCAGGACGACCTCGCTGCCGTCGAGGTGGAGGAAGACCAGGCGGCGCGGGGGCTTGCCCAGGTTCTGGACGCGGGCGACCGTCTCCTGCCCGCGGTAGCAGCCCTTCTGGAGGTGCACCGCGGTACCGATCCAGCCCAGCTCGTGCGGGATCGTGCGGTGGTCGGTCTCGAAACCGAGGCGGGGCCGGTGCTGCTCGACGCGCAGGGCCTCGTGGGCGAGGAGTCCGGCGGGCGGTCCGGCCTTCTCGGCGAAGGACTCCAGGTCGACGCGCGGCAGGAAGAGATCACGGCCGTACGGCGTCTCGCGGACGACGACGCCCTCGGGGGCCTCGGCGATCGAACCGGCGGGCAGCTCGACGACCGCGAAGTCGGCGGTGCGGTCGGCGACTTCGACCCGGTAGAAGAACTTCATCGACTCCAGGTAGGCGACCAGCGCGTCCTGGGTGTCGGGTTCCGTGTGCATCCACACCGTCGTGCCGTCGTCGACGAGGTACAGCGCGTGCTCGATGTGGCCGTTCGCGGAGAGGATCAGCGCCTCGGTGGCGCGGCCGGCCGGGAGGTCGGTGACGTGCTGGGTGAGCAGCAGGTGCAGCCAGGCCAGCCGGTCGTCGCCGGTGACGGTGACGACACCGCGGTGCGAGAGGTCCACGAAGCCGGCGCCGCCGGCGAGGGCGCGCTGCTCACGGAACAGGTCGCCGTAGTGGGCGGCGACGCCTTCGTCCACTCCCTCGGCGGAAACGGCTCCGGGCAGGGACAGGAGGGGGCTCTTCATGGACATACACACTACGACCGCGCGGTCACCGATTTTATTTCTGTCACTTCTGAAGGGCCTGGCAGTCCTTGCAGCGGCCGAAGATCGCGAAGTGCTTCATCTCCGTCTCGAAGCCGAAGGACTCCCGGAGTTTCGCGGTGAACTCGGCGGCGACGGAGACGTCGGCCTCGATGACGTTCGAGCAGTCGCGGCACACGAGGTGGATGTGATGGTGCCGGTCGGCCAGGTGGTAGGTCGGCGCGCCGTGCCCCAGATGGGCGTGGCTGACCAGCCCGAGCTCCTCCAGGAGCTCCAGGGTCCGGTAGACCGTGGAAATGTTGACCCCCGACGCCGTCTTCCTCACTTCGCCGAGGATGTCGTCGGGGGTCGCGTGCTCCAGTGTGTCCACTGCCTCGAGGACAAGCTGACGCTGAGGCGTCAGCCGGTAGCCGCGCTGCCTGAGGTCGCTCTTCCAGTCGGTGCTCACCACACTGGAAGTCTAGGACCATTCCCGTGGGTGCCGCCCTGGGGAACGACAGGGCGGCTCGGGGAACGCGCGGCGGCCTCCTACTTGAAGAAGGCGATCCCGTCGTCGGGCATGTCGTCGGGCAGGGCCTTGGCCCAGCGCTCGACGTCCTCCGGGGTGACGACCTTCTTCAGGTGCCCGGACATGTAGGGACGCAGCTCGACCTCGGGGGTCTGCTTCTCGCCGACCCACATGAGGTCACTGTTCACGTAGCCGTACAGGCGCTTGCCGCCGCTGTAGGGGCCGGAGGCGGCCGTACGGGCCACGGCGTCGGTGACCAGGTCGATCTGCGGCTTCTTGTCGGCGATCTCGCCGTACCAGATCTCGACGACGCCGTCGTCGCGCGTCATGACGACCTCGACCTTGCGGTCCGCATCGACGCGCCAGAAGCCGGTCTCCGTCTCCAGCGGCCGGACCTTCTCGCCGTTCTCGTCGAGCACCCAGCTGTGCGAGCGGTACTCCAGGAAGTCCCGCCCGTCGTGCGTGAAGCTGACCTCCTGCCCGAAGTTGCACTTCTCGGAGCCGGGGAAGTCGTGGACACCGACTCCGGCCCAGTCGCCGAGCAGGAAGACAAGGGGGACCAGGTCCTTGTGGAGGTCCGACGGGATCTCGATCATGAGCTGAACAGTTCCTTGGTGGGGGTCAGCGCTGGCCCTGGTACAGCTTCTTCACGGTCAGTGCCGCGAAGGCGAGCACGCCGACGCAGACCAAGGCCAGCAGGGTTTCGAAGAAGATCTCCACGGGGTGTGCTCCTCGGTGAGCGGAACGGGTCCCCGCCCGGGCGCGGCCGGAACTGGGGAGGTACACAAAGGCCGGGCCCCAGCTTACGCGGCTGGGGCCCGGCCCTCTCCTTCAGGTGGGCCCTGCCGGGCCGTCACGCTCAGCCGAGGAGCTGGCTCTGCAGAACGACCGTCTGCTGGAAGGGGATCTCGGGCGCGGTGCCCTTGCGGGACTGCACCACCAGGGCGACGACGTCACCGGCCGACAGATAGGCCTCACGGACGTGTTCGCCGCCGTACGGCTTGCTCTCCGTGTACGCGTACCGGGTGATCTGGTCGACGTCGGCCCGGTCCGGGAACGCCTTGTCCCGCTCCACCGTGACGGCACCGCGCAGGGCGACCTTCGGGGAGTCGTAGAACGCCATGTTGTTGGTGATCAGATCCTCCGCCAGGGCGGCGGTGTCGAACTGGAGCAGATAGATCCGCGTGTGCGTTCCGTCGGCCGTGGTCCAGCCACGCGCGGCGATGTGCCGCACCGCGTAATCGGTCAGCAACTGGTCGACACTGTCCCGGTCCGTCTTGTCCGCGTACTGCGCCACGAAGGGCTTCTGCGCCAGCCAGCCGTCCGCGCCGCGCAGCGCGGTGTCCGCCTCGGCGCCCTTCGGCGCGGGGAGCAGAAGCTTTCGCAGGTCGGCGGAGTGGACGCCGGCCTTGTTGGACTCGGCGAACGGCCCCGGGCTGCCGGACGGCAGCGGCGGCTTGACGATCGTCGGGTAGTCCCAGCGCCCGTCGGCCTTCGTCGCCAGACCGGGTACGTCGGTGCGCTCCATGCCGGTGATGCCGTACGCGGCCGCCGAGCCGACCGCCGCGAAGACCACGGTGGCGGCGGTCCAGCGCAGAACGGCGCGCAGCACCCGGCGGTCCTTCTTGGCCTTCGGCGGGGACGCCTGGGCCTCGACGGCCTCGGCCGGGCCCGCCACGGGGGCGACCTCGGGCGGTGCCTCGGGCATCGAAGGCACCACGGCTTCCGGCACGGCCGAGGGCTCGACGGCCTGCGGCTCGGCTTCCACCTCGACGGCCTGCAGCTCGGCTTCCACCTCGACAGGCTGCGGCTCGGCTTCCACCTCGACGGCCTGCGACTCGGCTTCCACCTCGACAGGCTGCGACTCGGCTTCCACCTCGACGGCCTGCGGCTCGGCTTCCGGCGCGGTCTCCTCGACCGGCGCCTCCTGCTCGACCGGTCTCGTCTGCTCGGTCATACCGCCTCTCCCGGCTCCTGGATGCGGTCGAGCTGCTCGCGAAGCAGCCGTGCGACCCCCTTGGTGTTCATCGGCTTGGCCGCGTACGCGACGACGTCGACCAGCACGTCACCCTGATAGGCGGAGCAGATCATCATGTCGAGCTTCTCCTCCTTCTCCTTGGGCGGCAGGAAGCACTTGGCGTTCTTGTGGCCTTCGATCTTCGGCCCGGCGCGGAAGATGTCGATGGCGTCGAAGAGCCCGTTCTGGAACGTCGACATGTTCCGCACGGCCTGCTTGTCCTGGATCTGGACCAGTTCGATGCTGACGGTGAAGATGCCGTCGTCGGCGAGCGTGGAGCCGCTGTAGAGGTAGCTGCGCATCGCCATGCCCTTGGTGTGCTGCTTGTCGATCCTCTCCTCGATCCGCCGCCGCTGGGAGCGGGGCAGGTCGCGGACCGACTCCTTGCGCAGGGCGGTGGCCTCGCTTCCGCTGAGCGCGGCGTCGGAGCCGAACCGGGCGATGTCCGGACCCCGGTGCCGGCTGTCGTCGTACGGCACGAGCATGGCGGCCAGCGAGGACGCGGCCTTCGTCTTCCCGGCCTCTTCGCTGGTGGCTTTCGGGAACTTCCAGGACGGCGCGCCCGCGTCGCGGTCGGCGTCCTGCACGGTCACCACGGTGTACGCGCTGCCCGCGACGACGGCTCCCGCGAGCAGCACGGCACCGGCGACGGCGGCGACACGGCCGCGACGGACACGCCTCTTCGCGGGCGCGGCCTCCGACGGAATCACCTCGGCCGGGACCGCTTCAGGCACGGCGGCCTCGGACACGGCCGGGACCGCTTCAGGCGCAACGGCCTCGGACACGGCCGGCTCCGGGACGGACTCCACGTCCTCCGGGTTGACAGGTCGCTCGTTCACAGCCGCTCCAACTGCCGCTCGGCCAGGTCCACGATCTTCGACTTCGGGATCGGCTTGGTGTCGTAGATCCAGATCTCCATGGCGATGTCACCGCGCCAAGCCGCCGCCTGCGCCTTGTACATCGGCAGATAGCCCGCCTTCCGCTCCGGCTTGAAGAGGTAGACCATGCCGTCGTCCGAACCCGAGAAGGGCGAGCCGTCGGCGTCGTCCACGCCCCAGCCGTTGGCCCGCAGCGCGGCGCTGAGGTTCTCCTCCTGGCGGTACTGCACCAGCCTGATCTCGGTGCTGTCGGTGCTGCCCGCGCTCCAGCTGACCCCGGCGGCCCGACGGAACTCCGCCTCGGTCAGGTCGTCGAACTCGCGGTCCGAGTTCTTCAGCGCGTGCGCGTAGCCGGCCAGGTCCAGCCAGCCGTCCCGCTCCGGCGCCCATGCGGGCACCTTGGTGCCCTTCGGCCGCGGGAGCAGCAGTTTGCGCAGGTCGCCGTCCGTCTTCACCCGGTGGTCCTGGGCGGCGGACAGCGGCTCCGGACCGTCGCCCTTCGCCTGGGCGACCACCGGCTGCGACAGCGGGGGCAGCCCGGTGGGCTCGCGGTCGGCCTGGACCAGATATCCGGCGCAGGTACCGGCGACGAGACCGAGCACGGCCGCCGTGGCGATGAGCAGAGTCGTACGACCGCGACGGCGGGGCGCGGGTTCTGACGGCGCGTCCGCCGTCGTACCGGGGTCGACAATCGGCGCGTCTTCGGACACGCTCGGTCTTTCCGGTGATTCGGGTCCTTCGGGTACTACCAACACGTCCCCCCACAGAAGATGAAGCACGGATTCCGTATCCGCGCACAGGAGACCCATGGCCCCTGCACGGGGTTGCCCGGATGCCGATCACGATTCGGAATACGATGACGACCATGGCGAACAAGCTCGTGATCAAGGTGACGGCGGGGGCCGACGCCCCGGAACGCTGCTCGCAGGCGTTCACCGTCGCGGCGGTGGCCGTGGCCAGTGGCGTGGAGGTCTCCCTCTGGCTGACCGGCGAGTCCTCCTGGTTCGCGCTGCCGGGCCGCGCCGCCGAGTTCGAACTGCCGCACGCGGCGCCGCTGCCCGATCTGATCGACTCGATCCTGGCGGCCGGGCGCATCACGCTGTGCACGCAGTGCGCGGCCCGGCGCGACATCACGGAGAAGGACGTCCTGGAGGGGGTACGGATCGCGGGTGCGCAGGTGTTCGTGCAGGAGGCGATGACGGACGGGACGCAGGCGCTGGTCTACTGACCACGGCCGCGGCGCGCCTTCACCGACGGCCGCCTCCCCCGGCTGCCGACGGCCGCCTTCCCGGCGTCACTGACCCCGTCTGCGCCGCGTGCGCGTGTCCACCCAGAGGCAGAAGGGGTGGCCCGCCGGGTCGAACAGCACCCGTACGTCCTCCTGGGGCTGGTGGTCGGCGAGCCGGGCGCCCTGTTCGACGGCGCGGGCGGTCTCCTCGGCCAGGTCGTCGACCTCGATGTCGAGATGGAGCATCATCCGCTGGTCGCCGGGGCCCGCGGGCCACACCGGCGGCGTGTAGAGCGGCTCGGTCTCGAAGGCGAGCGCGACCTCGCCGAACGGCGGGCCGATGAGCACCCAGTCGGCCTCCTCCGCCCGCACCTCGTAGCCGAGCAGCCTCCGGTAGAAGCCGGCGAGTTCATGGGCGTCGGGTGCGTCGAGCACCACGGTGGACAACCTCGTACGCGACATAGACGCCTTTTCCGCTCCTACCGCTGCCGCCGGTTCACGGCTGCCGCCGTTTCTTGCCGTCCAGCTCGTCCCACCACTCGTCGGACTTCGGGTCACCGGACGGGTCGTCCCACCATCGGTCCTCGGGCCCCCGCCGGTTGGCCACCATCGCGGCGACCGGCGGGATGAGCATGGCCACCACGCACATGGCGACGGCCGCGGGGACCGACCACAGCCGTACGACCGCCCAGGCGAGGACGAACAGCACGATGCACGTCCCCATCATGGCGAAATACAGACGACGCCTGCGCGCGTACATACCACCAGCGTAGGCCCGGACAACCCGTCCGGCGCAGTGCCGGCGGGCCCCGGAGGACCGGGAGCACGGGCCGGGACGGGCGAGGCGGGCAAGCCGAAGGGCCGCACCCCGATCCGGTAAGCGTCCAACCCCCGGGGGTGCGGCCCTTCGGCCGTTCAGTCGACTGCCGTCACCGACGGCGGTCCGCTGTTCAGACGGCGATCGCGACCTCGGCGAGGCCGCCCGTCTGGGCGACGACCGTGCGGTCGGCGGTGCCACCGGGGACCAGCGCGCGGACGGTCCAGGTGCCCTCGGCCGCGTAGAAGCGGAACTGACCCGTCGCGGAGGTGGGGACCTCCGCCGTGAACTCGCCGGTCGAGTCCAGCAGACGGACGTAGCCCGTCACCGGCTCGCCGTCGCGGGTCACCTGACCCTGGATCGTGGTCTCACCGGGCTTGATCGTCGAGGCGTCGGGGCCGCCGGCCTTCGCTCCACACATATTTCGATTCCGTCCTTCAGGCCTTGGGGGTTACTTGTTGGCGCCGAGCTCGATCGGCACGCCGACGAGGGATCCGTACTCGGTCCAGGAGCCGTCGTAGTTCTTGACGTTCTGCACACCGAGGAGCTCGTGCAGCACGAACCAGGTGAGCGCGGAACGCTCACCGATGCGGCAGTAGGCGATCGTGTCCTTGGCGAGGTCGACCTGCTCGGCGGCGTAGAGCTCCTTGAGCTCGTCGTCCGACTTGAAGGTGCCGTCGTCGTTGGCGTTCTTCGACCACGGGATGTTGCGGGCGCTCGGGACGTGGCCCGGACGCTGCGACTGCTCCTGCGGCAGGTGCGCCGGGGCGAGCAGCTTGCCGCTGAACTCGTCGGGCGACCGGACGTCGACCAGGTTCTGCGAACCGATCGCGGCGACGACGTCGTCACGGAAGGCGCGGATGGAGGCGTCCTGGGCCTTGGCCTTGTACGCGGTGGCGGCGCGCTCGGGGATCTGCGAGCCGTCGACCAGGTCGCGGGAGTCGAGCTCCCACTTCTTGCGGCCGCCGTCGAGCAGCTTCACGTTCTCGTGGCCGTAGAGCTTGAAGTACCAGTAGGCGTAGGACGCGAACCAGTTGTTGTTGCCGCCGTAGAGGACGACCAGCGTGTCGTTGCCGATGCCCTTCGAGGAGAGGAGCTTCTCGAAGCCCTCCTGGTCGATGAAGTCACGGCGGACCGGGTCCTGGAGGTCCTTGGTCCAGTCGATCCGGATGGCGTTCTTGATGTGGTTCTTCTCGTACGCCGACGTGTCCTCGTCGACCTCGACGATCGCCACGTTCGGGTCGTCCAGGTGGTCCTGGACCCAGTCGGCGTCTACCAGGACGTCACTGCGGCTCATGCTCGTTCTCCTCCGGGGCAGTTGCGGCGGGGTGGTGCGTTGGAGAGGGTGCGCGGTGCGGTGCATGCCGGTGAGGGCTTGCGCGGCGCAATCGTGGCCCGGACAAGAGAGGTCCAGGGGCCCGGCTCGCGGAAGACGGGAACGCTTCCGCTCAGAAGGTGCGACAGAGCATGGCGGCGACGCGGCACAGGTCTACTGCCCGCCGCTTCGTGAGATCCGCCTGTCGCTTCATGGGTCCGATCGTAGGGACGGACAGGCGGGCATGTCACCGGTGTGTCGAATGTTGAGACGCGATCGTCCGCACTGTGAAACGGGAAGGCTTCCGGAGCCCAATCCGCACGGGTTCCGGGGGGATACGTCGACCTCCGCCCCGGCGGCCCATCTGCGGTACGGACGGGGCCGTCTCGCCTTTCGGACAGCCACTCTCCGACGGGGCCCTCGGTGGTCCGGTGGGGCCGACCGGACAGCCTCCGACCTGGCCTCCGCGGATCCGGCCGACACGGCCTCCGCGGTTCCGGCCGACACGGCCCCGCACGCTCGGCCGACACGGCCTCCGCGGATCCGGCCCCGTCGGCCGGATCCGTCAGGACCCGGCGGGGACCCGGCGGTCCGGTGGGGCCTCCTAACCGACCAGCCGGACGTCCGAACCCTTCACCGAGATCTCGACGCCGTCCGGGGCCGCCTCGACCTTGTCGAGCTTGACGCCGCCCGGCAGCTGCTCGATCTTCTGCTGGAAGTCGGTGATCGAGCGGATCCGGCCCTCGGCGAGCTTGACGGCCAGGGACGGCAGGGAGTCGGCGTGTACCTTCACCGTGTCGCCGGAGACGGTGACGGAGCTGAGCACCGAGATCGTCTGGGACGACTTGGCACCGGGGGGAGTCACCGAGACGGCGACCTTGATCTTGCCGTGGCCGCCGTCCGAGAGGCCGATGACCCGGGCGGTGAAACCGAACCCGATCTGCTGGGGCCCCGACTTGGCGGCCTTGAGCAGCTCGGCGTACGAGATCGACGCGGTGCCGGTGGCGCTGCCGGCGGTGGCGGAGCTGTAGTCACCGCTGAAGGCGACACCGTGCATCTCGGCGTCGAGGTCGTCGATGCGGATGGTGCCGGCCGAGGAACCCGTGCCGCCGGTCGGGGCCTCGTAGTTCTTGATGCCGATCTTCACGTCGTCGAGTTCGCCCGCGACGACCTGGGTGAGGAACGGGAAGCCCCCGATGGACACGTCGGGGGTGGCCGCGAGGCCCTCGGTGCTCTTGATCCGGCCCGCCGCCTCGTCCTCCGCGAACCCGACCGCCACCCGGTCGGCGAGCACGAACAGCCCGCCGAGAACGACTAACAGAATCAGGGATATTCGCAGTGCGCGCATGATCGTTGTTCCCCCACCTGGGACGGCCCCGTCTGGACGGCCGAGTGGCCACCGAACGCGAGCCTAACGCCGAAGGGCCCCCGAATCGGGGGCCCTTCAAGGGAGTTGTCGATCACCTGTGACGATTCGGCACGGCCCGGCGGCCGGATCGCGGCCGCCGGGAGGGGCCGGTCAGCCCAGCGCGCGGCCCAGCAGGTAGACCGCCGGAGCGGCGGCGGCCAGCGGCAGCGCCACGCCCGCGGTGAAGTGGACGAAGCGGGACGGGTAGTCGTAGCTGGCGACCCGGTGGCCGATCAACGCGCAGACGCCCGCGCAAGCACCCAGGAAAGCGCCCTTCGTGCCCAGGTCCGTCATCCCGCCGACCGCGATGCCGGCGCCGGCCGCGGCCAGCAGCGCGACGCCCACGGAGGCCGCCGTGGGCAGCGGCAGCGCGCGGGCCAGGACCGCCGCGGCGACCGCGGCCGCGCCCACCGTGACGGCGTCCGGCTCGGCCGCCAGATGCCCGGCCGCGATGATCGCCAGGGCCGCGGAGACGACGGTCGCCATCAGGCCGTACATCCGGGTGTCCGGGTCGGCGTGGCTGCGCAGCTGCAGCACGAGGGTCAGCAGGACCCACACGCCGAGGGTGCCGAGGATCGCGGCGGGCGCGTTCTCCCGGCCGGCCGCGAGCAGCGCCACGTCGGCGGTGACCGCGCCCAGGAACGCCAGGGCGATGCCCTGCCGGGCGGGCCACATCCCGTTCAGCCGGAACCAGCCCGCCGCGGTGACGGCCTGGAGCAGGACGAGCGGGACGACGAGGGCGTACTGGCCGATCGCCGCCGTCCCGGAGAGCAGCAGCGCGAGCAGCGCCGTCAGCGCGGCCGGCTGGATCCCGGGCTCGATGATCGGCGAGCGCCCCTCGGCGCGGGCGCGCTGCGCGTCGGTCATCCGGCTCTGGCCGGTGACCGTCGCCGGCCCGTAGGCGACGTCCGCCTCGTCCGCGCCCTCGGGCAGGGGCCCGCCGTCACGGGCCGGGCCGTCGGCGCCGGGTGCCGCGGCCGGGGCGTGCGCCGGGTTCCAGGACCCCGCCGGGGCCTCGGGCGGCAGGGCCGCTCCCGCGACGCCGTCGTACGCCCGGGGTTCGCCGTAGGTCTGGTACCCCTGCGGAGGCAGGTACGAGGGGTCGGTCTCCTGGACCGGCGCGTGCGCCTGCGTCTCCCAGGTCCGGCCCTCCCACTGCTGGGTGTGCTGCTGCGGCCAGTCGGCCCCCTGCGGGGGCTCCTGGTGCGCCTGTGGCTGCTGATACGGGTCGTACGCCTCGCGGCGACCCTCGTACGGCTGGTTGCTCATCGTCTCGCTCACCCTCCTGCGAACGGCGGGAGCACCTCGACCGTGCCGCCCTCGGCCAGCCGTACCGTCTCATGCCCGCGGGTCCCCACGGGATCACCGTCGATCAGGAACGAGCATCGCCGCAGGACGCGGACGAATTCGCCGGGGTGTCGTTCGCGGGCCGCGTCGAGTGCCTCGGCGAGCGTTCCGGCGTCGTACGGCTCATCGCCGACGCCTGCCGCGGCCTTGGCGGCGGCCCAGTAACGCACCGTGCCCTTTGCCATCTCGTTCCTCAATCGGAGATCTGATGTGTGCTGGTGTGTGGTGTCCGCGCACCTGTTTGCGTGGACCGGGCCAGGCTAGCCCGCGTGGGCGGCACCCCAGTGACCGATACGGGTGAGCAGGTCGTCGGCGGCGGCGTTCTCCGCGTGCCCCATGCCGTGCTCCAGCCACAGCTCGGCATGGCCGCCGGAGGCGTCGGCCAGCATGCGCGGGTGGTCGAGGGGGAAATAACCGTCCCGGTCGCCGTGGACGATCAGGAGCGGGGTCGGCGCGATGTACGGGACGCACTCGACCGGGGACGCCGGCACCGGGTCCCAGTCACGGTGGTGGATACGGGTCCGCAGACCGACCCGGCCCACGATCCGGCCCTCCGGACGGGTCACCAGCCAGTGCACCCGCCGCATGGGGGCCGTACCCCGGTAGTACCAGCGGGCCGGCGCGCTCACCGAGACCACCGCGTCCGTACGCGCCTCCGTGCGCCCCCCGCGCTCCCGGCCGAGCCCCGGCTCACCGTCCGCGGGCCCCGGCCCCCGCTCCCCGTGGAGCGCCGCGTGCCGCAGCACCACCGAGCCGCCCATCGAGAAGCCGACGGTCACGATCCGGGAGTACCCGAGTTCACGCGCCCAGGCGACCGCGGCCGTCAGATCCAGGACCTCGCGGTCGCCGACCGTGGAGCGGCCGCCCGACGCGCCGTGACCACGGAAGGAGAAGGTCACCACCGCTCCGTGACGGGCGAGCGCGCCGGCCGCGCGGCGCACGTGCGGACGGTCCAGATCGCCAGTGAATCCGTGGGCGACGATGAACGCGAGGTCACCGGACGACTCCGTTCCGGGGTCGTGTGCCGCGTCGATCGTCACCCCGTCGGCGGTACGCAGAAACCTCCGCAGAGGGGCGCGCGGCGCCGTCTCAAGGCGTGGACTCTTGGAGGATCGTGTCACGTGACCTGCCGGACCTGGGCTCATGTGGGCTATTCTGCTGGGCATGAGGACTCGGGCAGAGTAGCCCCCGGGTCCTTTTGTGCTTTCAAAAGCGTTGTATACGAAGCGGGAAACCGCAGGTGTACGGGGCTTGCGGAGGCTCGGCGGTCCCTGGAAGCGCGGGAGCCGCACGTACAGAGCAGTGCCGCAAACGTCCTCGCAGGGACCGAGGAGGAACCAGACGTTATGGGCGAGCGAACCGTGCACGAATGCAGGACGACCCGAGCGGGTGAGTCGCGATGAGTTCTCTTCTGCTTCTGACCAACGCCCTTCAGCCGTCGACGGAGGTGCTTCCCGCTCTCGGCCTGCTGCTGCACAACGTGCGCGTGGCTCCGGCGGAGGGCCCGGCCCTCGTCGACACCCCCGGTGCCGACGTCATCCTGATCGACGGACGACGTGACCTCCCGCAGGTCCGCAGCCTGTGCCAGCTGCTGCGCTCCACGGGACCCGGCTGTCCGCTCGTCCTCGTCGTGACCGAGGGCGGCCTCGCGGCCGTCACCGCCGACTGGGGCATCGACGACGTCCTCCTCGACACGGCGGGCCCCGCCGAGGTCGAGGCGCGCCTCAGGCTCGCGATGGGCCGCCAGCAGATCGTCAACGACGACTCCCCGATGGAGATCCGCAACGGCGACCTCTCCGTCGACGAGGCGACCTACAGCGCCAAGCTCAAGGGCCGGGTGCTGGACCTCACCTTCAAGGAGTTCGAGCTCCTGAAGTACCTCGCGCAGCACCCGGGCCGCGTCTTCACCCGCGCCCAGCTGCTCCAGGAGGTCTGGGGCTACGACTACTTCGGCGGTACGCGGACGGTCGACGTCCACGTGCGGCGGCTGCGCGCGAAGCTCGGCCCCGAGCACGAGTCGCTGATCGGAACCGTCCGGAACGTCGGTTACCGATTCGTTACCCCCGAGAAGGTGGAACGCGGCGCCGACGAGGCGAAGGCCAAGGCGGCCCAGCCAAAGCCGGACGATGCGGACGAGACGGCGCGCACGGACGGGACCGCTCCCACGCAGGCCACCGCGCAGCCCCAGGAAGCTGCCGTACGCCCTGCCCAGAGGTAGGTCCATCCGCGTAGACTCCGCGCGTGGCCAAGGTGACTAGGGATGATGTCGCGCGACTGGCGGGTACTTCCACCGCCGTCGTCAGCTATGTCATCAACAACGGACCCAGGCCGGTCGCCCCGGCCACGCGCGAGCGCGTTCTCGCCGCGATCAAGGAGCTGGGGTACCGGCCCGACCGGGTCGCCCAGGCCATGGCCTCGCGGCGGACGGAGCTCATAGGCCTGATCGTGCCGGACGCGCGCCAGCCCTTCTTCGGGGAGATGGCGCACGCCGTCGAACAGGCCGCCGCCGAGCGCGGGAAAATGGTCCTGGTCGGCAACTCCGACTACATCGCCGAGCGCGAGGTCCACTATCTGCGGGCCTTCCTCGGCATGCGGGTCTCCGGACTGATCCTCGTCAGTCACGCGCTGAACGACCACGCGGCAGCCGAGATCGACGCCTGGGACGCCCGCGTGGTGCTCCTGCACGAGCGCCCCGAGGCGATCGACGACGTCGCCGTCGTCACCGACGACATAGGGGGCGCGCACCTCGCCACCCAGCACCTCCTGGAGCACGGCTACGAGTACGTGGCCTGTCTCGGCGGCACGGCCGAGACCCCGGCCGTCGGCGACCCCGTCTCCGACCACGTCGAGGGCTGGCGGCGCGCCATGCAGGAGGCCGGCAAGCCGACCGAGGGACGCCTCTTCGAGGCCCCGTACAACCGCTACGACGCCTACAAGGTCGGCCTCGAACTGCTCGCCGGACCGCACCGGCCCCCGGCCATCTTCTGCTCCACCGACGACCAGGCGATCGGTGTCCTGCGTGCCGCGCGCGAGCTGCGCATCGACGTGCCGGGGCAGCTGGCGGTCGCCGGGTTCGACGACGTCAAGGAAGCGGCCCTGACCGACCCTCCGCTGACGACGATCGCATCGGACCGCTCGGCGATGGCCCGCGCGGCCGTGGACCTCGTCCTGGACGACGGGCTGCGGGTGCCCGGCTCCCGCCGCGAGCGGCTGAAGCTGTTCCCCTCGCGCCTGGTGGTACGCCAGTCCTGCGGCTGCGAGTAGGACCCCGGCGGCGAGCGGCCCCGGCCGGCGAGCAGGCCCGGCGGCCCGCACCGGCCCCTTCCCGCGCACGACAGCGGAGATCCCCGCGCCCCTGAGGGGACGCGGGGATCTTCGTGTGCCGCACCGGACCCGGCGGGACCTAGAACAGCAGGTTGTACTGGTTGAAGCCGGTGCCGAGGCTCTTGCGGGTGCCGAAGAGGCTGCTGGAGGCCTTGCCGGTGCCGGGGTAGAGCCAGAGCGTGCCGGCCGAGTCGCGGGCGATCACATCGGCGATGCCGTCACCGGTCACGTCGCCGTTGGCCACGTACGAGGTGAAGTTCCAGCCCGTGCGGGCCTGGACGCGCGCGGAGAACGGGGTCTTCTCGACCTGCGTGCCCCGGTAGAGGTACAGAACGCCCGAGCTGTTGCGGACCAGCAGGTCGGCGCGGCCGTCGCCGGACAGGTCGCCGTGACCGAAGATCCTGACGTTCTTCCACGCCCTGTCGACGATCTTGACGCGGCCGTAGAACTGGCCGGTGCCCTTGCCCGGGTAGAGGTAGACCGAACCGTCGGCGTCCACCGCGACCAGGTCGGGGCGGGCGTCACCGGTCAGGTCGCCGGGAACGGCGTACGACTTGTAGCCGCCCCACACCGAGCTGATCTGCATCCACTCGAACGTGCCCGAGCTGTGGTTCATGTAGCTGCGGTAGAGCTTGCCGTCGCCCTTGTCCCGCATGATCAGGTCCTGGTAGAAGTCCCGGTCCAGGTCGGCCTGCAGGACCCAGCTCGCGTTCTGCCAGCCGTTGCCCTGGTAGGCGCGGGCGGCGAGCGAGGTGCCCTTGCTGTCCTGCTCGAACAGCCCGCCCGACGGCGTGCGCTCCAGCAGGTCGGCGCGGCCGTCGAACGTCAGGTCCGCGTCGTCGATGCGGGGCTGGGCCGCCCAGGTGTACGAGGACACCTTGGTGAACACCGGGTAGGCGCCCTTGGCGGTGCAGCCGGAGACACCCCACGACACGATGCCGATGATCTTCCCGCCGAACATCACCGGGCCGCCGGAGTCACCGTTGCACGGGCTCTTGGTGCCCTCGTCGACACCGGTCGCCGGGGTGCCGGCGCAGAACATCGAGCCCTCGATGAAGTCGTCCTCGCCGAGGACCGTGTTCATCGCGCTGTTGCAGGTCGAGTCCTTCACCAGCGGCAGGGTGACCTTGCGCAGGTTCGCCGACAGGTCGGCGCCCGAGGCGCCCGAGGTCAGGCCCCAGCCGTAGACGGTGGCGTTGTTGCCGGCCTGGTAGTAGGCGTTGTCGCCCGCGGCCGCCAGCTTCGCCCACTGCTGCTCCAGCGGACGGTCCAGGGTGAGGACCGCGACGTCGTTCTGCAGGGTCGAGCTGTCGAAGTGCGGGTGGTTCCACTGCCGGAGGACACCCGCGACGGTGCCGTTGGTGCTGTCCAGCAGGCCGGTGGCACCGGCGACCACGGCGCCGTTGTCCGCCCAGTCCAGACCGGCGACGCAGTGGGCCGCCGTCAGGACCTTGTTCGGGGCGACGAGGGTGCCGCCGCAGAACCAGCCGGTCCCCGCCGCGCTGTCGTAGTAGGAGAGCTGGACCATCCACGGCGCGGAGGAGATCGTCGTCTCGCTGCCGCCGATGATGAACGGCGTCTTCTTGGGCGCCGTCTCCGGGGTCGCCTGGCTCTTGGCGGCCTCGACGACGCGGTGGCGCAGCTCCTTGTCGGAGGCGGTCGGCGCGGGCGCCGCCGCGGACCGGGCGACGCTCGCGCCGGGCAGTCCGGCCGGGTCGCCGGCCGCCGATGCGGGCTGTGCCGCGAGGGCACCGGCGCAGGTCAGCGCCAGCGCGAGAGCGGCCGTCGGCAACGCCGTGGCGGGGCGTCTCCAGCGGTCGCGCAGGGCAGGTATCACTAAGGACTCCTGGGTGTCGGGTGCGTGTGTCTTCTCGTCGGTGGCCCGAGAAGGGCGTACGACGCACCGGCCCGACCGTCGACGGCAATCGCTTGCATCGACATCGGGCGTAACCGCGGAGCCCCCCTCCGGCCCGGGAATCGTAGGCCTCACCGGTCTCCCGGAACACGGCCTTCACAGCGGTCGGGACAGTGTTCGTCCCGGGCGTTCCGGGACATCACCGGGGCGCAACCCGCCGTTCGCCGGAACAGGACGGAACCACATCCGGTGCACGACCGGACACGCGACGGAAGGCGGCGGGAGCGCGGCCGGACCCGCGGCGGAAGCCCGGCGAGAGGGCGGCAGAAGCTCGGCGCAAGCAGGGCCGGAGCACCCGAGCGGCACGCGGCGAGGGTGCACAGGCCGCTCCCAGGATGCCCGCAGGGGCCTCTCGGCCGGCCCACAGGAAGCGTCTTTATATCGGGCATACGAGGTTCTGTCGGGCTTCTCAGGGGCCACTCAGGGAGCTCTCATGATCGGGGGACAGTCTTTTTTCATGACCGAGAGCTTCCGCCGCAGCGGCGAGTACCCCCAGGGCGACCACCACGGGGCCGCGTACCCCGAGCAGCAGTCGCACCCCTCCTCCCCCGTGAACCCCGAGTGGCCCCCGCCGCCGGCGTACGACCCGGCCGGGCCGGTCCACGTCGAGCCGGGCACCACCGTGTGGCCGGGATCCGGTCACGGCGGCGGGGGCGGCGGCCACACCGCCGGCCCGTACGCCGGCTACCCCGAGCCCGACCCCGCCGGCTCCACCGCGGTGTTCGCCGCGGCGGGCCCCGGCCACCCCGGGCCCCCCGCGGCCACCACCGGCAAACGGCGCGCCAAGGGTCCGTTCGCCCTGCTCGCCGCCGTGGCGATCGTCGCCGCGGCGATCGGCGGCGGCACCGCGTACGCCTTCCAGGAGCTGACCGGCAACGACACCGTCGCCACGAGCAGCAGCACCAGCGCGAACGTGGTGCCCACCAGCCAGCGCGGCACGGTCTCCGGCGTCGCCAAGGCGGTCAGCCCGAGCATCGTCGAGATCAACGCGACCTCGAACGCGGGCTCGTCCACCGGCTCGGGCGTGATCATCACGACCGGCGGGGAGATCATCACCAACAACCACGTCGTCTCGGGCGCCTCCGAGATCAAGGTCCAGCTGAACAACGGCACGTCGTACACCGCCAAGGTCGTCGGCACCGACAGCAAGAAGGACCTCGCGCTGATCAAGCTGGACAGCGCTCCGTCCGGTCTGAAGCCGGCGACGCTCGGCAACTCCGACGGTGTCCAGGTCGGCGACCAGGTCGTCGCGATCGGCTCCCCCGAGGGCCTGACCGGCACCGTCACCAGCGGCATCGTCTCCGCGCTCGACCGTGACGTGACCGTCTCCACCGACGAGAGCCGGCAGCAACAGCAGGGCGGCGGCAACGGCCAGTGGCCGTTCGAGTTCGGCGGCCGCCAGTTCAACGGCGACACCGGCTCCTCCACGACGACGTACAAGGCCCTGCAGACCGACGCCTCGCTCAACCCGGGCAACTCCGGCGGCGCCCTCATCGACATGAACGGCAACATCGTCGGCATCAACTCCGCGATGTACTCCGCCGCCTCGGACTCCTCGTCCTCCTCGTCGAGCGCAGGCAGCGTCGGCCTCGGGTTCGCCATTCCGATCAACACCGTCAAGGCCGACCTCGCCACCCTGCGGGCCGGCGGTTCCGACAGCTAGCCCGGAGGTCGCCATGACGATCAAGAGTGTCCCGCACACCACCGCCGCGGGAGACGCGGCCGCACTCGGCCTCGCCCTGGCGGTCGCCCGCGAACTGCACCCGCCCGTCCGGCGCGCCCCGGAACTGGCCCCCGCCGTCTCCCGGCCCCAGCAGCGCCGGGCCTCCGGCCGCCGCCGCACCGTACGAACCTGATCCATTCCGGGACAGCCAGGAACGTGCGAGGCTGAAAGCACCCCGGTCACACCCCCATCCCACCCGAGGAACCCGACACTCATGAGCTCCGCCGAAGGCGACCGTGACACCCAGCGCATCCTGATCGTCGACGACGAGCCGGCCGTGCGCGACGCACTCAAGCGCAGCCTCGCCTTCGAGGGGTACGACACCGAGGTCGCCGTCGACGGCGCGGACGCCCTGGAGAAGGCGACGGCCTACCAGCCCGACCTCGTCGTCCTCGACATCCAGATGCCCCGCATGGACGGCCTCACCGCGGCCCGCCGGATGCGCGGCGCGGGCACCACCACGCCGATCCTCATGCTGACGGCCCGGGACACGGTCGGCGACCGGGTCACCGGGCTGGACGCCGGGGCGGACGACTACCTCGTCAAGCCCTTCGAGCTCGACGAACTCTTCGCACGTATCCGCGCGTTGCTGCGGCGCAGCTCGTACGCGGCGTCCGCGGGCGCGGTCGTCGAGGACGACGCGCTGACCTTCGGCGACCTGCGCATGGACCTGTCGACGCGCGAGGTCACCCGTGCGGGGCGCCCGGTGGAGCTCACCCGCACCGAGTTCACCCTGCTGGAGATGTTCCTGGCCCACCCGCGCCAGGTCCTCACCCGCGAGCAGATCCTGAAGGCCGTCTGGGGCTTCGACTTCGAGCCCTCGTCGAACTCCCTCGACGTCTACGTCATGTACCTGCGCCGCAAGACGGAGGCGGGCAACGAACCGCGCCTGGTCCACACGGTGCGGGGCGTGGGGTACGTACTGCGGTCCGGTGGCGCGGAGTGATGCGCAGGTTCAGATCCCTGCCCCTGCGCTCACGACTGGCCCTGCTGGTGGCGGCGGCGGTGGCGTTCGCGGTGGCGGCGGTTTCGCTGACGTGCTGGTTCATCGTCCAGGGCAAGCTGTACGCCGAGATCAACAGCGACCTCAAGTCGCAGCAGTCTCCCGTCCCCTACGGGGCGGTCCGGAACGCACTCGACAACTGCGGTGAGGAACCGACGGGCAACGGCGACTTCCGCGGACACACCGAGTACTACACCCAGGTGGTCAAGGCGGACGGCAGCGCCTGCCCCTTCAGCAACTCCGCAGGACTGGTGAAGGTCACCGAGACCGACAAGGCGCTGGCCAAGCATCCGAAACTCAGAGTGTCAGCGCTCCGGAACGGTACCGACAGCAAGGGCAACGCCGTACGGGTGATGACCATGCCCCTCCTCGTGGACGTGCCCGGCAGCGCCGGCGGCCCGACCCTGGCCGAGGGACATTCCCTCCTGATCGCCTTCCCCCTCAAGAGCACGCAGACCACCCTCAACGAACTGGCCCTGGTGCTCCTGCTCGTCGGCGGCATCGGAGTCGTCGGCGCCGGGGCGGCCGGCCTCTGGGTCGCCCGGGCCGGGCTTCGGCCGGTGGACAAGCTCACGGACGCCGTGGAGCACGTCGCCCGCACCGAGGACCTGACCATCCGCATCCCCGTGGACGAGGACAGCGACGACGAGATCGCCCGGCTCTCCCGTTCCTTCAACTCGATGACCGCCTCCCTCGCGAGCTCACGCGAGCTGCAGCAGCAGCTCATCGCCGACGCCGGGCACGAGCTGCGGACACCGCTCACCTCCCTGCGGACGAACATCGAACTCCTCACCCGGAGCGAGGAGATCGGCCGCCCGATCCCCCCGGCGGACCGCAAGGCGCTGCTCGCCTCCGTGACGGCGCAGATGACCGAGCTGGCGGCGCTGATCGGCGACCTGCAGACGCTGTCGCGTTCGGACGCGGGGCACACGGCCGACCGGATGGAGGTCGTGGCACTCCAGGACACCGTGGAAGCGGCCCTGCGCAGGGCCCGGCTGCGCGGCCCGGAGTTGATGATCACGGCCGAACTGGAGCCCTGGTACGTCCGCGCGGAACCCTCCGCGCTGGAGCGGGCGATCGTGAACATCCTCGACAACGCGGTGAAATTCAGCCCCGCGGGCGGCGCGATCGACGTCCGGCTGACGAACGGCGAACTGACCGTCCGCGACCACGGCCCCGGCATCCCTGGTGAGGAACTCCCCCACGTCTTCGACCGCTTCTGGCGTTCCCCGAGCGCCCGCGCCCTGCCCGGCTCGGGCCTGGGCCTGTCGATCGTGGCCCGCACGGTCCAGCAGTGCGGCGGCGAGGTGACGCTGAGCCCCGCGGAGGGCGGCGGCACGATCGCAGCCGTACGGCTCCCGGGGGCTCCGACGGCCCCGCCCGACCTGCCCTGACCGGCTCCCCGCCGTGAGCGAGCCCCCACCCGGACGCGGGTGGGGGCTCGCTGCGCTTCGGCCTGCGGGCCGGGCCGGACGGGCCGCCGGACGGGACGAACCACGGACCGCTCATCGGCCCGGCCGGCGGTGCCGGCTACTGGACGACCGTGATCCGGTCCGCCGCCGGGACCGGGTACGGCGTCGCGGCCGAGGAGTTGGCCGTCAGGTAGGCCCCCAGCGCCGCCAGGTCGTCGCCGCCGACACGGACGTTGGCGCCCTTGCCGAGCTCGGCGAAGCCGTCGCCGCCGCCCGCGAGGAAGGAGTTCATCGCGACGCGGTAGGTGGCGGCCGGGTCGATCGCCGTGCCGTCGAGCTTGACCGAGCCGGTGACGACGCGCGCCGCGCCGGTCTTGGTCAGGTCGAGCGTGTAGGTGAGGCCCCTGGAGATCTGGAGGATCTTCGGGGATGCCTCGTTGGCGCCGCTGACCTGCTGCTGGAGCGCGGTGATCACCTGCGCGCCGGTGAGGTCGGCCAGGTTGACGGTGTTGGCGAACGGCTGGACCGTGTACGCCTCCCCGTAGGTCACGACACCGTCGCCCTCGCCGCCGCTCGCCGTGTAGGTGAGCCCGGCGCGGATGCCGCCCGGGTTCATCAGCGCGAGGTCGGCCTCCGGGTCGACGGACCTGGCGTACGCGAGCTGGGCGTCGGCGATCAGGTCGCCGGCCGGGGACTCGGTGCCGGTGTTGCCGATGTCGCCCGCGATGTAGCCGAGGGGACGCGAGGCGACCGGCGCGGAGAGCGCCTTCCACTTGGTGATCAGCGACGTCATGTCGGCGGCCTTCGCCACGTCACGCGTGACCACGTGGTTCGCGGACTTCACCGCCGTGCGGGCGATGTCCCCGGTCCAGCGGTCGTACGTCAGCGTCGTGTCCGTGTACAGCCGGCCGAAGGAGGAGGCCGAGGTGACCATGCGGGGCCGGCCCGCCGGGTCCGGGACGGTGCACGCGTACGCCTGGTGGGTGTGGCCGGTGATCAGCGCGTCCACGGCCGGCGTGACGTTCTTCGCGATGTCGACGATCGGCCCGGAGATGCCGTCACCGGCGCCGGGGCTGTCGCAGTCGTAGTTGTACGCCGTCGACGCGGGCGCGCCGCCCTCGTGGATCAGCGCGACGATCGACTTCACGCCCTGGTGCTGGAGCTCCTTGGCGTACTTGTTGATCGTCTCGACCTCGTCACCGAACTTCAGGCCCTTGACGCCCTCGGCGGACACGATGTTCGGCGTGCCCTCCAGCGTGACGCCGATGAAGCCGATCTTGACGCCGTTCTTCTTCCACACCCAGTAGGGCTTGAGGATCGGCTTGCCGGTCTTCTCGTCGGTCACGTTCGCCGCGAGGTAGGGGAAGTCGGCCCCGGTGAACTTCTTGCCGTCGTAACAGCCGTCCGTCGGGTGGCAGCCGCCCTTCTGGAGCCGGGCCAGTTCCTTGGCGCCCTCGTCGAACTCGTGGTTGCCGACCGAAGTGACGTCGAGGTCGAGGCCGTTGAGCGCCTCGATCGTCGGCTCGTCGTGGAAGAGGCCCGAGATCAGCGGAGAGGCGCCGACCATGTCACCGGCGGCGGCCGTGATCGAGTATCTGTTGCCCTTGCGGGCGTCGCGCAGATGCGTGGCCAGGTACTCGACGCCCCCCGCGTCGACGGTCTTCGTCGTGCCGTCCGCCTGCAGCTCCGTGACCCGGCCCGAGGATCCGGTCGGCGGCTCCAGATTGCCGTGCAGGTCGTTGAAGGACAGCAACTGGACGTCCTGGTAACGGCCGCCGCCGTGGTGGTGCGACGGAGCCCCCTTGTCCTGGTGCGCGCTCGCCGGGATCGCGGCGGCCAGCGCCCCGACGGTGGCGAGAGAGGCGGCGGCCGCGAGGAGACGACGAGTGCGTCTGGACCGGATCGTGGGCGGCATGGTTCCCCCTGGAGAACGGTGAGAGTCCGAAACGGTGTGCCGTGCGTGAGCCGAGCGGGTGTCGTGCGTGAGCCGTGCAGGAGCCGAGCGGGTGGTGCGATGCCTGCGCGAGCCGATGAACAGCCCTGGTTTTGCACGCACTTTAGAATCAACGCGCGTAGCGCGGAAGGGCCCGGCGGTTACGGACTGATTGACATCACCGCACCGAGAACCGACAACCACGTCATCGCCGTCCGCCGGGCACCGTCGGGCAGCCCTTCGAGCCTCTGCGCCGGTCCGCGGAACACGCCGCGGTCTCCCCGGATCGTCCCTCCTCGCCACGATCCGTGTCCGTATCGCCCAACTCCTTGTCCCTCCATCGCCGAGCCGTACCCTCGTATGCATGACCAGCGACGACGCGGCACCCTTCGCTCTCTCCCGCTCCATCGAGGCCTGCTCCGTGCTCTCCCCGGACCAGGCCGAGGACGTGCTCCGGCTGCTCTCGGAAGCCGCTCGGGCCGATGGACAGCAAGCCGTGTCCGAGCAGGGGCGGCTCCAGCTGAAGGGCGGAAGCCGTGAGGGCGTCCGGCATCTGCTGCTGACCGTCGGCGACGAACTGATCGGCTACGCACAGCTGGAGGACACCGACCCGGTCGAGGCCCCGGCCGCCGAACTGGTCGTCCATCCGGCGCACCGGGGGCACGGGCACGGCCGGGCGCTCGGTTCGGCGATGCTCAACGAGTCCGGGAAGCGGCTGCGGGTGTGGGCGCACGGCGGTCACTCCGCCGCCCGGCATCTCGCCCAGGTCCTCGGCCTCACCCTCTTCCGCGAACTGCGCCAGATGCGCCGCCCGTTGGAGAACCTCGGCCTGCCCGAGCCGAAGCTGCCGGAGGGAGTGGCCGTCCGGACCTTCGTGCCGGGCCAGGACGACGCCGCCTGGCTCGCCGTGAACGCCGCCGCCTTCGCCCACCACCCCGAGCAGGGGTCCCTCACCCAGCGCGACCTGGACGACCGGATCGCACAGCCCTGGTTCGACCCGGCCGGCTTCTTCCTCGCCTTCCGCGGCGACGAACTCGTCGGCTTCCACTGGACCAAGGTCCATGCCGAGGAGAGGCTGGGCGAGGTGTACGTCCTCGGTGTGCGCCCCGGCGCCCAGGGCGGCGGGCTGGGGAAGGCGCTGACGACGATCGGACTGCGCCACCTCGCCGCGCAGGCCCTGCCCACCGCGATGCTCTACGTCGACGCCGACAACAAGGCGGCGGTCTCCGTCTACGAGCGTCTCGGCTTCGTCACCCACGAGACGGACCTGATGTACCGGACGGAGTCCTGAGCCCTCGATCCACGAGCACCGCTTCGGAGGCCGAAGTCAGCGCTGGGCAAGGGCGGTTGTCCGGCGTCGCCGCAGGGGTTCGGCCAGGGAGCGGACCCCCACCAGCACCGCCACGACCAGGACGGCCGCCCAGCGCCGGTGCGCGTCGTCCCAGTGCGGGTCGGACGGCCCGACGAACAGCTCCCAGCGCTGGGGGAGCAGCAGGGCGGCGCCGAGGAACGTGCCCACGAGTCCGGCGGATATCGCGGTCCCCGGTTCGCCGGCCTCCGAGTACCGCACGGCGACGAGCGCGGAGGCCAGCGCGAGAACCATGACGGCGGCTGCCTCCAGGGTGATCGCGCCCACCGGGGGCCGGCCCTTGGCGGGGACGAGGAACAGCGCGGCCGTCCAGCACACCGCCATGAACGGCACGACGAGCGCCAGCCGCAGCCCGGTCCGCACCGGGCGCCTGGTCGGCACCGCGGCCGTGGTGTTCCGGGCCGGATCGTCGAGCAGGAACGCCAGTCCCAGGCCGAAGGCGAGGGCGGCGGCCCGCAGCAGATTGAGGCACAACCACGGGTCCGGTGGACCGGAGACCGTCCGGGAGGAGCCGGCCAGCAGCAGCCCGAGGACGGCGCCTGTCAGCACCGCCCACCGGGGCAGGCTGCGCCACACCGGGCGGACCAGGGCGCGGGCCACGACGTGCGCGGGAGGGGGCCCGGCGGCTTCCGTGAGGCGGTCGGCGGAAGTCTCTGTCACCGTCTTCGCTACTCCCCGCACGAGCCGCTCTCCGAGTCCGCCGCGGTCGCCTTGCCACCGACCGGCACGCCGAGCAGTTCGGCCACCCGTGCCGTGGACGTCTTCGGGGACGTCAGCTCCGTCCAGTGGGCCTTCACCTTCGCGGCGACGCTGTAGTGCGGCTTCTGGAGCAGTTCGCGCACCACGGTGGTCTGCTGGGCGGACATGGAGACGGGGCTGGTGAGGGCCAGCGCGGTGGCGGGGCCCTTGATGCTGTCGTCGATCCGGACGTCGCGCAGGGACTGCATCGGGTCCGGCTGGGTGCTCAGCGCCAGCCACATGGTGGTCACCACGCGGGCGTCGCACATCTGGCCGGCGGCTTTCTCGGTGCCCGCGACCAGGACCGAGGCGACGCCGACCGCGAACTCGGGAAGGCGGTTGCCGCCCCAGCGCGTGCCGACGGTGACATACCCGGGCGTGGTGGAGGGCGAGATCGCGGCATCGCTCTGCAGGCCGTAGCGGGCGTCGATCCACTGGCGCACGGTCAGCCGCTCGCCTCCGGCGGAGCCGCCCGCGCGGGACTGGATGCGGTCCACGGCGTCGGCCCAGTCGGCGGTGCGGCCGGCCCACTCCGGGAAGGCGCAGTAGGTGGAGCGTCCGTGCCGCACGCAGGTCTGTTCCTTCTGCGGGCTGACGGACGCCTTGGTGCGGGCCGCGATCAGCGAGGCGGACTCGTCCGGGGACTGCCCGGCGACGCCGACGGCCGTCGCGGCGAGCGCGAGGGCGGTCACCAACGTGAGCAGTCTCGTCCGGCCGCCGCTCACCAGCACGGCGACGCAGAGCAGCAGGACCACGAGGCCCGTCAGGTAGAGCGCGTGCCAGGCGGCCGGGCGGCCCAGCAGTTCGGAGGGGAAGGGGTCGGCGCCCTCGTCCTCGACGACGGGTCCGAGCCAGCGCACCCAGTGCTTTCCCTGGGTGAGCGCGGAGACCAGGGTGCTGAGGACGAACGCACCGATCACGAAGGGCGGTGCGACGAACCCGACCGGTATCACCCGGGCGAGCAGGACACCCAGGACACCGGCCAGCAGGACCAGCAGCGGGCCCACGACCAGTTCGGCGGGCGAGCCGTGACCGACGGCGCCGGGCTTCAGCGCCGCCCAGGTGTACTGGAAGCCGACGACGATCGCGGTGACCGCGCCGAGGGGCAGGACGGACAGCGCGTGCGCCACCGTACGCCGCCAGTGCTCCATGGGCAGGATGTCGAAGTGCTGGTCGGTGGACTGCCGGCGGGACCGCAGCACGGCGCGGTTGACGCAGATGAACACCGCTACGGCCAGCAGTATGGGTGTCGGCTGGGTGGCCCGGTCGGCGTCCTGGAGGACCGGGAAGTCGTCCATGCCGTCACCCCCGAGGAACAACCTCCAGCCGACATAGCCGACATACAGCGCGAGGAAGACCAGGACCGGGATCTGGAGCAGCAGTTCGCGTGCTTCGAAGCGGGCGAGGGCCAGGATCGCGGCCGACCGGGATTCCCTGCCCCGGGCAGGCGGCTCCACCCCCGTGGGGGCCGCCTGCGTGATCGTGTCCGTGAGGGCGCTCATGCCGCCACCTCCGTGGCCTGGGCGTCGAGGGTGAGCAAGTAGCCGTCCTCCAGGGTCGGTTCGAGAAGGGCGGCGCCTGCGGGCGGATCGCCGACGTTGCGGAAGGCGCCCGTGCCCGTGCGCCATCCGGCCCGGGCGGACGGATCGCGCTCCGCGCTGCTCCACACCCGCCCGGCCGCCCGTTCGGTGAGCTCCGCGGGTGTGCCCTCGAAACGGATGCGGCCGGCGTCCATGACGATCACCCGGTGGCACAGCATCGCCACGTCCTCGGTCTGGTGGGTGGAGAGCAGGACGGTGCGTCCTTCTCCCGCCTGGGCGATCAGTTCCCTGAAGCGCATGCGCTGTTCCGGGTCGAGGCCGACGGTGGGTTCGTCGAGGACGAGGAAGCCGGGGGCGCCGACGAGCGCGGCGGCCAGCGCGACCCGCTGGCGCATGCCGCCGGACAGCCGCTTGATGCGCTTGCCGCGCACGTCGGACAGGCCGACGGCCTCCAGCACCCGGCGCACCTCGCGGTGGCGGGCGGTGCGGTCGGTCAGCTCCTTGAGGATCGCCACGTAGTCGACGAACTCGAAGGCCGAGAAGTCCTGGTGGAAGCCGGGTGTCTGCGGGAGGTAGCCCAGCGCGCGCCGCACGTCCAGGCGTCCGGCGGTGGTGCCCGGGTCGTGGCCGAGGACGGTGAAGGAGCCCCGGTCGGCGGGCACGGCGGTGGCGAGCACCCGCAACAGGGTGGTCTTTCCGGCGCCGTTGGGCCCGAGGAGTCCGGTGACGCCTTCTCCGAGGCGCAGGGTGACCTCGTCGAGCGCGAGCGTCCCGCCGAAGCGGAGGCTCAGGCCGGAGGCGGAGACGGTGGGAATCATGCTGCGTTCCTGTCGGTGATGTCGGTGAACGGGAGGCGCGACGCGTCGAACCGGTCCCGCGCGAGATAGAGGAGTACGGCGGCCAGGACCGCGACGGCCCCGGAGACGCCCTGGCCCGCTGCGGTGAACGGGGCGAGCGTGGTGTGGGGCTCGGTGTTCGCCCGGGCCACGAGGAGCAGGACGGCCCAGCCGCCGCCGACCAGTGAGGGGGCGAGGACGGGGCCGAGCCGGGAGCTGAGCGCGAGCCCGGTCGCGGTGAGGGCGAGGGCGGGCAGCAGCCACGCCAGGGCCTGCAGCCCGTAGGCGGGGAGGGCGAGGGTGGCCAGGCCGTTGAGCCCCAGGCACACGGACAGGACCGCGACCGTGCGGATCATCAGGAGCCGGAAGCCGTGCATCGGCGAGACCACGGACATCTCGTACGTCGGGTCGATCCCCGGGCCGTAGGACACCGCGACCCCGGCGAGCGGGAGCAGCGGCGCGAGGGCCAGGAAGAGGGTGGGCGTGGCCCCGGCCCGCACCAGGTCGGCCGCGGCGACGGTCATGACGAGGAGGGCGCCGATCGCGCCCAGCCAGGAGCGGCGCAGCGCGGGGGAGGCGGTCAGCAGCCGTGCCGTGTGGTCGGCGACGCCGAGCCGGACGAGCAGCCACTCGACCGGGCCCGGCCGCGGGGCGTCGAGCTCGGCGTCGAGCCGCTCCCAGCCGACGTCCAGGGCGACCGGATCGCTGATCCCGGCCAGCGCCTGCCGGCACCGCGCGCACGCGGCGAGGTGGGTGTCGGCGGACCACAGGCGGGGCACCGCCAACTCTCCCTGCACATAGGCCCGAAGGTCTTCCTCCGGCACATGCCAGGTCGTACGGCTGTCACCGTTCATCTCGCTGCCATCGCTTCCGTGACGGTCGTCGCTCATGCCAACGCCTCCCGCAACTGCTTGCGCGCACGCAGTGCCCGCGTCTTGACCGTGCCCGGCGGGATACCGAGCAGGACGGCCGCTTCCCTGGTGGTGAGTCCGTCGATCACCGTGGCCTGGAGCACCGTCCGGAGTTCGGGCGAGAGTCTGGTCAGCGCGCCCGCCAGGTCGCCGTGTTCGACGCCCGCCAGCACGCGCTCCTCGGCCGAGGCCTCGTCGCGGTGCCGGAGCCGGGCCAGCGCGCTGCGGAGCCGGCCGCGCGCGCCGTCGCCGCGCATCGTGTCGACGAGGCGCCTGGAGCCGATGCGCCACAGCCAG
Source organism: Streptomyces sp. NPDC021080 (assembly GCF_044333225.1). Classification (NCBI taxonomy): domain Bacteria; kingdom Bacillati; phylum Actinomycetota; class Actinomycetes; order Kitasatosporales; family Streptomycetaceae; genus Streptomyces; species Streptomyces sp. NPDC021080. The sequence continues at coordinate 33,492 of NZ_JBIRQM010000008.1, read as the reverse complement.
CCAGCCGGGTCGCCCTCCTCGCGGTAGCGGGCGGTGCCGCGCCACACGGCGAGGAAGGTCTCCTGGACGACGTCGTCGACGATCCCGGCGTCGGCGCACCGGCCGCGCAGCCGCGCGGTCAGCCATGGCGCGTACCGCCGGTACAGCTCTTCGAAGGCGCGACGGTCCCCGTCCGCCGCGATGGCCCGCAGCAGCTCTCCGTCGCTTCTCGTTTCCCTCACATCCCCTCATCGGACGAGCCCCGCCGATCGGTTCACACATCGGCCGGGAATTTCCGGACGCCTCGCCCGCCTACCGGACCACTGGATCCTCCACGACGCCGATCACCGCTTTCACCAGCGGATTCGTCAACGGGTGCATCGGTGGGCCCGGTTGGATCCAGCAGCGGATCCGCCGGTGGTCCGGGCCGATCCACCGGCGGAACAACTCCGTCCGTTCATCCGCGACTTGACCGCGACCACCATCTTGCACCACCCTTTCACTACTCAATTAGTGAAAGGGTGGTTGTCCGAGTGGTCGTGTACCGCATCGACCGGCGCAGTGGCGTCGCCACCTACGTCCAGATCGTCCAGCAGACGAAGCAGGCGCTCCGGCTCGGTCTCCTCGAACCGGGCGACAAGCTCCCCACGGCCCGCGAGGTCGTGGAAGCCACCGCCATCAACCCGAACACCGTCCTGAAGGCGTACCGCGAGCTGGAGCGCGAGGGACTGGTCGAGGCCAGGCGCGGCCTCGGCACCTTCGTCCGCAGAACGCTGGGCGCCGCCCCCGCCGACTCGCCGCTGCGCGACGAGCTCGACGCCTGGGCCCGCAGCGCCCGCGCCGCCGGCCTCGACCACGAGGACGTGGCGGCGCTGTTCGCCTCCGTACTGGACGCACATTTCCCGAAGGGGGACCAGTGAGTTCCACCAGCACCACCCGATCCACCGTCGCCGTAGAGGCGCACGGTCTCACCGTGCGCCACGGCCGACGCTCCGCGGCGGCCCTGGACGGCTGCTCCTTCCTCCTCCCGGCCGGACGGGTCAGCGCCCTCGTCGGCCCCAACGGCGCCGGCAAGTCGACGCTGCTGGCGACCCTGGCCGGGCTGCTGCGACCCGCCGCCGGCACCCTCACCGTGCTCGGCGCGGGCCCGGCCGAGGCGCGCGAGCGCATCGCCTACCTGGCCCAGGACAAGCCCCTGCACCCCCAGCTCACGATCGCCGAGACCCTGCGTCTGGGCGCCGAGCTCAACCCGGCCCGCTGGGACGCCGCACACGCTGCCGCGGTCGTGGAGCAGGGATCGCTCGACCCCGGGACCAAGGTCAGAAGGCTCTCCGGGGGCCAGCGCACCCGCGTGGCACTCGCCCTCGCGCTGGGCAAGAGGCCCGACCTGATGCTGCTGGACGAACCGATGGCCGACCTGGACCCGCTGGCCCGCCACGAGCTGCTGGGCACCCTGATGGCGGACGCCGCCGAACGCGGGACCACGGTGCTGATGTCCTCGCACATCGTCACCGAACTCGCCGACGCCTGCGATCACCTGCTCCTCCTGGGAGACGGACGCATCCGGCTCGGCGGCGGCCTGGACGACCTGCTCCTCGCGCACACCGTGGTGACCGGCCGCGGCACCCCCGCCGACCTCGCCCCCCACCTCGTGGTCGAGTCCCGCGCCGCCGGACGCGGCCTCACCGCCCTGATACGCAACGACGGACCGGTGGACGAGCGCTGGCAGACCGAGCGCCCCTCCCTGGAGGAACTGCTCCTCGCCCATCTGCGGTCCCCCGGGGCTCCCGCGCTGCTCACCCCCGGCACGACCCCGGCCCCCGCGGCGGTGGCCCGATGAGCGCCTCCGCCCCGACGGCTCCCGTACGCCGTACCCTGCCCGTGCCGCGCGGCCTGGTCTGGACGGTCCTGCGGCTGCACCGCACCGCACTGTGGATCTGGACCGGCTTCGTCGTGCTCACCGCCGGACTGCTGCTGTGGCTGTACGGCCCCGGCGCCGCCCACACCCAGCACCTGCTCGACACCTTCGGCTACGCGGGCGTGCAGGACGACGCCTGGACCTCCGGCATCATCGGCTCGGTGTTCTCAGGCTCCTACAACGACCTCTTCCACGACCCGGCCTCCCTGCTGAACATCGCCTCGTTCGCCGTCGCCGTCTTCGCGGCCGGCTCGCTGACCGCCCGCGAACTGGAGAACGGCACCGCCCGGCTCGCCTGGACCCAGTCCGTCACGCCGGCCCGCTGGCTCGCCGCCGGACTGGCGGTGCCCGCGCTGCTCGTCACCGTCGGCACGGGCCTGCTGGTCGTGCTGTACCGGATGCTGTGGGACGCCCACGGCAACCTGCTGCTGGCCGGCATCGGACCGCGGGCCGTGTACTTCGCCATCGGCCCGGCCACGGTCGCCGCACCGCTCCTCGGTCTGGCCGTCGGCGCGTTCGCCGGTCTCGCACTGCGCCGCACCCTGCCCGCTCTCGCCGTCGCCGGGCTCGTACAGGGCGCCGTCATCGCGTTCCGTGCGAACTCCTGGCCCTTCCAGGGCAGTTACCAGCAGCCCGACCTGTCCGTCCGGAGCCGGGCGATCACCTCTGCGGGCAAGGAGATCCCCGACCCGGGCTGCTACCTCAGCCGCCCCTGCCTGGCCCGGCACCACGTCGTCGGCTTCACCCGCGAGTACCTCCCCTCCCCCGACTACTGGCCCCGCCAGCTCCTGGAGACCGGCGTCCTGCTGGCCGCCACCGCGATCCTGGTCGCCGCCGCCTTCGCCGTCCTGAGGAAGAGGTCGACCTCATGAGCACCTTGGCCACCGGCCGACGCCCGTCCCGCCCTGCCCCGTACCGGCCGTCCGGCCTGACCTGGACCGTGCTGCGCCTGCACCGCACGGCCCTGTACGTCTGGGGCGCCGCCCTGCTCATCGTCGCGGCGGCCCTGATCTGGATGCACGCCGCCGGACCCACCACCCGTTTCGTCGGCGGCTGCGACGCGAGGGAGCCGTTCTCGCTGGACTGCGGACCCTTCCGGGAGACCACGGCGCACAAGGTCCACACCTACGCCCTCGCCCTGGTCTCCGGCTGTGTCACGTATCTGATGTACGCGGTCGCGGCCTGGGCGGGTGCCGCGCTGACCGGCCGTGAACTGGAGAGCGGCACGGCACGGCTGGCCTGGACCCAGTCCGTCACCCCGGCGCGCTGGCTCGCCACCAGGCTCGCCGTCCCCGCGGTTCTGCTCACGGCGGGCACGACACTGGCGTTCCTGCTCGGCAACTGGACCCGCCGTGCCGGGAACGAGGGCCTGTCCGGCGGCTGGTTCAACACGAACGTCTTCATCTCCTCCGGGCCGGTGGCCGTCGCGTACGCCCTCGCGGGCCTCGCCCTCGGCGCGCTCGCGGGGCTGGTCCTGCGCAGGGCCCTGCCCGCCGCAGCGGCCGCCCTCGCCGCGGCGTACGTCCTGCACGAGGTGCTGGACGGGTTCCGGATGAGCCTGTGGCCCGCCGAGACGGCGACCGGGCAGGCCGCGTTCCAGATCCCGTACGGCTCCCTGGTCCTCGAACACGGTGCCGTCACCAGCGGCGGCGAGCGGCTGGTCACCAACGCATCCTGCGTCGGAACCGACGGTGCCGCCCTCGGAAAGTGCCTGGAGCGGTCGGGGATGGCCGATTTCTGGACGACGTACCAGCCGGAGTCCCATTTCTGGCCCCTCCAGCTCGTGGAGAGCGGCCTGCTCCTGGCCGTCGCCGGGCTCGCGGCCGCCGCGGCCTTCGCGCTGCTGCGCCGCCGCCTCGTGTGACCCGCGGTAGCACCGGCGGGCGCGCGTTCCGGCGCGGGTGGGCGCGTACACGGTTCCCGGACGTGCGGACGTCCGGGAGCCTCCCCCAGATATCCCGCACGTCATGTCGCCGTAACCATCGATTCAGGTGACCTTGCGACGCTCGGGAAATGCAGCCCGCCGTGCCCGAGCCTTCTCCCCCGCCGGAGAACGAGTCCGCACCGTCCACGCGGAGTCAGCGCACACCAGCCGAACGGAACGGGAACTTCCGCATCGGCGCTCTCGTGCCCGCCCTCTCCGACGCGCCGGTCTCGCCTCCGGCACGGAAGAATGGGTCCATGAACCAGCGAAGCGCCCAGGCACCCGTGCAGCACCCGCAGCCCTCCGTGGGCTCCATCGCCGCCCACCGTCCGCACACCGTCGCGGCGAACGTGTCCGATCTGGAGCCCGACCTCGACGCCGACCTCGACGAGTACGAGGACGCCGAGCAGGACGGGATCATGCTGCCGCAAGGCCGGTTCCTGGACCGCGAGCGCAGCTGGCTGGCATTCAACGAACGCGTTCTGGAACTCGCGGAGGACCCGAACACGCCCCTTCTGGAGCGCGCCAACTTCCTGGCGATCTTCGCCAGCAACCTGGACGAGTTCTTCATGGTCCGGGTGGCAGGCCTCAAGCGCCGCATCGCCACCGGCGTGGCCACCAAGTCCGCCTCGGGCCTCCAGCCCCGCGAGGTCCTGGAGATGATCTGGGCCCGCTCCCGGGAACTCATGGCCCGGCACGCGGCCTGCTACCAGGAGGACGTCGCCCCCGCGCTCGCGGAGGAGGGCATCCACCTGGTCCGCTGGAGCGAGCTGACCGAGAAGGAGCAGGCCCGCCTGTTCACTCTCTTCCGGCACCAGATCTTCCCGGTCCTGACCCCGCTGGCGGTCGACCCCGCGCACCCCTTCCCGTACATCTCGGGCCTGTCCCTGAACCTCGCCGTCGTCGTGCGCAACCCGGTCAGCGGCCACCGCCACTTCGCGCGCGTCAAGGTCCCGCCGCTGCTCTCCCGCTTCCTGGAGGCCTCCCCGAACCGCTACGTCCCCATCGAGGACGTCATAGCGGCCCACCTGGAGGAACTGTTCCCCGGTATGGAGGTGCTCGAGCACCACACCTTCCGGCTCACCCGCAACGAGGACCTGGAGGTCGAGGAGGACGACGCCGAGAACCTCCTGCAGGCCCTGGAGAAGGAGCTCATGCGGCGGCGCTTCGGCCCGCCCGTGCGCCTGGAGGTCGAGGAGTCCATCGACCGCTACGTCCTCGACCTCCTCGTACGCGAGCTGAAGATCTCCGAGGCGGAGGTGTACCCGCTGCCGGGTCCCCTGGACCTCACGGGCCTCTTCGGCATCGGCTCCCTCGACCGGCCCGAGCTGAAGTACCCCAAGTTCATCGCCGGCACCCACCGCGACCTCGCGGAGGTCGAGTCCGCCTCCCCGCCGGACATCTTCGCCGCCCTGCGCGAGCGCGACGTCCTGCTGCACCACCCGTACGACTCCTTCTCCACCTCGGTGCAGGCCTTCCTGGAGCAGGCCGCGGCCGACCCGGACGTGCTCGCCATCAAGCAGACGCTCTACCGCACCTCCGGCGACTCGCCGATCGTGGACGCGCTGATAGACGCGGCCGAGTCCGGCAAGCAGGTCCTCGTCCTGGTCGAGATCAAGGCCCGCTTCGACGAGCAGGCGAACATCAAGTGGGCCCGCAAGCTCGAGGAGTCCGGCTGCCACGTGGTGTACGGCCTCGTCGGCCTGAAGACCCACTGCAAGCTGTCGCTCGTGGTCCGGCAGGAGGGCGAGACCCTGCGCCGCTACTCCCACGTCGGCACCGGCAACTACCACCCGAAGACCGCCCGGCTCTACGAGGACCTCGGACTGCTCACCGCCGACCCCCAGGTCGGCGCCGACCTCTCCGACCTCTTCAACCGGCTCTCGGGCTACTCGCGCCGCGAGACCTACCGCCGTCTGCTCGTCGCGCCCAAGTCCCTGCGCGACGGCCTGATCGCACGGATCAACAAGGAAATCCAGCACCACAAGGCCGGGCGTCCCGCCTTCGTCCGCATCAAGGTCAACTCGATGGTGGACGAGGCGCTCATCGACTCGCTGTACCGCGCCTCCCAGGCCGGTGTGCCGGTCGACGTGTGGGTGCGCGGCATATGCGCCGTCCGCCCCGGTGTCGCGGGCCTGTCCGAGAACATACGGGTCCGCTCCGTCCTCGGCCGCTTCCTGGAGCACTCCCGGGTCTTCACCTTCGGCAACGGAGGCGAACCCGAGGTGTGGATAGGCAGCGCCGACATGATGCACCGCAACCTCGACCGGCGGATCGAGGCCCTGGTCAGGGTCACCGACCCGGCTCACCGCGCAGCCCTCAACCGGCTGCTGGAGACCGGCATGTCCGACACCACGGCCTCCTGGCACCTCGGCCCCGACGGCGAGTGGATCCGCCACGCGACCGACGCGGAGGGACAACCCCTGCGGAACGTCCAGGAGATGCTCATAGACGCCCGGAGGCGCCGGCGTGGCACAGCAGCACCTTGATCCCCCCACCGGTTCCGTGGCCGCGACGGCCCCTCCCGACAGGGGAGACACCCCCCTCGGTGACGCCCTGGCGGGCTATCTGCGGGCCCAGGCCACGGAATTCCTCCGTTCGCTGCGCCAGCACCGGGAGACCGGTGGCGCGGCGAACGGAGGAGGGGAGTCCGGCGACGCGGCGCGCGCCCTGCGCCACTCCGCCCGCCGCATCAGCGGCAGCCTGCACACCTTCCGGCCGCTCCTGGACGCGGACTGGTCGGAGGGGATGCGCCCCGAACTGGCCTGGCTCTCGGGCACCCTGGCGCGCGAACACGCCTATGCCGCCCGCCTGGAACGGCTGATCGGCGCGCTGAACCGGCTGTCCGGCACGGCCGCCCTGCCCGGCCAGACCGGGCGGGCCCCGGCCGCCTCCAGGGCGGGCAGTCTCACCGTCGGCGCCGCGAAGGCGGGCGCGCTCCTCGACCGCCAGCTGACGCTCGCCCGCACCCGCGCCCACTCGGCGGCCCTCCAGGCGCTCGGCTCCTCCCGCTTCCACGCCGTCGCCGACAGCGTCGCCGTCCTCGCCAGCGAGGTTCCGCTGGCCCCGGCCGCGGACACCACCGATCTGCGTCCGCTGGCCGCCGCGGCCCAGGACCGGCTGTCCGACGCCGTCAGCGCGCTGCCGCTGGTCGTCGCGGGCCGCCCGTACAACGCGGAAGCCCTCGTGCACGGCCTCTCCGCCGACACCGCTCCCCAGCCGCAGGACGCGCCCTGGCACCAGGTCCGGCTGCTGCTGCGGCTGCACCGCTACGCCCACGAGGTGCTGCACCGCGGAGAGTGCCCCGTCGACATGCGCTTGCTCGGCGCGGGCACCGCGCTCAACCGGCACCGGGACGCGGCGGAGGCGGCCTCGGCCGCGGCGTCCGCGGCCCGCACCCCGCGCATCGCGCCGGCGACGGCGTACGCGCTCGGTGTGCTGCACGCCGACCAGCGGCACGAGGTGGAGGCGGCCCGGTTCGCCTTCCAGCAGGCCTGGCAGAAGGAAGCCGTACCCACTCCCTGAGGGAGGCCCCATGGCCGACGACACCATCCACGCGGCGGGCTGCGTCCTGTGGCGCCGCTCCCCGGTCGACTCCGCGCTGGAGATCTGCCTCGTCCACCGGCCCAAGTACGACGACTGGTCGCACCCGAAGGGCAAGCTGAAACGCGGCGAGGAGTTCCTGACCGGCGCGCTGCGCGAGGTCGAGGAGGAGACGGGTTACGGCGCCGTCCCCGGCGCCGTCCTTCCCACGCTCCGCTATGTCGTCGGCGAACGCCCCAAGGAGGTCCGTTACTGGGCCGCCGAGGCGGGCGACGGCCGCTTCGCCCCGAACGACGAGGTCGACCGTGTGCTCTGGCTCTCCCCCACCGCCGCACGCCACCGTCTGACCCAGCCCCGCGACCGCGACCTGGTCGACGCGCTGCTGGACGCGCTGCGTCCGGCCTGACGTGTTCCCCTGTAAGTAAGGGCGCCGCTCCTGGCATCCGGCGCGGCGCCTCGGCATGCGCGCGAACGCACCTGGGGCGCCGACGGCGGCCACTCACCGTGACGAGCGCGCCCTTCGCTGTTGCTCATGAGGAAATCGGGGCGAATGAGCTGTGACGGGAACATGGGCGCCGCGTATCGCGGCCACACCCGTTCGATTACCTGGAGTTTCCCTTCCGGACCCTTCGGCCGGGACATAGCCGTGTCCTCGGCGTAAGCGTTCCGTGACCTCACCGCACCGCCGTCAGGGGTTCACCCTCCGTTCACTTATGCCCTTCGGCGCCTTCACCTGATCTGCCTAATTTCGGCCTTACGCGGTGCGAACGACGCCCCAGGGCGAACCCTTCACATCGCTACGGATCGCAGTTCACAGACATCGCACGCCGCCACCTGACGGCGGCTCCTGGAAGGAACTCCCGAAGTGAAGCTTCAGCGCATGAACCGGCGGGCCCTCACCCTCGGTGCTCTCGCCGTCTCCGGCGCCCTGGCCCTCACGGCGTGCGGTTCTGACGACACCGGCAACACCAGCGGTGGCGGCAGCTCGGCCTCGGCCAGCAACAACAGCGCCATCAAGTGCGACAACGCCAAGGGTCAGCTGCAGGCCTCCGGGTCCTCCGCGCAGAAGAACGCGATCGACGCCTGGACGAAGGCCTTCACGGCCGCCTGCAAGGACGTCCAGATCAACTACAACCCGACCGGTTCGGGCGCCGGCGTCACCGCGTTCACCCAGGGCCAGACCGCGTTCGCCGGTTCGGACTCGCCGCTCAAGCCCGAAGAGGCCACGGCCGCCAAGAAGGTCTGCGGCGGCAACTCCGCGATCGACCTGCCCATGGTCGGCGGCCCCATCGCGATCGGCTACAACCTCGACGGTGTCGACAACCTCGTCCTGGACTCCTCCACGCTCGCCAAGATCTTCGACGGCAAGATCACGAAGTGGGACGACAAGGCCATCCAGGCCCTGAACCCCGACGCGAAGCTTCCCTCCACCAAGATCCAGGCCTTCCACCGCTCGGACGAGTCCGGCACCACGGACAACTTCACCAAGTACCTCATCGCCACCGTCCCGTCGGACTGGAAGTACTCCGGCGGCAAGGCCTGGCAGGCCAAGGGCGGCCAGTCCGCCCAGGGTTCCGCCGGTCTCGCCCAGCAGGTGAACCAGACCCCCGGCGCGATCTCGTACTTCGAGCTCTCCTACGCCACCGGCAGCGTCAAGGCCGCCTCGCTCAAGACCGCCGCCGCCACCCCGGCCGCCGCCACCGTCGAGAACGCCACCAAGGCGATCTCCTCCGCCAAGGTCGTCGGCACCGGCAACGACCTGGCCCTCCAGATGAACTACAAGCCGACCGCCGAGGGCGCCTACCCGCTCACGCTGGTCACCTACGAGATCCTCTGCGAGAAGGGCAACAAGGCCGACACGCTCGCCGCCACGAAGGCCTTCCTCACCTACACCGCGAGCGAGGACGGCCAGGCGCAGCTCACCGCCGCCAAGTACGCGCCGATCCCCGCCGAGATCATCACCAAGGTTCGTTCCACCATCTCGAACCTGAGCTGACCCGAGTGTGCGGCCCGCCTCGCCGAGGCGGGCCGCACCGTCCGGTGCACCGCCGCCTGGAGCCGCCACTCGATCCGGCTCCGCAGACCGGAGACTCATGATGGACATATCGACTCAAAGCACTGAAGCGCCTCCCCCCACGCCACGATCGGCCAGCCGCAAAAGGGCCGCCCGCGGCGCCACCCGCCCCGGAGACCGCGTCTTCCTCGCGCTCTCCCGCGGTTCCGGCATCCTCCTCCTGGTGATCATGGCCGCCATCGCGGTCTTCCTCACCTACCGCGCCTCGCTCGCGCTCAGCAAGAACCACGGCAACTTCCTCACCACCTTCGAGTGGAACACCGGCTTCACGCCGCCGGTCTTCGGCATCGCGGTGCTGGCCTTCGGCACGGTGGTCTCCGCGATCATCGCCATGGCCCTCGCGGTCCCGGTCGCCGTCGGCATCGCGCTGTTCATCACGCACTACGCGCCGCGCAAGCTCGGCGGACCCATCGCGTACGTGATCGACCTGCTCGCCGCCGTCCCCTCCATCGTGTACGGCCTCTGGGGCGCCATCGTCCTCGTACCGCACATGAACGGGCTGTTCGGCTGGCTCAACACCTACTTCGGCTGGACCGGCATCTTCAGCTGGCAGCAGGGAGCGCCCCGCTCCATGCTCACCGTCGGCATCCTGCTCGCGATCATGATCCTTCCGATCATCACGAACGTGAGCCGTGAGGTCTTCCGCCAGGCACCGCAGATGCACCAGGAAGCCGCACTCGCTCTCGGCGCCACGCGCTGGGAGGTCATCCGCATGTCGGTGCTGCCCTTCGGCCGCTCCGGCGTGATCTCCGCCTCGATGCTCGGCCTCGGCCGCGCGCTCGGCGAGACGATGGCCGTCGCCACCGTGCTCTCCCCGACCTTCGACATCCAGGCCAGCCTGCTCGACCCGGGCGGCGGCACCTTCGCACAGAACATCGCGGCCAAGTTCAACGAGGCCACCGTGTTCGGCCAGGACGCCCTGATCGCCTCGGGTCTCGTCCTGTTCGTGATCACCCTGCTGGTGAACGGCGCGGCGCGCTTCATCATCAACCGCCGCAAGGAGTACTCGGGGGCCAACGCATGAGCAACGCACCCGTCACCCGCAAGCACGCCAGCACACTGCGCGGAGGCAGCCTCCCGAAGTGGTCCCCCTGGGCCGTCGCGGCGGGATCCGTCGCGGTCGGGGTGGGGATCTCCTTCGCCGCCGGCCTGGACAGCAAGGTCCAGTGGGGCCTGATCGCCGCGATCGTCTTCATCCTCGGTACGTACGTGTCCGCCGCGCGCGTCGAGGGCCGCCGCCAGGCCAAGGACCGCGTCGCCACCAGCCTGGTCTGGGTCTGCTTCATCGTCGCCGTCATCCCGCTGGTCTCCCTGATCTGGGAGACCCTCAAGCGCGGCATCGCGGTCTTCGACATCTACTTCCTGAGCCACTCCATGGGTGTGGTCGCCGACACCGAGACCGGTGGTGGCATCTACCACGCGATCATCGGCACCCTGGAGCAGGTCGGCATCGCCTCGCTCATCGCCGTGCCGATCGGTGTGCTCACCGCGATCTACCTGGTGGAGTACGGCCGCGGCAAGCTCGCCAAGGCGGTCACCTTCTTCGTCGACGTCATGACGGGTGTCCCGTCGATCGTCGCCGGCCTGTTCGTTCTCAGCTTCTGGATCCTGATCATGGGCATGGGCTACTCCGGCTTCGCCGGCGCGATGGCCCTGTCGATCCTGATGATGCCCGTGGTGGTCCGCTCCACCGAGGAGATGCTCAAGCTCGTCCCGAACGAGCTGCGCGAGGCCTCCCTCGCACTCGGCATCCCGAAGTGGCGCACCATCCTCAAGGTGGTCCTGCCGACGTCCATCGGCGGCATCACCACGGGCGTGATGCTCGCGGTCGCGCGCATCACCGGTGAGACCGCTCCCGTGCTGCTGTTGGTGTGGGGTACGAACTTCATCAACAACAACCCGTTCGACGGCCCGCAGGCCTCGCTGCCGCTGTACATCTACCGGCAGTACTCCGCGGGAACCCCGGTGTCCACCGACAGGGCCTGGGCAGCGGCACTCGCCCTCATCCTGTTCGTCATGATCCTCAACATGGGCGCCCGCGCCATCGCGCGCTGGAAGGCACCCAAGACGGGCCGCTGACGCGGCCGATCAGCGACCCGATCCTTCCGAAAGAAGCAGTGACTGACATGGCCAAGCGAATCGACGTAAGCGGTCTCACCGCCTACTACGGCGCCCACAAGGCGATCGAAGACATCTCGATGACGGTCGAGCCCCGCTCCGTGACGGCCTTCATCGGCCCCTCCGGCTGCGGCAAGTCGACCTTCCTGCGCACCCTGAACCGCATGCACGAGGTCACCCCCGGCGGGCGTGTCGAGGGCAAGGTTCTCCTCGACGACGAGGACCTGTACGGGAACGGCATAGACCCCGTGGCCGTGCGCCGCACCATCGGCATGGTCTTCCAGCGCCCCAACCCCTTCCCCACCATGTCGATCTTCGACAACGTGGCGGCGGGCCTGAAGCTGAACGGCACCTACAAGAAGTCCGAGCTCGGCGACATCGTGGAGCGCTCCCTCAAGGGCGCGAACCTCTGGAACGAGGTCAAGGACCGGCTGAACAAGCCCGGGTCCGGCCTGTCCGGCGGTCAGCAGCAGCGTCTGTGCATCGCGCGGGCGATCGCGGTCGAGCCGCAGGTCCTGCTCATGGACGAGCCCTGCTCGGCCCTGGACCCGATCTCCACCCTCGCCATCGAGGACCTGATCGGCGAGCTGAAGGAGCGCTTCACGATCGTCATCGTGACGCACAACATGCAGCAGGCCGCCCGGGTCTCCGACCGCACCGCGTTCTTCAACCTCTCCGCGGTGGGCCAGCCCGGCCGCCTCATCGAGATCGACGACACGGAGCGCATCTTCTCCAACCCGTCCGTCCAGGCCACGGAGGACTACATCTCCGGTCGCTTCGGCTGACCGGACCGCCTCCCGAAACCCCTCGCGGTGCTGCATGGCGGTGCCACCGCGAGGACGAGAAGGGCCCGCCCCTGGCTCCCGGGGGCGGGCCCGTTCGCCTTACCGGGCCCCCGGCTCCCGGGGGGGGGACTGGTTCGTTTTCCCGCGCCCACGTCTTCCCACCCCCGTGCCGAGTCCGGGCACGGGACACCCCGGTCACCGATCTTCAGCCCGTCCGGCGTTTGAGGACGAGGCCGTCCGGGCCGATGCGGGGGTCCGGGGGCGGCAGCCCCCGGGGACGGGAAGGGGCGGAGGGGGCGAGAAACGCAAAGGGCCGGCCCCGAAGGACCGGCCCGCGCACCGCCGGGCACCCCGGCAGCGATCACGCCCTACAGGAACGCCAGGTTCACGACCCAGAAGCTGGCGGCGGCCACGAGAGCCGCGGCCGGCATGGTGATGAACCAGCCGAGGACGATGTTCTTGGCGACACCCCACCGCACGGCGTTCACCCGCTTCGTCGCCCCGACACCCATGATCGCCGAGGTGATGACATGGGTCGTGGAGATCGGCGCCTTGAAGAGGTAGGCCGTGGTGAACATGATCGACGCACCGGTCGTCTCCGCGGCGAACCCCTGCGGCGGATCGAGTTCGATGATCTTCCGTCCGAGCGTCCGCATGATGCGCCAGCCGCCCGCGTACGTGCCCAGCGACAGCATCGTCGCGCAGACGATCTTCACCCAGACCGGAATCGGGTCGTTCGGCCCCTGCTCACCGGCGATGACCAGCGCCATCACCACGACACCCATCGTCTTCTGGGCGTCCTGGAGACCGTGTCCGAGCGCCATGCCGGCCGCGGACACCGTCTGCGCGATACGGAAGCCGCGCTTGGTCTTGTGCGGGTTGGACCGCCGGAACAGCCACATGATCACGGCCATCACGAGATAGCCGACGAGCAGACCGACGAGCGGCGACAGGAACATCGGGATGATGACCTTGTCGAGCAGCCCGCTCCAGTAGACCGTCGTGCCGCCGGCCAGGGCCGCGCCGACCATGCCGCCGAACAGGGCGTGCGAGGACGAGGACGGCAGTCCGAAGTACCAGGTGATCAGATTCCAAGTGATCGCGCCGACGAGCGCCGCGAAGAGGATGCCCATCCCCTTCGAGCCCTCGGGCGTCTGGATCAGCCCCTCACTGACGGTCTTGGCGACCCCGCTGCCGAGGAACGCGCCGGCGAGGTTCATCACCGCGGCCATGGCGAGCGCGGCCCGCGGCGTCAGGGCACGCGTGGACACGGAGGTGGCGATGGCGTTCGCCGAGTCGTGGAAGCCGTTCGTGTACGTGAAACCGAGCGCGACCCCGATGGTCACGATCAAAGCGAAGGTGTCCATGAACGGGTCAGGACTCCTTGACGGCGATGGTCTCCACCGTGTTCGCCACGTGCTCGAACGCGTCGGCCGCTTCCTCCAGCACGTCCACGATCTGCTTGAGCTTCAGCACCTCGATGGCGTCGTACTTGCCGTTGAAGAGGTGGGCCAGCAGCTTGCGGTGGATCTGGTCGGCCTGGTTCTCCAGGCGGTTGACCTCGATCCAGTACTCCGTGAGGTTGTCCATGGTCCGCAGGTTGGGCATGGCCTCGGCGGTCAGCTCCGCGGCCCGCGCCAGGACCTCGATCTGCTGCTCGACACCCTTGGGGAGTTCCTCGACGTTGTAGAGGACGACCAGGTCGACGGCCTCCTCCATGAAGTCCATGATGTCGTCGAGGGACGAGGCGAGGTTGTAGATGTCCTCGCGGTCGAAGGGCGTGATGAAGGAGGAGTTCAGCTGGTGGAAGATCGCGTGTGTCGCGTCGTCACCAGCGTGTTCCGCGGCCCGCATGCGCTCTGCGATCTCGGCCCGGGCGGAAGCGTCCGCCCCGAGCAGTTCCATCAGGAGTTTCGAGCCCGTGACGATGTTGTCCGCGGATGCGGAGAACATGTCGTAGAAGCTCGTCTCCCTGGGGGTCAGACGAAAGCGCACGTTGAGGTCCTCGGGGTGCTTCGATTCGGTCAGGCTGATGCTAGGCGCATCATCCGGCCACGGCTAATGGGCCGCCACCCAGTGTCGCCCATCAGACACAGTGATCGGCACGGGGTCCGGTACCGGCGCCGGGCAAGGACTCCCTACCCAGCAAAGTTCGGTACGATATACCCACCAGGGGTATATGTAAGTGGCGTTTCAGACAGGATCGCCGATCGGATCCAGCAGGAGGACGCGATGACGACCACCGAGGCCGGCAAGGCGGTGCCCTCCGGCGACGCGCAGGAGATCGCGACCGACCACGACCGCGGCATCCACGGCTACCACCAGCAGAAGGACGAACACCTGAAGCGGCTGCGCCGCATCGAGGGGCAGATCCGCGGCCTCCAACGGATGGTCGACGAGGACGTCTACTGCATCGACATACTCACCCAGGTGTCCGCCTCCACCAAGGCCCTCCAGTCCTTCGCGCTCCAGCTCCTGGAGGAGCACCTGCGGCACTGCGTGGCGGACGCGGCACTCAAGGGCGGCGACGAGATCGACGCGAAGGTCGAGGAAGCGACGAAGGCGATCGGCCGCCTGCTGCGCACCTGAGCGGCCCGCCGGACGCGGACGTCACACGAAATGCGCGAAACATGAGAGATACGACGCATGTGACATCCGCGACGTGCGCACCTCGGACACCGGGACAGGGCCGGAAAGGACTAGTCCTCCGCGCGCCGCTGCTCAGGAGCGCGCTCTTCGGCCACTTTCAGCACCGCGTCGATGCTCTCCAGACTGAGGCGGTCCTCGTGTGCCGCCGAAGCCGCGATGATCAGCTCGCCGCACAGGTCGATCTCGGCGAGGGCCACGTGGTCCTGAACTGCCGTACCGCCGACCGGAGCCACGCGCATCACCTCTTCCTGCCGTCACCGACTTCCTAGAGTAGGGAGCGGCCTACGCACCGCGCATGGCACGGAAGGGCCATTTCCAGCCCTCCTCCGAAGCTACGGCTCCGGATGGTCTTGCCCGTCCCGCCGGAAGCCACTACTCCGCGATCTTCCCCGCGTAGATGTCCGAGGAATCCGGCAGCCGTACGACGGCCGGGCTGCCGAAGTCGTACAGCAGGAGCGTCGAGGCGACGTCGACGGTGCCCTTGCTCTGTCCGTTGACGAAGCTGAAGCGGTGCCGGACCTTGCGCAGCCGCCCCTGGTCGTCGAGGTAGGCGTCGAACGGCACCTCGGCGGTGGCGAACCCCTTCGCCGCCGCCGTCAGCGCCGGCCGCTGCCCCGCCGAGGCGCCCCGCGCGGCGACCCCGAGGTCGGCGGTCCCGCGGTAGTGCCGCACCGGGATCCCGGCGACCTCGGTCCTCCCCACGTAGGTCACCGACCGCGCGCCGCGCAGCAGTTCGGCCGCGGCGTACGGGTCGGTGGCGCCGCCGGTGACCAGATTGCCGTCCGTGAGCCCGGCCGTCGCCACGCGCACCCATTTGTCGGCGGGCACTCCGGCACCCCGGTTCTTCATGAACAGGGCTCCCGGAGCGAGGAGTTCGGTGATCGGACGGTGCTCGGTCGTGCCCGCCGGGTCCTGCGGCAGCACCACCTTCAGCCGCCCGGTCTGCTTCCTGAAGTCGTACACGCCCTGCCCGCGGATGGTGACCCGGGTCCCACCGGTGGCCATCTCCATGGACGTACTGGCCTTCGCGCTGCCGGCGCGCTCCAGGGCGGACACCGCCCGGCGCAACGTCTCGAGGGTGCCGGGTCCGGTGCGGACGGCCTCCGCGGCCACTCCGCTGCCCGAGCACCCGGTGCCACAGACCATGAGCCCCGCCGCCACGCACGCGACCAGGACCGTCGCCCGTTCCTGCTGCTGCGCCACCATCGTCCACCGACCCCCAGCCGGTCCGTCCCGGGCCTTCCCGTCGTTCCGGTTAACGACAGGTGGGGACGCCCGTCACGCGGCAGGAATCCGTTCGCCCGGCTTGGGTAACGTTGTGGGTGTGGAGCATCTGGACGAGACCGACCCACTCCCCGGCCACCGGACGACCACGGTCGAGCAAGGCCCCTTCTGCCTGGCCCGCTGCACCTGCGGCTGGCGGGGCCCGGCCCGCCGCGCCAGAAGCCAGGCCCGCACGGACGCGACGACCCACGCCTTGGCAGTGACCGCCTGACACCTTCCGCCCCGCCCCGGAACGCGCACCCCCGCCAGCCTTCTCTCGCCCCCTCCGCCCCTGCCCTCCCCCAAGGTCTCGGCTTCGCTCGACCAGGGGGACCCCCATCGTCCCCGGGGCTCCGCCCCAGACCCAGCTCCTCAAACGCCGGAGGGGCTGAACTTTCCCCGGCCGGGGATGAAATGCGGACCGGCCACCACGACGCACCAGCAGCCGGGTACGCGCGGAAGGGACCGTGCTGCCCAAGCCACTGCGCACCCGCAGCCGGGTACGCGCGGAAGGGGCCGTGCCGGTACATCAGATGCCCGCAGGCCGGACGGATCGTCACCCACGCCCACTTCGCGACGCCGCTGGGATCCGTCCGGATGCGGGCGGATGTACCGGCACGGCCCCGACCCACCCACCGGCCGACACCGCGACGCCAGCGCGAGCGAACCCGCCCCCGCCGAACCGCCCCGGAACCCGACGTGCTGGGATGCGGTGTGCTGTAGCCGTTCTGGGACACAGCCGCGGAACCCCAGGGCCCGGGGGCCCGTCTCGTTCCACGGAACCCACGGGAGGCACATATGCAACGGCGTTCGTTCATCGGCGGAGCCACCGCCGTTCTCGCGGCGGCGGCGACGTCCGCCTGCGCCGGCGGCGACAAGGGCGGCGCCGACAACAAGGCCGCGAGCACGAGCGCCGCGAACACCGCGTCCGGGACCACCGGGATACGTACGGCGACCACGGCCGACCGCGCGGCCGCCAACTGGATCGCGCTGGGCCACCAGCTGGACGGCACCCTGGTCCGCCCCGGCGACCACAGCTGGCCCGCCGCCCACCAGCTGTACAACACGCGCTTCGACAACCTGAAGCCCGCCGCCGTCGCCTATGTCGCGCACGCCGACGACATCCGCACGACCATGGACTACGCCCGCGCCCACGGCGTGAAGGTGTCCATCCGCAACGGCGGCCATTCCTACGCCGGTTGGTCCTCCGGCGACGGCCGTCTGATCATCGACGTCTCCAAGCTGAACAAGATCCGCGCCTCGGCGAACGAGGCGGTCGTCGGCGCCGGTTCCAAGCTGATCGACGTCTACCGCGCGCTGGCCGCGAAGGGCGTCACCATCCCCGCCGGTTCCTGCCCCACGGTGGGCGTCTCCGGCCTGACCCTGGGCGGCGGCCACGGCGTCGTGTCGCGGGCGTACGGACTGACCTGCGACAGCCTCACGCAGGCGACGCTGATCACCGCCGACGGCAGGCAGCTCACCGCGAACGCGACCGAGAACAAGGACCTGTTCTGGGCGCTGCGCGGCGCCGGCAACGGCAACTTCGGCGTCGTCACCGAGCTCCGCTTCAAGACCCACCCGGCGCCGCAGGGCGTCTCGGCGTACATGACCTGGCCGTGGGCCAAGGCCGCCGCCGTGGTGAAGGCCTGGCAGGAGTGGGGCCCGAGCCAGCCGGACGAGATCTGGTCGTCCTGCCACCTGGCGGGCGCGGCCGGCGGCACCCCCACCGTCTCCATAGCCGCCTTCTCCCTCGGCACCTACGGCGAGCTCCAGAACGCGGTGGACCGGCTGGCGGACCGGATCGGCTCCCCCGCGCGCAGCGTCTCCCTCAAGCGGCGCTCGTACGAGGAGTCGATGGAGGTGTACGCGGGCTGCTCGTCGTTCTCCGCGGACGCCCAGTGCCACCTGCCGGGGTCGACGCCGGGCCGCAGCCCGCAGGGCGCCCTCGGCCGCGAGACGTACGCGGCCCGCTCGGACTTCTTCGACCGCTCGATATCGGCGGCCGGAGTCCAGACGCTCCTGAACCAGATCTCCGCGGTCCGCGGCGGCGCGGGCAGCATCGCGCTCACCGCGCTCGGCGGCGCCGTCAACCGCGTCGCGCCCACGTCCACCGCGTTCGTGCACCGCCGCTCGCGGATGCTCGCCCAGTACATCGTGTCCTGGCGGGCGGGCACCTCGGGCACCACCGCCCAGTCCTGGCTGACGGGCGCCCACAACGCGATGTCCCGGTACGCCTCGGGCGCGGCCTACCAGAACTACACGGACCCGACGCTGACCAACTGGCGCAAGGCGTACTACGGCGACGCGGCCACCCGCCTCGCGGCCCTGAAGCACCAGTACGACCCGAACCGCTTCTTCTCGTTCCCCCAGGCACTCTGAGCGGCCCGGGCCGGCCCACGGACGCTCTGGACGGTCCCGGGCCGGCCCGCCTACGCGGCGAGGTCCCGTTCCTCCGTGTGCTCGGCCCGTGCCCCCGGGAGCAGCCGCTCCTTCCCGGCGGGTGCGGCGCCGCGCGCGCGGATCAGCCGGCCCGCGCGCGGCGTCGCCTCCACGGCCTTCATGACCGGGGTCAACAGAGCCATGGCGAGCGGCGACAGCAGCAGGACGACCGCCGTGCCGAGCGCGAACCCGCCGATGACGTCGGTCGGGTAGTGCACGCCCATGAAGACCCGGCAGAACCCTTCCAGCAACGCCAGCGCGATCCCCGCGAGTCCGAACTTCCGGTGGGCGACGAAGAGTCCGACACCCACCGCCATGGTGATCGTCGCGTGGTCGCTGACGAACGAGAAGTCGGTCTTGCCGCTCACGAGGACGTCCAGGCCCTGGTGGTCGACGAAGGGGCGCGGGCGCTCCACGAAACCCCTTATCGGGACGTTCACGAGGAGCGCGAGACCGGCCGCGAGCGGTGCCCAGACGAGGGCGGCCACGGACGCCGCCGCGTCGGCCCCGCCCCGCCGCCGCACGGTCGACCAGCACCACACGACCAGCAGGACCATCGCGAGCAGGAGTCCCCACTCGCCGACGAACTCCATGATCCGGTCGACCCAGTGCGGCGCGTGCTCGGCCAGGCCGTTGACGTCGTAGAGCAGGTCGACGTCGGGGTTCGAACCGGATTCGGCGAGTTGCGCCATGGCGCTGCGGCCCCTTCGTCGTCTTTCCCGCGGCCGCGCCCTTTCGCGCGCCGCTCGATCCCACCCCCGTGGTTGTAGATCAGTTCTCTACGTCAAAAGGAACGCACGGTTCCCTCCAATACGTTCCACCCTCCACGAAATGATCACGCACACGTTATCGAAGAGAGATATCGCCGCAGATCAGCGGGGGGATTCATACCGAAGTGGGCAATGCTTTCGCGCCGTCCTCGGTCACCCGGGTGGCCCCGAAGTAGTCGGGCGTGTCGATGGGGTCGAACCGGATGACGGCACCCGGTCTGGGAGCGTCGATCATGTAGCCGCCGCCCACGTAGATGCCCACGTGCCGGATGGCCCGGGAGTCGGTGAGGTCGTCCGAGAAGAAGACCAGGTCCCCCGGCAGGAGTTCGTCCCGCTTGGGGTGCGGCCCCGCGTTGTACTGGTCGTTGGCCACGCGCGGCAGGTTCACCCCGACACTGTCGTACGAGGCCTTCGTCAGACCCGAGCAGTCGAACCGTCCGCCCTGGTCAGCCGTGCCGTTGCCGCCCCACAAGTAGGGCGTGCCGAGCTTTCGCTGCGCGTACGTGATGGCCGCCGCGGCCTGCTTGGAGGGGTCGACGCGGGTGACCGGGGCCGCGAAGCTCTTGGCCAGTGTGGTGATCGTCTTCACGTAGTTCCGGGTCTCCGCGTACGGCGGCACGCCCCCGTACTTGATGACCGCGTAGGCGCCCGCGTTGTAGGCGGCGAGCATGTTCTCGGTGACGTTTCCCGGAGCGTTCTTCACATAGGAGGCGAGCTCGCAGTCGTACGAGGCGGCCGACGGAATCGCGTCATTCGGGTTCCATACGTCGCGGACGCCGTCCCCGTCGCCGTCGACCCCGTGGGTGGCCCACGTCCCCGGAATGAATTGCGCTATCCCTTCCGCCTGCGCCGGGCTCTTCGCGTTCGGATTGAATCCGCTCTCCTGATACAACTGGGCGGCGAGCAGGGCGGGATTGATCGCGGAGCAGAGATTGCCCCACTTCTGTACGAGGGTCCGGTACGCGGCGGGTACGGCGCCCTTGGCGAGCCCGACCGAACCGCCGCCGATGCCGCCCGCGAGGTTCCCGGCGACCAGGTAGACGCCGACGACGAGCAGCATCACGAAGCCCATCCCCGCGCCGACGGCCGCCGTCGCCACGATCCAGGCCTTACGCACCGTCAACCGCCCCTCGCCGACCGGGAGTCCGCCGACGTCAGTGTAGAGGCGGGCTCCCGTGCGGGAGGGGTGTCGCACGCGCGGACAGGGTGGTATGTCCGGCCGGAGAGGCGTTAACCGGCCAGGGCGGCCACGTGGTACAGCTCCTCGGCCTCGGTGCCGAACACGACGCTGTACGAGACGTCGTCGGTGTCCCCGCCCTGTTCGTGGCCGCCGATGACACCGACGACCGCCCCGTCCCCGTTCACCCAGGGACTGCCGCTGGTTCCGCCGGCGAAGGAGGGGCATTCGACGCGCTGCTGCGTACGGCTGTGCACGGCGGGCTTGTCGGTACAGGTGATGGGGGTGTCCACGGAGCCGGGGTATCCGGTGACGGTGACGGCGGTGGCCCCGGTGGCGCGGTGCGCGGCGAACGCGTTCCCGCCGACGGCGTCCTCGACCTCCTTGTCGCCCCGGCCGGCGAGGACGGCGAAGGCGACGTCGCTGTCCTCGTCCTGGTCCTGCTTCCATCCCTCGGGGAGGAAGACGCCCTGGACGTCCCAGAACCCGTACGGCGCCCTGCCGTCCCGGTAGCCGGGCGCGAAGGAGAGCTGCGCCTCCCCGTCCAGGCAGTGGGCGGCGGTGAGGATGAGATCCCGCCCCTCGCTGTGCACGACGGAGGCGGTGCAGAAGTGCCCGCCGCCGCCCTCGCTCGCCGCGCTCCCGTGGAACAGGGCGCCCACGCGGACGCTCCGGCTGTTCGGGGCGGCCTGGACGGTCACGCCGAAGGGCCCGGGGCCGTCGTCGGCCGAGGCGACGGACGAGGACGTCACCGCCAGCAGCACGAGGGCCGCACCGAGCAGTGCGGGCCGCCGGGTGTCTGGGAGACGGGTGATGCGGATGCTCTTCATCGCCCCTCACCTTGCCGCAAGCGGGTGAGAAAAACCTCGGACCTGTCCGAGTATCGCCTGTGAATGCCGACCCCGCCCGGCCACCGTCACCCGGTCGCACCCGTGGACCCGCAGGCCATGGGCCTGCCGGGCACCGTTTCAGCCCTGCAGGGGCCCGGTGCGGCGGCACTCCGCCCACAGCGGTTTCCCGCCCCGCGAGGCCACGGCTCGCGGGGCGCACGCGGTAAGCGCATGCGGCCGTTCCGAGTGAGGTAATTTTTCGCTCCCTGCCGCACACCCTCAAGAACGACAGGAAGGACCGGACCCGTGGCTGAACTCCCCTCCGGCCTCGACTGGGTGCGTGCCGCCCCCGAGGACGCGACCGGGCCGGGCCCCTGGATCGAGATCGCCTTCGGCGCGGACGACCTGGTCCACATAAGAGAGACGAGCGACCCGGAGAACGTCGTCACCACCACCCGCAGGAAGTGGGACGCGTTCGTCCTGGGCGTCCAGGCGGGCGAATTCGACCACTTCGTCGAGGGGCTGGAGGACGAACGGCCGTCGGCCCCCGCCGAAGACCGCTCATGAGGTCCTGAGACGAGCGCGGGCGGCCCGGCGAGCGCGGCGCCGCCACCCGTGCGATTCCCCTGAACGGGCTGTGAGTCGGGTCAAGCGGCCGTCTCCCTCCCGCCATCCGCGAACCATGGGCAGGTCATGCGCCCGTCGCGTTCAGTAAGGCGGAAGTAAGGCTTCCATGAGCCTCTTGTTGTCGCGTACTCAACAAGAGATGGTCGTCCGCGGGCCACTCGGCCCACCGCCGGAAACACCGCACCGACGGCGCACCCGCACCGCCCCTGTCCCCCCACTCCCAGGAGGCTGTACGTTGCGCACCACACTCCCCCAGAGACCTTCCCCCACCCGTGGCAACTGGCGCCGGGCCGGCGCGGCCGTCATCGGCGTCGCCGCCCTCGTCCTCGCGGGCCTCGGCAGCGCCGGGCCGGCGCAGGCGCAGGCGCACCCCAAGGTCACCCCCCACGTCAGCTGGACCAGAGCGTGCGCGGCGCCCACGAAGCCCGGCGTCGCCGCCTGCGGCGCCGAGCGGGTCACCGACGGCGTCACCGAGTACATGGCGGAGCAGGCCTTCGCCACGGGCGTCACCCCCGAGGCCGCCACCGTCTCCGCCCCGTCCGGATTCGGGCCGACGGACCTCCAGGCCGCCTACGGCCTGACCTCCGCGGCCGCCTCCAACGGCTCGGGCGAGACCATCGCCGTCGTCGACGCCTACAACGACCCCAACGCCGAGGCCGACCTCGCGACCTACCGCTCGTACTACGGCCTCCCGGCGTGCACCACCGCCAACGGCTGCTTCAAGAAGGTCAGCCAGACCGGCTCGACCACCTCGCTCCCGGCGAACGACACCGGCTGGGCCGAGGAGATCTCCCTCGACCTCGACATGGCGAGCGCCGTCTGCCCGAAGTGCAGCATCCTCCTCGTCGAGGCCAAGTCCGCCACGATGGCCAACCTCGGCACCGCCGTCAACGAGGCCGTCGCCCTGGGCGCGAAGTACGTCTCGAACAGCTACGGCGGCTCCGAGTCGTCCTCCGACACCTCGTACGACACCGCGTACTTCAACCACCCCGGTGTCGCCATCACCGTCAGCGCGGGCGACTCGGGCTACGGCGCCGAGTACCCGGCCGCCTCGCAGTACGTCACCTCCGTCGGCGGCACCGCGCTGACCAAGGCGGCCTCCACCACCCGCGGCTGGACCGAGTCGGTCTGGAAGACCAGCAGCACCGAGGGCACCGGCTCCGGCTGCTCCGCGTACGATCCCAAGCCGAGCTGGCAGACCGACACGGGCTGCTCCAAGCGCACCGTCTCCGATGTCGCGGCGGTCGCCGACCCGGCCACCGGCGTCGCGGTGTACGACTCGTACGGCATCACGGCGGGCTGGTACACGTTCGGCGGCACCAGCGTCTCGGCGCCGATCATCGCGGGCGTCTACGCCCTCGGCGGCACCCCGTCCAGCGGCTCCTACCCGGCGAAGTTCCCGTACACGGCGGCCGGCACCTCGGCGCTCAACGACGTGACCTCGGGCAACAACGGCACCTGCAGCACCAGCTACCTCTGCACCGCGACGACGGGCTACGACGGCCCGACCGGATGGGGCACCCCGGAGGGGGTCACCGCCTTCACCGGCTGACCTCCGGAGTGCGGGCCGGTGCCGGGAGACGTGGGGTTCCCCGGCACCACCCGGCGAACGGGCCGCGGCAACCAGCCGCGGCCCGTTCCGCGTTCCCGTCACCGGCGCGGCACGTCCACCCCGCACGGACCCGGCGACCCGGGGAACACCGGCGCGACGCACCGTCAGAAGCCTTCCCGGCAGCCCGCGTCCGTTCGAATCCATCCCGCGCGCGAGGCGTAGAAGGGGACAACGACGGAACCGCGCGCCAGGTTTCGCTTCCGCTTCATTGCCCGGCGTGACCGGCCGTGATACACAGAGTGACGATACGACTCTTCGTATACCGCCGTACGCCTCCCGGGAGGGTCCCGCGTACGCCGGTGACAAGGAATTCGCACGAATCCCGCCAACCAATGACGTCAAGTCGACATACGAAGGCGTCATTGTCGGCGAGAATGGGCCCGACCTCTGCGCACAGTGGCAGGGGGTGCAGAACTACCCACTAGGGGCGGTGACTTACATGCTTTTCGCAGCCGACAAGGGCGACATCAACACAATCATCGGTGGAATCGCTCCGGACTGGGGTCCCTTCGGCAGCCTGGGCAACGAAGCCAAGGTGATGGTCGAGGTGGTGATGGCGGTCGCCATCCTGCTCTGCCTCGGCATCGCGATCTGGGGTGCTGCCAAACAGCGCATCGGCGCGACCGCCCTCCGCGACACCTTCAGCGCCGAACAGGGTAAGGGCCTCATCATCGCCGGGCTCACGGGAGTCTTCATCATCGGTTCCCTCGGCACGCTCTTCACCATCGTGTACGGCATGGCCGTGTAGCCCGGCCGGGCCGCGCCGCACCCGGCGCGCCGTCAGTACCCGGCCGGGCGCGCCCGGATTCTCGCTCCACCGATCCATCCGTCCGTCGTGCCCACCGGCTGAGGTTGCAACTCCCTGATGTCCAGTCACCACACCGCGCCCGCGCGGGAACCAGCACGGCTACCGTCGTACTACGTGGTTCAGCGAGAGGTTGAGGGGGCGCACGCGGCATGAGTCTCGGTGACGAACCCGGGTACGGCGACGGCCCGCGCGGCGAGGACGGAGGGTACGGCGGCTCCGGCCAGACCCGCACCCGACTGCCCGACCGCCAGGGCGACGTGTACGGAGGCGCGCGGCGCGGACGCGGATCCTCCTCGCGGAGCCTGGTCACGGTCGTCGGCGTGGTCGTCCTGCTCATCGCCGCGATCGCCTTCGCGAACCGCGGCGACAACGCGGCCTCCTCGGGCGGCAACAGCGGCGACAAGGCGAAGACGTCCCCCACAGCGGCCTCCGGCAACCACCCGGTGAGCACGAAGACCGCCGACATCCCGTCGGGCTTCCCCCACACGAAGGAGGGGGCACAGAGCGCTGCCGCGAATTACGGGGTCGCGCTCGGCTCCACCGGCATGTTCAACGCCGACCAGCGGCACGCGATCGTCAACACCGTGTACACACCCGACGTGGCAGCCGCCCGGCAGCCCGATCTGGACTCGGCCTACACGAGCGAGAAGTTCCTGACGAACATCGGACTGGACAAGAGCGGCGCCGCGCCGGCCGGCCAGACCTTCATCTCGCGCATCATCCCGGTCGGCACCAAGACCAAGGCTTTCAGCACGGACAGCGCCACGGTCGAGCTCTGGTACACCTCGCTCTTCGGCCTGTCCGGCGACGGGTCCACCAACCCCGTGTCGGAGAGCTGGTACACGACGACCTACCAGCTGAAGTGGATCAACGGGGACTGGAAGGTCACCGACTTCACTCAGAAGGACGGCCCCGTCCCGGTGGGACGGGACCAGAAAGCCTCCACCGCGGACGACATGACCAAGGCCGTCGAGGAGTACGGAGGGTTCACGTATGCCCGCTAACAAGCCGCGCCGTGTCCTCTCGCTCGCCGCCACGGTGGCAGCGATGCAGTCGACAGCCGTCCTGCTGGCCACCAAGGCGGTCGCCGCCCCCAGCCCGACCCCCAGCCGCAACCCCTGTGAACTCGTCCGTGGCCCCGCCAGAAAGTACTGCGACAGCGGCACCAAGGGATCCGGCAAATCCGGCCTCACCACCGACCCCGGTGTCGGGTCCGCCACGGACCCCCTCTCCTCGCTGGCCAAGGGCTGCGCCGACGCCGCCTCCTGGACCATCGACAAACTCTCCGCCGCCGTGAACGACACCGCCAACGTCGACTTCACGAACCAGAAGTTCCTCCAGCAGTACGCCGTCGTCTTCGCGGCGTCCACGATCCTGACCCTGCTCCTGTGGCTGCTGGCCGTCGCCAAGCGGGCCGTGCGAGGTGTCCCCCTCGGCACCGCCCTCTCCGAGGCGATCGGCTTCCTCTGGCTGACCGTGCTGGCCTCGGCGTTCACCCCCCTGATCCTCTACACGGTCGTCTCGGCGACGGACGGCGTGACGGAGGTGCTCGCCAAGACGACCGGCAACCAGACGGACACGTTCTTCGGCACGTTCTCCGGCGCGCTGAACAAGGGCAGCAACATCGGCGGCGGCCCCATCATGCTGATCGTCGTCTCGATGGTCTCGATCCTGGCCGCCGGCATCCTCTGGCTGGAGCTGGTCATCCGGGCTGCCCTGCTCTACGTGGGCGCCCTCCTCGGCACCGTCGTCTACGCCGGCCTCGTCGACAAGAACCTGTGGGGCCACGTCCGCCGCTGGGCGGGCATCATGATCGCGGTCATCCTCGTCAAACCGGTCATCGTGATCGTGCTGGGCCTCGCCGGCGCCCTGTCGTCCTCCGACAACGGCCCCGACGCGTTCTCCGCCGTCGTCTCCGGGCTCGCCATCATCCTGCTCGCCATCTTCGCCAGCGCGATGATCTACCGCTTCGTCCCCGGCTTCGGCGACGAGATCGCCGGCTCCCGCAACAACCGCATCATGCAGGGCGCCGAGAGCAAGGCCGCCGCCGTGATCAGCTCGCCGGCCACCCTCGTCGCGCAGGGCATCAAGACCCACAGCTCACGCGCCGACAACAACGGTGGCGGCGGAGGCGGCAACAGCCAGCCCCGCCCCGCCAACCCCGCGTCCGGCGGTGTGGCCGCGCACAGCAGCCGTACGCCGAACGGAGGCGGCGGATCTGTCCCCTCCGCCGCACCACCGCCGCGCAGCAGCCCGGTCAACACCCCGCACGCAAGCAACACCCGCAACAGCAACCGCACGGGAGGTGAAGGGCGTTGACGACCGATTCCCACTTGTCCCATCCGGTCACGCCCCGCCGTACATATCTGATCGGCCGCGCCCGGCCGAACGCGATCGTCGGCCGGAACCGCGAGTCCGGCGAGATCGCGCTCATCATCGCGGGCGCGTTCCTCGGCATGATGTGCGGCCTGCTCGTCCCGGTGCTGTCCCTGCGGATCGTGCTGCTGATGGGCTTCCCGCTGCTCGCGCTCGCCGCCGTGTACGTCCCGTACAAGCGGCGCACGTTCTACAAGTGGTTCGAGATCAACCGCAGCTACAAGCGGACCCTGCGCCAGGGAACGGCGTACCGCAACCAGGTGATGGAGGCCGGCACCCGCCTCGACGGCAGAGAGGTCGAGATCGGGCCGCCGCCCGGCATCGGGCGCATCTCCTGGCTCGCCGCCCCCTTCGGCCCCGACGAGATCGCCGTGCTGCTGCACGCCGACCGCAGAACCGTCACAGCCGCCATCGAGATCGAGGGACCGGGCGTCGGACTGCGCGACAGCGAGGACCAGGAGGCCCTCGTCGACCGCTTCGGCACACTGCTCAAGCACGTGGCGAACGGCGACGGCTTCGTCACCCGCCTCCAGATGCTCGCCCGCACCCTCCCCGCCGACCCGGACGCCCATGCCAAGGACGTCTCCCAGCGCGGCGACGACCGGGCCCCCGGCTGGCTCCAGCAGTCGTACGACCAGCTCCAGTCCATGGTGTCCACGAGCAGCGAGCAGCACCGCGCCTATCTCGTCGCCTGCATGCACTACTCGCGTGAACTGGCCGCCGAGGGCCAGGCCATGGCGCGCGCGGCACGGCCGCAGGGCGGACGGAAGGTCGACCGGGACGCCGGACTCGCCGTCGTCATGGCCCGCGAGCTGACCGACATCTGCTCCCGGCTCCAGGAAGCCGACATCCGCGTACGGCAGCCGCTCGGCCAGGGCCGGCTCGCCTCCCTCGTGCACTCGATGTACGACCCCGACCACCCGATCGACCACATCCAGGCGATGACCAAGCGCAACGCCTGGCCGGCCGAACTGGACGCCATGGAGCCGACGTACCTCCAGGCGAAGACCCGCGAGTCCTCCACCCGCGCCCCCTGGTGCCACGCCACGGCCTGGGTGAAGGAATGGCCGATGACCCCGGTCGGCGTCAACTTCCTCGCCCCGCTCCTCGTCCACACCCCCGACGTCATCCGCACGGTCGCCGTGACCATGGACCTCGAACCCACCGAGATCGCCATCGAACGCATGCTGACCGAGAAGACCAACGACGAGGCCGAGGCCAGCCGCGCCGCCAAGATGAACCGCACCGTCGACCCCCGCGACATCGCCTCGCACAACCGCCTCGACCAGCGCGGCGAGGACCTCGCGAGCGGCGCCGCGGGCGTCAACCTCGTCGGCTACATCACCGTCTCCTCCCGCAACCCCGAAGCCCTCGCGCGCGACAAGCGCACCATCCGCGCCTCGGCCGGAAAGTCGTATCTGAAACTGGAGTGGTGCGACCGCGAGCACCACCGCGCCTTCGTCAACACACTGCCGTTCGCCACCGGAATCCGCAGGTAGGGGCTGATGCACTGATGCGGGATCCGCTGTCCGCCGCGACGGACGCCTTCACGTCCTTCCTCTTCGGCAAGGTCGAGACGACCCGCCTGCCCGTGCGCACGTCCACGGGCCAGGCGCAGGCGGTCTACCTGCCCACCGCCGCACCGGGTCTCGGCGACTCGGGCGTCATCATCGGCCGCGAGGTGTACTCCGGCAAGGGCTACATCTACGACCCCTTCCAGTTGTACGGGCAGCAGCTCCCCGCCCCGCACTGGCTGGTCCTCGGCGAGTCCGGCAACGGCAAGTCGGCCCTGGAGAAGACCTACGTCCTGCGGCAGCTGCGCTTCCGCGACCGCCAGGTCGTCGTCCTCGACGCCCAGGGCGAGGACGGCGTCGGCGAATGGAACCTCATCGCGCAGGAGCTGGGGATAACTCCCATCCGGCTCGACCCGACGGCCGCCCTGGACATGGGCATCCGGCTCAACCCGCTCGACCCGTCCATCACGACGACGGGCCAGCTCGCCCTGCTGCGCACCATCATCGAGGTCGCGATGGGCCACGGCCTCGACGAGCGGTCCGGCTTCGCCCTGAAGGTCGCCCACGCCTACGTCAACGAGACGATCGTCGAGCGCCAGCCGGTGCTCACCGACATCGTCGAGCAGCTGCGCCACCCCGAACCGGAGTCGGCCGAGGCGATGAACGTCGCCATAGACGACGTACGGGCCTGGGGTCTGGACGTGGCCCTGGTCCTGGACCGACTCGTCGACGGTGACCTCAGGGGCATGTTCGACGGCCCGACGACGGTCGGCATCGACCTGGACGCCCCGCTCATCGTCTTCGACCTGTCGCACATCGACCGGAACTCCATCGCCATGCCGATCCTCATGGCGATCGTCGGTGTGTGGCTGGAGCACACCTGGATCCGGCCCGACCGCAAGAAGCGCATCTTCCTCGTGGAAGAGGCCTGGCACATCATCAACAGCCCCTTCGTGGCCCAGCTCTTCCAGCGGCTGCTGAAGTTCGGGCGCCGCCTCGGCCTGTCCTTCGTGGCGGTGGTCCACCACCTGTCGGACGTCGTCGACGGAGCGGCGGCCAAGGAGGCCGCCGCGATCCTGAAGATGGCCTCGACGCGGACCATCTACGCCCAGAAGGCCGACGAGGCCCGCTCGACGGGCCGGGTCCTCGGTCTGCCCCGCTGGGCGGTCGAGATCATCCCGACCCTGACCCCGGGCATCGCGGTCTGGGACGTCAACGGCAACGTCCAGGTGGTCAAGCACCTCATCACCGAGACGGAACGCCCGCTGGTGTTCACCGACCGCGCGATGACGCAGTCGTCCGCCGACCTCGCCGCCGACGACGCCCTGCGCGCCGCCGAACTGGAGGCCGAGGAGCGGGCGGCGGCCTTCATGGAGCAGCATCTCAGCGATCTCGACGGCTCCGCCGAGTCCACGGTGGCGTGAGATGAGCCAGTACCCCGACCGGCGCGACGACCGCCCCGCCCCCCGGCACGAGGGGGCGGGCGGCATCCCCGACGGCCTGCTGATCGGGGTGCTGGCCTTCCTCCTCGGCATGACCCTGATGGTGTGGTCGGCGACGGGCCTCGCGGGCTGGTTCTCCCGCGGCGCCTGGCCGGACGCGATCACCTTCACCCGTACGCCCCTGGCCATGCGGCACCTGATCGGCGCCCCGCACGACATCGCCGGCGCCTGGCCCGACACCCCGGCCTCCCAGCTGTCGGGCTACGGCCTCTTCTGGGGCCTGTTCATCGGCCAGTTGATGGTGCTGCTGGTCCTCGCCGTGTTCGTGATGGGCACGGTGGCACGGTGGCGGGCCGGACGAGCACGAAGACGCGCGCAGGCCGGGACGGCCCGGTCGTCCAGAGCCTCCGCGAGTTCCACAGCTTCCGCGACTTCCGCGGACGCGCTTGACCCGGTGGTACCGCCGGCCAGGTCGGAACACCGACTGCTGCCGACGCACCCCCTGGAGACGGCCCCCAGAACACCCGAGGGCGAACGGGCGAGCACCCCGCCACGCGAACGGCTGGGCGAACGACCGGGCGAGCAGCAGGGCTACAGGCATGCGGCCGCACAGACTCAGGGGCTCACGGGGGCGCAGACACCCGGCGATCCGGCCTGGCAGCCGCACGGTCCTGTGGCCTCGCCGGCGCAGATACGGGGGCACTCGGGCCCGGAGGCACCGGACCACCAGGACGGCTGGGAAGCCGTCGCCTCCACGGCCACGGCAGCCTCTCCCGCGACGGTGTCAGGTCCCGTCACGGCCCCCCGGCAGAAGCCCTGGTGGACATCCCCGCACGCGGTCGTCCTCGCCCCCGCCGAAACTCGGCACCCCACCGCGGCCCAGGCCGTACGCGACGCCGAAGGACCGGCCCTCGTCATCACCTCCGACCCCCGCACCTGGTCGGAGACCAAGGACGCCCGCGCCAAACTGGGACCCGTCCTCCTCTACGACCCGGCCCACCTCTGCGACACCCCGGCCCGGCTGCACTGGTCCCCCGCGGCCGGCTGCGAGGACAAGGAGACGGCCGCGGCCAGAGCGGCGGCACTCCTCGCCCCGGTACGCCCCTCCGCCAAGGCGGACCAGGCGATGGCCGATGTCGCGGAAACCCTCATGCGCAGCTATCTGCACGCCGCAGCGGTCGAGGGCAAGGCCTTCCGCCACGTCCACCGCTGGGCCCAGGGCGCACAGGTGCAGGACGCCGTACGGGCCCTGCGCACGAACCCCAAGGCCGCGTCCGGCACCGCGGGCGAGCTGGAGGCAGCACTCGTCTCCCACCCCGAACGCCGGGACATCGCGCAGGAACTGACGGCGCGTGCACTGTCGGCGCTCGCCACGGTGAACATCCGAGAATCCTGCACTCCGAACCGAAATGACAGCCTCGCCTTGGATTCCTTCGTCAACGAAGGGGGCACTCTTTATATGATCGGTGAACCCATCGAGGACCCCAAGGCAGACCCCGGCGCCATGCCGCTCCTGACGGCCCTCGCCTCAAGCGTGGTCGAGCGTGGCCGGCGCATGGCCGAACGGTCATCCTCCGGTCGGCTCGACCCACCACTCACGCTCGTCCTGGACGACATCGCGGCCGTGGCCCCGCTCCCCCAGCTCCCCGATCTCCTGACCGCGGGCCCGGCCCGCGGTCTGCCGACCCTGGCCCTCCTCCGCTCCCGCGAGCAACTCCGCTCGCGCTGGCCTCAGTACGAGCTTCCGGTCTGAGGCGGAGGCCTCGCGGGGGCCGTCCTGACGGGAGGAGCCACGCAGGGGCCCGCAGGACGGGAAGGGAGCCGGACGGAGGGCCTGCGGGACGCGAAGGGAGCCAGACGGAGACCGGTAGGACGCGGAGCCGGCCTGACGCCCGTCGGCCGCCTCAGCCCCGGGTGATGGCGAACTCCAGCTCCAGTTCGCCGGTGTCCCCCGGCATCGGCACCGTCACTCCTGTGGGCAGGAAACCCGCCTTCCGGTAGAACGCCTCGGCACGGCCGTTCTTCTCGTGCACGAACAGCCGTACGCGCTCGACTCCGGCTTCCCACGACCACGCGAGCGCGGCCTCGAAGAGCCCCCGGGTCACGCCGGCCGCGCTTCCCCGGTACTCGGGCCGTACGTACACCCCCACCAGATGCCCCTGACTCCGCTCGGGCACGAACCCGAACGCGTCGGGCGCCCCGGCCTCCTCGACCAGCACGGTCACGGACCCGGCCCAGACCCCGTCCTCGCCCACGGCCACGAGCTGCTGCCGCGCGGTGGCCCCGACGGCCGCCCCGGACGCCCGGTCCTGCCAGAAGGCGTCCGCCTTGACGACCACGTCCTCGTACGTCTCCAGGAACGCGAGGTGCGCGACAGGGTCCCGCAGGGCATCGAGTCTGAGCTCCTTCACCTGCCTCCACTCGTCGGAACGTATGGAGCGGATCACATGGGTCACGGAGGTCATGGCGTCACCGTAGTACGCGCGTACTACCTGGCTCATCCGTATATCCACCCTGCCGATCGCCGTCGGTCCGGCCACCGTCATGCTCTTCCCTGTACGGCATAGTCAGCCGACCGATCCGACAACGCGCAAGCTCGCCAGGGAGAACGCCGCATGGCCAAAGTCCAACTAGAGGAACTCCGCAACGTCATTCATCCCACGGGCAAGCTGGACAGCCGGGCGGAGCACTGGGCCGGACGCCTCTACATGAGGTCCCTCTCCCTGCGCGTGACCCGCCATCTGGTCGACACCCGTATCTCGCCGAACCAGATCACCGTGATCATGGTCTTCGCCGGGATGCTCTCGGGAGTCGCCCTGATCCTGCCGGGCCTCGGCGGCGCCGTTCTCTCCGTCGTCTTCATGCAGCTGTACCTGCTGCTCGACTGCGTGGACGGCGAAGTGGCCCGCTGGCGCCGCCAGTTCAGCCCGCTCGGCGTCTACCTGGACCGCCTCGGCGCCTACCTCGCCGACGCCGCCGTGATGGTGGGCATGGGCATCCGCGCCGCCCAGCTCGGCCTGAATCTCTATCTGGTGGCCGGCCTGGTCGCGGCGATCGGCGTCCTGCTCCTGAAGTCGTCCTCCGACCTCGTACACGTGGCCCGCTCCGACAGCGGCATGGAGAAGGCGACGGACGCCTCGGTCGTCCCGCGCTCCAGCGGTCTCGCACAGGTCCGCCGACTGGCCTCGGCCGTCGGGCTCCACCGCTTGGTCAACGGCATCGAGTGCACGATCCTGCTGCTCGTCACCGCGGTCGTCGACCTGGCGCTGGGCGACCTGACGGCCACACGGATCGCGACCGTCGCCGTGACGGCGATCGTGTGGCTGCTCGTGCCGGCGCACATCGTCTCGATCGTCGCGTCGTCCCGCCTGAAGTAACCGCACCACGAGAAAAGGGGGCGGTCTCCACGAGGAGACCGCCCCCTTTCTTCTGCCGAGTCATGGGCCCAGTACCGAGTCCTAGGTCCATGAAAAAGCCACGGCCCCCCGGAAAGCAAACGTTCCTGAAATGCAGAAAACCCCCGGACCGGTATCCCCGGTCCGGGGGTTTTCTCTAAAATTTGTTCGGCGGCGTCCTACTCTCCCACAGGGTCCCCCCTGCAGTACCATCGGCGCTGTGAGGCTTAGCTTCCGGGTTCGGAATGT